>SHZN01000015.1 GCA_009692245.1 Gammaproteobacteria bacterium
CATGCTGCGTCACGCCTCGACCTACGAAATCATGCGTCCGCAGGACGTGGGGCTATCGCGCAGCAACCTGGTGCTCGGCAAGCACAGCGGTCGACACGCGTTTCGCGAGCGCGTCCGCGAACTCGGCTTCGAGCTGGACGAAGAGGAGCTTGGCCGGATCTTTACGCGCTTCAAGGCACTGGCCGATCGCAAGAAGGAGTTGTGCGACGGCGACATCGAGGCGCTTGTGCTGAGTGTCGAGGGAGATTCCGGCGGACCGTGGGCCCTCGAGCGGCTAGCCACGTCCGCCGTGACCGGCGAAGACGCGCGAGCCACCGTCGTACTCACCCACGCGGATGGACGGCGCATCGAGCAGTCGTCTACCGGCGACGGGCCGGTGGATGCCGCACTGACCGCGATCGAGCAGGCCATCGGGCTGCCGGTCCGGCTGCGCAAGTTCGAAGTACGCAGCGTCAGCGAGGGTGAGGATGCACAGGGCGAGGCGCTGGTCACCGTCGAGTGCGATAACCGCACCTATCGCGGCAGCAGCGTCAGTACCAACATCATCGAGTCCGGCGTGCGCGCATTTCTGGAAGTGGTCAACCGCATCGAGCTTTCCCGGCGCAGCGGCCGTCGATTGCAACTGGGGGCCGCATGACCGCGCTGTCGATGTTCGAGAAGATCTGGCGGGCCCACGAGGTCATGCCGGAAACTGCCGAGACACCGGCCGTGCTCTACATTGACCTGCACCTGGTGCATGAGGTCACCTCGCCTCAGGCCTTCACACTGCTGCGCGGGCGCGGCATTTCCGTACGCCGGCCGGATCGGACGCTCGCGACGCTGGATCACTCAACGCCAACGGATCCGCAGCAAGTTTTCGGCGGCGTGCCGATCCGGATTGAATCGGCCGCGCGGCAGGTTGCCGAGCTCGAGCGCAACGCGGCAGAATTCGGAATCGATCTGCTGGGGCTCAAGGATGAGCGGCGCGGCATCGTGCACATCATCGGTCCGGAACTCGGCGCGACGCAGCCTGGCATGACAATTGTTTGCGGCGACAGCCACACCAGCACGCACGGTGCGTTTGGCACGTTCGCCTTTGGTATCGGTACGACCGAGGTTGGTCACGTGCTAGCGACCCAGTGCCTGCTTCAGCGCAAGCCGAAGACGCTTGCCGTCGAGGTCAGCGGAAGGCTTGCTGCCGCGGTCGGCGCGAAGGACCTCGTGCTCGCGATCATCGGCCAAATCGGCGTCGCAGGTGGGGCGGGGCAGGTCATCGAATATTGCGGCGAGGCGATTCGTGGGTTGTCGATGGACGAGCGCATGACAGTCTGCAACATGTCGATCGAGGCCGGCGCCAGAGCCGGCATGATCGCACCGGATGAGACGACGTTCGAGTATCTGCGCGGCCGTGCGCGCGCGCCGGTCGGAGCGGCATGGGAACGAGCGCTGGATGACTGGCGGCGCCTGCCCGGCGATGTGGGTGTTGCCTTCGACAGCGCTGTAACGCTGAATGCCGGTCTGGTCGAGCCGATGATCAGCTATGGCACGAATCCTGGCATGGTGGTCCCGATCGGCGGCCGCATCCCGCAACGCGAGGATGAGGCGTTCCTGAAGGCATTGCGCTACATGGGGTTCGAGCCGGGCGAAGTGCTCGCAGGCAAGCGGGTCGACGTCGTGTTCATCGGTAGCTGCACGAATTCCCGGTTATCGGATCTGCGAGCCGCGGCCGACCTGCTGCGCGATCGCAAGGTCGCGCGCGGCGTGCGCATGCTGGTTGTTCCGGGGTCGCAGCAGGTCAAGCGCGCGGCCGAAGCCGAAGGCCTGCACGACGTATTCACCGCGGCCGGCGCGGAATGGCGGGAATCTGGCTGCTCCATGTGCATCGGCATGAATGGTGACACGGCCGCTGCTGGCCATTACGTCGTCAGCACCAGTAATCGGAATTTCGAGGGTCGCCAGGGGCAGGGAGCGCGGACACTGCTCGCAAGTCCCGCGACCGCGGCAGCTGCGGCAGTGACCGGGCGCATCACCGATCCACGCGAGTTGATGGCATGAACCGGCGGAGAGACTGAATCATGCAAGCCATCCACCATATTCGCTCGCGCACGGTCGTGCTGCCGGCTACTGACGTAGACACCGATCAGATCATCCCGGCTCGTTTCCTTACTACCACGAGCCGCGACGGACTCGGCCGCGCATTGTTCGCGGACTGGCGCTTCGATGCGAACGGAAACCCGCGACCGGATTTCGTGTTGAATCGCCCGGAAGCGGCCGGCTGCGCGATCCTGGTGGCCGGCCGAAATTTCGGCTGCGGCTCATCGCGTGAGCACGCGCCATGGGCGCTTCATGACTTTGGCATCCGCGCTGTGATCAGCACGGCGATCGCCGACATTTTTTTCAACAACTCGCTCAAGAACGGGCTGCTGCCCGTGCTGGTTGACGAGGGTACGCACGGCTGGCTGCTCGCCCACCCGGGCGCAGCGGTGGAAATCGACGTCGAGGCGACGACGGTGACGCTGCCGGGTGGCCGCTGCGTGAAATTTCCGCTCGAGGTGTTCGCGCGGCATTGCCTGGTGCACGGCGTCGACGAACTGGGTTACTTGCTGTCGCGTGCATCTGCGATCGACGCCTGGGAACGAGCCCCGACCCGGTGAAAGCACGCATCGCAGTTCTGCCAGGTGATGGCATCGGCCCCGAGGTGACAGCCGAGGCGGTGCACTGCCTGCGCGCCATTGCTGCGAAGTTTCACCACGACTTCGAGCTGATAGAGGCGCCGGTTGGCGCGGTAGCCATGGATGCCGGTCTGGAGCCACTGCCGGCCCCGACGCTTGAACTCGCGCGCGCGGCCGATGCGATCCTGTTCGGCGCGATCGGCGCGCCGCGCTACTCCGATCCGGCGCTGCAGGTGCGGCCGGAACAGGCAATCCTCGGCCTGCGCCGTGAACTCGGCCTGTTCGCAAATCTGCGTCCGATCGTGCCGCACGCGTCGCTGCGTCACGCCTCGCCGCTCAAAGATGAATTGCTCGAGGGTGTCGATCTGATGGTGGTCCGCGAGCTGACTGGAGGGATTTACTTCGGGCGGCAGTTGCGGCAAGGTGATACCGCTACAGACGAGTGCCGTTATACGATTGCTGAGGTCGAGCGCATCGCACGCGTCGCCGGACGACTCGCCCGGGCGCGCCGCCGCCAGATCACATCCGTGGACAAGGCCAACGTGCTCGAGACCTCGCGGCTCTGGCGCCAGGTCGTCACGCGCGTCATTGCGGAAGAGTTCCCGGATGTCCAGCTCGAGCATCAGCTGGTCGACTCTGCAGCGATGTTGCTGCTCAGCCGGCCGGCCGGCTACGACGTCATCGTCACCGAAAACCTTTTCGGCGACATCCTGAGCGATGAGGCCGCGGCGCTTGCAGGTTCGCTTGGCCTGCTGCCGTCCGCGTCGATCGGCGACGGGACGCGCGGGCTTTACGAGCCGATCCACGGTTCGGCGCCGGACATCGCCGGGCGCGGTATCGCGAATCCGTATGCCGCAATTGGCAGTGCCGCGCTGCTGCTGCGTCATTCGCTCGGCCTCGAAGCCGAGGCATCGGTACTCGAAAAAGCGGTCGCCGGCGCAATCGCGGCGGGCATCCTGACGCCCGACCTCGCGCCACGCGGCACGGTGGCCGCCGATACCCGCGCGGCGGGCAGAGCCGTACTGGAGCGCTTCTAGCCGACCGCGCGTCGGATCCCCCTGACGCGAGTAGTACGGCAGCCCAATCGCGTGACGTCCAGCCCTGGCGGTTGCCCCGGTGTCAATGGGCCTTTCCCTTAGCCGGTATCCGTCAAGCACTCTTCTTGCCTCAGCCCAACTAATGTATTAGTGTACTAATCGGCTATTACATCGAGGTGCCCCATGAAGGAGCATCTAACCGTCAGCCCGCGCCAGGAGCACCTCAACGAGAGGGCGCTCTACAACGCGATCCTTACGCTTGAGACGACCGAAGAGTTGCGCGCATTTTTCCGTGACCTGTGCACACCGGCTGAATTGCAGGCAATGGCCGACCGCTGGGCGGTAGTGGCCCTTCTGGACGCAAAGCTCCCGTACCGCGAGATTCAGCGCGAGACCGGTGTCAGCGTCACGACCATTGGTCGCGTCGCCAGGTACCGGCAGGCCGGCCACGGCGGCTACGCAATTGCGGAATCGCGCCTCACTGACGGTCGCCGACGATGAGCGCTGTCCAGGCACAACGGATCAAGATCGCGATCCAGAAGTCCGGCCGGCTGACGGACAATTCGCTGGACCTGATAACGCGTTGCGGGCTCAGGTACAGCCGCGGCAAGGACCAGCTCATCTGTTTCGGTGAGAACCTTCCGCTCGACATTCTGCTGGTGCGCGACGACGACATCCCTTCGCTCGTGCAGGACGACGTCTGCGACCTCGGCATCGTTGGGCAGAACCTGATTGAGGAAAAGCGCCTCGCGTTCGCTGCCAGCGGTCGCGGTACGCCCTTCGAGCAGGTCATGACACTCGACTTCGGGCTATGCCGGCTCGCAATCGCGGTGCTGGAGGAGGCGACCTATGCGGGCCCGGAATCGCTCCGCGGCCGACGCATCGCGACCAGCTATCCGTTCGTGCTCGGCCGCTGGCTCGCTGAGCGAGGTATTGCAGCCGAGGTTGTCGCACAGTCCGGCGCGGTCGAAATTGCGCCGCGCCTCGGCCGCGCCGACCTGATCTGCGACCTGGTCTCGACCGGTAGTACCCTGGCCGCAAACGGTCTGCGCGAAGTCGAACGGGTGCTCGAGAGTCGCGCGGCGCTGATCCGCACGCCGGTTCCTGTTGCGAGCGAAAAAGCCGACTGGATGGAACGGCTGCTGGTGCGAATGGACGGCGTGCAGCGAGTGAACGGTAGCAAGTACATCATGCTACACGCCCCACGATCAGCGCTGCCACAGATTACCAAGCTGCTGCCGGGCAACGAGCACCCGACGATCTTGCCACTTGATGGGACCGATGAGAGAGTCGCCCTGCACGCCGTCTGCCGCGAGAATGTTTTCTGGGAAACGCTGGAGAGCCTCAAGGCCGCCGGCGCCTCGGCCATCCTGGTGCTGCCGGTCGAGAAGATGCTCGCATGACGCCGCCGGCGCTCGAGATTTCCGAGTGGGCGCAGCTCGATGATGGGCAGCGCCGCCGGCTGCTGGCGCGGCCTGCCCAACTCGACCTGGCAGCCACGCGAGAGCGCGCACGCGAGACTATCCAGCAGGTCCGGGAGTCCGGCGACCGGGCTCTCCTGGAACTGACCGAGCGATTTGACCGCGTGCGCGTCGAGTCCCTTGAGGTGGGCGCCGCGGAACTCGAGTCAGCTGCGGAATCCGTCTCCGCCGCCGATCGCGCGGCACTCGACATCGCAATCGCGACGGTCGGCCGCTATCACGAAGCGCAACGCAGCGCGCCGCTTTCGATCGAAACGGCGCCTGGCGTTGTTTGTGAGCGACTCGAATTGCCGATCGACTCGGTTGGTCTATACGTGCCCGCCGGCAGCGCGCCGCTGCCGTCCACGGCGATCATGCTTGCCGTTCCAGCGCGCACTGCCGGCTGCCGCATTCGCGTACTTTGCACACCGCCGCGCGCCGATGGTCGTGCCGATCCAGCGGTGCTATACGTTGCGCGAGCCTGCGGTGTGCAGCGGATCTTCAAGCTCGGCGGCGCGCAGGGGATCGCAGCACTCGCTTACGGCACCGAATCCGTGCCGCGGGTCGACAAGATATTCGGGCCCGGCAATGCCTGGGTTGCTGCCGCCAAGCAGCTGGTCGCAGCCGATCCGGAAGGCGCTGCCTGCGACCTCCCGGCCGGTCCCTCCGAAGTACTTGTCATCGCCGACGACTCTGCGCGGCCTGATTTCGTGGCGGCCGATCTGCTCGCCCAGGCGGAGCACAGCGCGGACGCGCAAGTGATCCTCGTCGCAACCTCACGCGAGCTGTTCCCTCGTGTCAATGAGGAGCTGCTGCGGCAATCCGGCCAGCGAAAGCGGAGCGCCATAATCTCCGGTGCGCTCGCAAACGGCCGTGCGATCTTCGTAGTCGACCTCGGAACCGCGTTCGAGGTCTCGAATCGTTACGCACCGGAGCACCTGATCATCGCGACCGAGCAGCCGCGCAAGTGGCTCGCGCAGGTGACCAGCGCCGGTTCGGTCTTCCTCGGTCACTGGACGCCGGAGGTGCTGGGCGACTATTGCAGCGGGGCCAATCACGTGTTGCCGACCTATGGATACGCCCGCTCGTACAGTGGCCTGTCGCTCGCGGATTTCACGCGGCGCATTACGGTGCAGCAGGCCACACGCGACGGACTCGCGGGGCTCGGTCCTGTCGCGCAGCGCCTGGCGCTGCTCGAGGGCCTCGATGCGCATGCGCACGCTGTCGCCGTGCGCCTCGGGGCCGCCCAGGTGGCTGCAGCATGATTGACGTCCTCGATCTCGCGCGACCGGATATTCGCGCGCTCGAACCCTACGCGCATTCAGCCTGGGAGCCAGCGCTCACGCGCCTGCATGCGAATGAAAATCCATGGGCTGACGGAGCCGACGCAGGTGCATTGGGGCTAAACCGCTATTCGGAGTCGCAGCCAAAGGCGCTCATCGGCGCGCTCGCTACGCACTACGGAGTGCAGCCGGGCCAGGTATTGACCTGCCGTGGAAGCGATGAAGGGATCGACCTTGTGGTCCGGGCCTTCTGTCGGGCCGGCCGCGACCGCGTGATGTTCTGCCCGCCGACTTTCGCCATGTACGGATTCGCGGCGGCGGTCCAGGGCGCCGATGTCGTGGAGGTTCCGCTCGACGGGAGCTTCGGGCTCGATGCTGACACCGTGCTCAAGGGCTGGTCGCCGGGTGTGAAGATCATCTTTCTCTGTTCACCCAACAACCCGACCGGCAACAGCCTGGCTCGAGGCGCTATTGAGCTTGTGCTGACCGGTCTCGCTGGCCGCGCACTCGTCGTGCTGGACGAGGCCTACATCGAGTTTGCCGGCGTCGGGAGTTGCCTGGCCTTGCAGTCGCGGCACCCGGAACTGGTGATCCTGCGGACCTTATCGAAGGCGCACGGCCTGGCCGGCGCGCGCTGTGGCGTTGTGCTTGCAGTGCCTGCCATCATCGGATTGCTCGCACGTATCATCCCGCCCTATGCGCTGACAGCGCCAACCATTGTGGCGGCATTTGCAGCGCTCGCACCAGAGCGCCTTGCGCGGACGCAGGACCGCGTCCGCAGGCTCGTTGTAGAGCGGAAACGCCTTCACGCGGCGCTCATCGCCCTGCCACTCGTCCGCAAGATCTGGCCGAGCGATGCCAACTTCCTGCTGGTCGAGTTCGATGATGCTGCGCGCGCGTATGCGGCAGCAGCGCGAAACGGGCTGTTGCTGCGGGATTTTTCGCGGCGGCCGCGCCTGGCCGGTTGCCTGCGAATCACGGTCGGCAGTCCCGAAGAGAATGACCGGCTCATTATGAGTCTGGCGGCAGCATGATCGACGCTCGCCCGACGCTCTTCATCGACCGGGACGGCACACTGATCGAGGAACCAGCCGACGAGCAGGTCGATGCCATCGGCAAGCTGCGGCTGATGCCCGGCGTGATCGCGGCACTGCTGCGCTTGCGCGACGCGGGGTATCGCTTTGTCATGGTGACGAACCAGGATGGGCTCGGCACGCCGGCATACCCGCAGCAGGACTTCGACGATCCTCAGAACCTGCTGCTGCGGGTTCTTGAGTCGCAGGGAATCACCTTCGATGACATCCTGATCTGCCCGCATCGTCTCGACGAGGGCTGCGCTTGCCGCAAGCCTGGTACTGCGCTCGTGGATGGCTACCTCGCTCGCCGGCCGATCGATCGTGCCCGAAGTCAGGTCATCGGCGACCGCGATACCGATCTCCTGCTGGCAGAGCGCCTGGGTCTGGGCGGGATTCGTATCCAGCCCGGTGATCCGGAAGCCTGGCCTGCAATCGCAGACACGCTGACGGCGCGCACCGCGCGGCGCGGGAGCGTCGAGCGACCCACGCGCGAGACTCGCATCCAAGTCACGGTCAATCTGGACTGCGCGGCGCCTGTATCGATCTCGACCGGAATCGGGTTCCTGGATCACATGCTAGAGCAGATCGCGCGTCATGGCGGTTTCGCGCTGCAGCTTCAATGCCAGGGTGATCTGCACATTGACGAGCATCACACCGTCGAAGATTGCGCACTCGCGCTTGGGCAGGCTTTGCGCCAGGCGCTCGGCGACAAGGCCGGCATCGCGCGCTACGGCTTCGTCCTGCCAATGGACGAGGCACAGGCGCGCGTCGTCATCGACCTCTCGGGCCGACCGTATGCCGTGTTCGACGGTCACTTTGGCCGTGAGCGGGTCGGCGACTTGCCAACCGAACTGGTGCCGCACTTCTTCCGCTCGCTAGGCGATGCACTCGGTGCCGCGATCCACATCGAGGTGCGCGGTGAGAACACCCATCACATGGTCGAAGTGTGCTTCAAGGGCTTCGGTCGCGCGCTGCGCCAGGCGATCCGCTACGAGGGTGGCGAGGTGCCGAGCAGCAAGGGCCAGCTATGAAGAATCCGGTCATCGTCGCGAGCGGTGGCGCGAACATTGCGTCATTGCAATATGCGCTTGAGAGACTTGGCTCCCGGCCACGGCTCAGCGCCGACAGCAAAGAGATCGAGGCCGCGACCCATGTCATCCTGCCCGGCGTCGGTGCGGCGCAGGATGCGATGATGCGGCTCGACGGCGCCGGACTCAGTTCATTGATCCCGCAGCTCAGCCAGCCGGTACTAGGTATCTGCCTCGGCATGCAACTCCTGTATGAGAGCAGCGAGGAGCAGGATGCGCGCTGCATTGGTGTGCTTCCAGGTCGCGCTCGCCGCTTCGAGCCTGCCTCGGGCCGGCCGGTCCCGCACATGGGCTGGAACCGGCTTCGCGCGCTCCACGATCACCCGTTGCTCGCCGGCATCTGCGACGGCGACTACGCCTATTTCGTGCACAGCTACGCGCTTACGCCCTCTGCCGAAACGGTTGCTGTCAGCGACTATGGCGCTGATTTCTCGGCCGTCGTCAGTCGCGGCAATTTCCACGGCGCACAGTTCCATCCTGAACGGTCGGCTGCGACCGGCGCGAAATTCCTCGCCAACTTCCTGGGCCTGTCGTGATGGAACTCGTGCCATCCATCGATCTGCGCAACGGCCGTGTCGTGAGACTGCATCAGGGTGATTTCGCGGCCGAGACACGCTATCCACTGACGCCCGCGCAGCTCTATGCGCACTATGCCGCCGTCGGCGCCCTGCGCGTGCACGTCGTAGACCTCGATGGTGCACGCGACGGAGTTGCCGGCAATGACCAGATACTGCATTCACTGGTAGCGCTCAAGCGGCTGCGTATCCAGGCCGGCGGCGGCGTGCGCCGGCGCGCGGACGTCGAGCGGCTCCTGGAGGCCGGTGTCGAACGCGTGGTTGCCGGCAGCGTCGCCATTGAGTCCCCGGACGAGTTCGCGGACTGGATCGCGCGCTTCGGTGCAGATCGAATCGTCGCCGCGCTCGACGTGCGTCTCGGTGACGGCCATGCACCGTGCCTAGCGAGTCGCGGCTGGCAACGTAAATCGACGCACTCGCTGTGGGAAGCAGTCGAGGGGCTTGCCAGGGCCGGCCTCAGGCACGTGCTTTGCACCGATATCGCGCGTGACGGCGCCATGGCCGGACCGAATGTCGACCTATATAGCGAATGCGTAGCGCGATTTCCTGCGCTTGCCTGGCAGGCATCCGGCGGCGTCCGGGACGCCGCCGATCTACATGCACTCGCCGTAATCGGCATCGCTGCAGCCATCAGCGGCAAGGCGCTGATCGAGGATCGCATTCCACTGCGGGAGCTCGCGCCATTCTTGCCCGCCGCATAATCCCGTGTCTCGACGTCCGCGACGGACGGGTCGTCAAAGGCCTGCGATTCCGCGATCATCGCGTCGTTGGCGACATCCTCGAGCTCGCCAGCCGCTATCGCGACGATGGCGCCGACGAGCTCGTCTTCTATGACATCACGGCCAGTCCGGCCGGACGCGGCGTGGACCGCAATTGGGTGCGCCGAGTCGCGCGTATCCTCGACATCCCGTTCTGCGTCGCCGGCGGCATCCGAAGCGTTGCAGATGCCGAGGAAGTGCTCGGCTGTGGCGCCGAGAAGGTTTCAATTAACTCACCGGCACTCGAGCGTCCGGGGTTGATCGATGACCTGGCACAGCGTTTCGGCACGCAATGCGTCGTGGTGGGAATCGACAGCCTGGCCACACCCGACGGCTGGCGCGTGCACCAGTACACGGGCGATACGGCCCGCAGCCGTAATACTGGGCGCGAAACTCTTGCGTGGCTGCGAGAAATCCAGCAGCGCGGTGCCGGTGAGATCGTCCTCAACTGCATGGACATGGACGGAGTCAGGCTGGGCTATGACCTGAACCAACTGGCCGCGGCGCGTACCGCGTGCGACGTGCCGCTGGTCGCCTCCGGCGGTGCCGGCGTGCCGGCGCATTTTGCCCAGGTATTTCGGGACGCGCGAGTCGATGCCGCGCTCGCTGCCGGCGTTTTCCACGATGGCCAAATTGGAATCCCGGCGCTGAAGCAATATCTTGGCGCGCAGGGTGTCGAGGTGCGCCTGTGAAACCAGATGAGCTTTCAGACCTCGACTGGGGTAAGGGCGACGGGCTGTTGCCGGCCATTGTGCAGCACGCCCGGACCGGCGCGCTGCTGATGCTCGGCTACATGAATCAGCGGGCGTTGCACACGACCCTGGATGGTGGACGCGTGACCTTCTTCAGCCGCAGCCGCAACGTGTTGTGGATCAAAGGCGAGACCTCCGGGAATTTCCTCGAGGTCGTTGCAGTCAGTGCCGATTGCGACGGCGACACGATCCTGGTGCAGGCCCTTCCGGCCGGGCCGGTCTGCCATACGGGTTTGGCGACTTGTTTTCCAGAGGCGCTGAAAAGCGATGCCGAAAAGCTCGCGTTCCTTGGCCAGCTCGAAAGGGTAATCGCACAGCGAATCGCAGGGCAGCCGGACGGAAGCTACACCGCGCGGCTACATGCAGAGGGGCCGCGCCGGATGGCGCAAAAGGTCGGCGAGGAAGGCGTCGAACTTGCGCTGGCCGCCGCGACTGGCGACGATGCGGAGGTGCTGGTCGAGGCCGCAGATCTGCTCTATCACGTGACGCTGCTGCTCAGGCAGCGTGGATTGTCGTTGGCGGCCGTAGTCGAGGAATTGGAACTTCGGCATGCGAGACTTGCTGCGTCCGTGCCAGGCCAGGTGAGTCCAGCTTGAAATCTGCAGCCGACCGGCAGCTGAAAAACACCAGGCGCCTTGCCGAAGCACGGCGAGTTGTCGTCAAAGTTGGCTCGTCGCTCCTGGTCAACGAGCAAAGCGGCGAGCTGGATCAGATTTGGCTTGATGCTCTGATCGACGATGTGGTCATGCTTCATCGACGCGGCCAGCAGCCGGTGCTGGTATCGTCAGGCGCCATCGCCCTGGGCCGTCGCCGCCTCGATCTGGCCCCCGGGCGGCTGCAGCTCAAGGATAGCCAGGCAGCTGCCGCGGTTGGGCAAATTCACCTTGCCAGAGCGTACAGCACATCGCTCGCGCGCTTTGGCCTGACTGGCGCACAAATTTTGTTGACCATCGGCGACACTGAACGACGCACGCGCTATCTGAATGCTCGCGATACCATGGAGACGCTGCTTGCACTCGGGGCCGTGCCGGTCATAAACGAGAACGATACCGTCGCTACGGCTGAGATTCGCTATGGTGACAACGATCGACTCGCTGCGCGCGTGGCACAGCTTGCTGGCGCCGATTGCCTGGTGATGCTGTCCGATGTCGATGCTTTGTATGACGCCGACCCGCGGCACACGCAGGACTCGCGTCCCATTGATGAAGTCACGCGCATAACACCGGAACTGGAACAAGCAGCCGGCAGTGCGACTACTGCCTGCGGTACTGGCGGGATGGTAACCAAGCTCGCTGCGGCGAAGATCGCCACAGCGGCCGGCTGCTCCATGGTCATTGCCAGCGGTCGCGTACCTCATCCCATCACTGCTCTCGAGGCAGGCGGACGTTGTACCTGGTTTCCTGCCCGGGCCAATTCGATCACCGTGCGAAAGCGCTGGATCGCCGGGCATCTGGAGATCCGTGGCGCCTACAGTGTCGATGCCGGAGCCGCACGGGCGCTTGCCGATGGCAAGAGCCTGCTGCCGGCCGGTACCGTTGCCATACGCGGTGAGTTTGCCCGCGGCGATGCCGTGGCAGTGATCGACCATGATGGGCTGGAGATAGCGCGCGGACTCTCGGCCTACGCATCGACCGATGCGCAGCGCCTGCTCGGCCAGCGTAGCGGCGAGATAGAAAAGCTGCTCGGCTACCGCGGCCCCGATGAGTTGATTCATCGCGGCGACCTGGTTCTGACCGACGACCTGGGGCCGGCCGATGACTGATATTGCGACGACCCAGGGAGGCAGCGCTCACCTTCGGGTCACCATGAAGGAGATCGGGCGCTTGGCACGCGCTGCGTCGCACCGGCTCGCCCTGCTGGCATCAACCGACAAGGATGCCGCACTTTCGGCCATGCGCATGCGGCTCGAAGGCGGTCGGGAAGCGATTCTTGCCATCAATGCCCGCGACTGCGCCGAAGCCGAACTCGCCGGGCAGTCTGCGGCATTGATCGATCGCCTGCGAATCACCAGTTTGCGCTTTGATGAAATGACCGGGGCACTCACTGCGATACGCGAGCTTGACGATCCGGTCGGTACAATAGTCGTCGAACGCCGACGACCGAACGGCCTCGTCATTCAGCGCCGCCGGGTGCCCATCGGCGTAATCGCCGTCATTTACGAGAGCCGGCCCAACGTCACCGTAGATGCTGCAGCCTTATGCCTGAAGTCGGGCAATGCCGTGATCCTGCGTGGCGGATCGGAATCGTTTGAGACCAATCGCGCCATTCACAGATGCCTAGCCAGCGGGCTCGCAGATTCCGGATTGACTGCCGATGCGGTGCAGCTCGTACCGACCACTGACCGTGACGCAGTCGCGATGCTTCTCGGCGGTCTCGACGGCGCCATCGACCTGGTAATTCCTCGCGGTGGCGCTGACCTCATCGCGCGGGTCAAGCGAGATGCGCGGGTGCCTGTGCTCGGCCACATGCAAGGCAACTGTCACGTCTACATTGACGCGGCGGCAGATCCCGCCATGGCCACTGCGATTGCAGTCAATTCCAAGCTACGCCGCACCGGTATCTGCGGCGCCGCAGAGACGCTGCTGATCGACGTTGCCGCGGAGGAGGGCCTGGCCCGCGGCGTGGTCTGCGCGCTGCTTGACGGAGGTTGTGAAGTGCGCGGCGATGCCCAGGTGCAACTGCTCGATTCCCGCGTACGGCCGGCTTCCGATGCGGATTGGACGACCGAGTTTCTCGCGCCGATAATTGCAGCGGCCCGCGTCAGCGGCGTCACAGGGGCGATCGAACATGTTGCCCGTCATGGCTCCGGCCACACGGAATCCATTGTTACGGAAGACCTGGATGCAGCCGAGCGCTTTCTCGCCGAGGTCGACAGCGCCATCGTGCTGCACAACGCCTCGACGCAGTTCGCCGACGGCGGTGAGTTCGGCATGGGGGCGGAGATCGGCATCTCCACCGACCGGCTGCATGCTCGCGGCCCGGTCGGCGTTGAAGAATTGACCACGTACAAATACGTGGTGCGCGGGAGCGGCCAGACGCGCAGGTAACCCTACTCGGCGTCGGGGCGGTAGAGTTCGACCGCCTTGCGTGCCGAGGTCAGGATGCCTTTGATCATCGCGGAGCTGAAGCCCCGGTGCTCCATCTCGTTGAGGCCCGCGATGGTGCAACCCCTGGGTGTGGTGACGCGGTCGATCTCCGATTCTGGATGCGAGCCTTCGCGCATCAGCAGGCCGGCCGCGCCCTTGGCAGTCTGCGCGGCCATCAACAGGGCTTCCTCCGGATGGAATCCGATCTCGATGCCACCTTGCGAGGCGGCGCGAATCGAGCGCAGGAAAAATGCGATTCCGCAGGCGCAGAGCGCGGTGGCGGCTTCCATCATCGACTCGTCTATTTCCAGCGTCGTCCCGACCGAGTCGAATAGAGTCCTTGCTCGCCCCAGTGCGCCGCGATGCTCGGACGGTGCGGCCAGGCAGGTCATTGACTGGCCAATGGCGATCGCAGTGTTTGGCATGGCCCGCACGATGGAAAGGCCGGCGCCCGCCTGCGCACGGATCTGCCCGATCGTTACGCCCGAGACGACCGAGATCAATGTATGACGCTTCGGATCGAGCACCTCGCGGATCCCGGATAGCAGGGCATCGAGCTGTCGCGGCTGAACGGCGATGACGACGTGGCGGGCGTGCTCGACTGCAGCGCAGTTGTCGGCGCTGACATGCAAACCCGTATCGGCGAGCCCGGCCAGTTTGTCGACGTGACGGCGCGTCAGTGTGATGTCCGCGGCGCGGAAGCGCTTGGTCGCGAGCAAGCCGCGAGCCAGGGCTTGACCGACATTGCCGCCGCCAAGAATCGCTATAGGCCCCAGCCCTTCGCTGGCGGATGTCTTGTCCATGTTTCCAACCTTTTCCAGGATTCCCGTCAATCAGTCACTGCGCCCTCGGCGGCGCTGCCTACCAAGCGGCGATACTTTGCCAGCACGCCCTGCACGATATCCGATTTTGGCGCGCACCAGGCATTGCGGCGGTTTTCGAGCTCGGCCTCGGAGATGTTCAAGCGGATCTCGCGAGTCTCCGCGTCGATGGTGATGCCGTCGCCGTCGCGTACCAGCGCAATCGGTCCACCGACGGCGGCTTCGGGCGTCACATGACCCACGACGAAGCCATGGCTGCCGCCGGAAAATCGGCCGTCGGTAATCAACGCCACGGAATCACCGAGCCCACGACCCATGATTGCCGAAGTCGGCGCCAGCATCTCGCGCATGCCCGGTCCGCCCTTTGGGCCCTCATAGCGGATGACGATCACGTCTCCGCGTTCAATCCGGCCGTCGAGGATCGCCTGCAGGCAGATTTCCTCGGAATCGAACACGCGCGCACTACCCGTGAATCGCGTGCCCTCTTTGCCGGTGATTTTCGCCACCGCACCGGTCGGCGCCAGATTGCCGTGCAGAATGACGAGATGGCTGTCAGCCTTGATCGGATTGTCGAAACCGCGCACGACATCTTGACCAGGCGGATAACTGCTGACCGCTGCAAGATTCTCGGCGACCATTCGACCGGTCACGGTCAGACACTCACCATGCAACAGGCCTTTGTCGAGCAGCATCCTCAAGAGCGGCGTCAGGCCACCGATGGCGACCAGTTCGGACATCAGGTATTTGCCGCTCGGCTTGAGATCAGCCAATACCGGCACACGCTTGCCGATCCGGGTGAAGTCATCGAGCGTGAGGGGCACTCGCGCAGCACGCGCCATCGCCAGCAAATGCAGCACAGCGTTGGTCGATCCGCCAAGGGCGATGACCACAGTGATGGCGTTCTCGAATGCCTCGCGCGTCAAAATGGCCGAGGGGCGCAGCTCCTGCTCCAGCAGCTGCATGACTGCTTGCCCTGCCTGTATGCAATCGATTCGCTTGGCGTCGGAGACGGCCTCCTGGGCGGAGCTGTTTGGCAGGCTCATGCCGAGCGCTTCGATGGCCGAGGCCATGGTGTTGGCCGTATACATTCCGCCACAGGAGCCAGCTCCGGGAATGGCCGTGCGCTCGATTTCGGCAAGACCTCTCTCGTCGAGGTCGCCGCTGGCATGGCGACCCACAGCCTCGAACACCGAGACGATGTCGCGTCGTTTTGCGCCGGGTTGGATCGTGCCGCCGTAGACGAATACCGCCGGGCGGTCGAGTCGCGCCAGGGCCATCAGGCAACCTGGCATGTTCTTGTCGCAGCCACCGATGGCCACGATGCCGTCAAATCCCTGGGCGCCCGCGACCGTTTCGATGGAATCAGCGATGACCTCACGCGAGACCAGCGAGTAGCGCATGCCCGGCGTACCCATGGAGATGCCATCCGAAACCGTGATGGTGTTGAACAGCACATCACGGCCCCCGGCGGCGCGCACCCCTTCGCCAGCGGCCTGGGCCAACTCATTGATATGCATGTTGCAAGGCGTGACCATGCTCCAGGTCGAAGCGACCCCGATCTGGGGACGGCTGAAATCTGCGTCGCTGAAGCCCACGGCACGCAGCATCGCCCGGTTGGGGGAACGCTCGGCACCGTCGACGACGAGGCGGGAAAACCTGCGCTGATTCGATCCGGTCATGGCGTGATAATAGCCGCAGCCTGCTTCGAAACTCCATCGGTGTTGACAGGAAGCGCCTGGGTCGTCGATGATCAGTTCATGTGCTTGGGCCGTCGAGCTGGTTTTTTCTTCTTTGCGGCCACGCGAAGGTGTGGGCCGACGGCGTAGTTGCACGTAACGAATACCTGGCAATACCCGAAACCCCGCACCGGACCACCGCTGCGGGTTTTTTTTTGTAGACCCGACAGGGAGCGAACATGAGTAGCGACATTGGGGAGATACGTCAGCGCATCGATGCCATCGATGAGCAGATCCAGGGCCTGATCGACGATCGGGCGCGGCTTGCACGCGAGGTTGGAGCCAACAAGCAAGCGAGCGCCGCGGTTGATTTCTACCGGCCGGAACGCGAGGCAGAAGTTTTGCGCCAGGTCGTTGCGCGCAATCGCGGGCCGTTGAAGGACGAGGAGATGCTGCGGCTGTTCCGCGAGATCATGTCGGCATGCCTGGCGCAGCAGGAACCGTTAAAGATTGCGTTTCTCGGTCCCGAAGGCACCTTTACGCACGCAGCCGTCACGCGTCACTTCGGCCATTCGGTGCGCGCCCTGCCGATGCCGGACATTGAGGATGTATTTCACGAAGTCGAGTCGGGAAGTGCCGACTTTGGTGTCGTGCCGATCGAGAATTCCACGGAGGGTACGGTTCATCACACGCTCGACATGTTCATGTCATCGCCACTGAAGATCTGCGGCGAAGTGGAGCTCGCCATTCGCCACCACCTGCTGGGCCGCATGCGCTCGCTGGATGACGTGCGGCGCATATGCGCGCATGGCCAGGCGCTGGCGCAATGTCGTGCGACACTCGATGAAATCCTGCCGGGTGTCGAGAAGATAGCGGTATCGAGCAATGCCGAGGGTGCGCGCAGAGCCCGCGACGAATCGGGCACGGCCGCCATTGCCAGTGAGGTTGCGGCGCACATCTACGGGCTTGAAACGCTCACGGCGGAGATCGAGGACAGTCCCGATAACACGACGCGGTTCCATGTCGTGGGTCGTACCTTGCTGGCGCCCAGCGGACGCGACAAGACCACGATTCTGATGTCGATTGCCGACACGGAATCACCGGGGGCGCTGCACCGGCTGCTCGAGCCGCTCGCCCGATATGGCGTCAGCATGACGCGGATCGAATCGCGGCCGTCCCGACAGCGGAAATGGCATTACGTGTTCTTCGCCGACCTCGACGGTCATGCGGCTGATCCGAATCTGGCAGCGGCACTCGAAGAGCTGGGCCGGACTGCCTCGCTATTCAAGGTCCTTGGCGCTTACCCTTGCAGCGTTTAGCCTGTGCTTGACTTGCCAGGTTGTTTCCAAGAGTATCGACCCCATGCGACCCGCTGGCCCGCATTTGCCGCATTCTGTGGAACCGGTGTTCTCACCGGTGCGTGGCGTGCTCGTTAGTGTCCTTGTGGTCCTCATTAGCAGAGGTACGGGGTAGTCTGAGCTGACGGTCTTAAGCCGAACTCAAAACTGAACCCTGCACCGGTCGAGCCGCTGCGGGGTTTCTTGTTTTCAGGCCCGGGAAACCGGATTGATCGAAGATTGTTTGAGGGAATCACGATGAAGCTGTATGTCGAAGACGATGTAGATCCAAAGGCGCTTGGAGATGGCCGAATTGCCGTCATCGGCTATGGCAGCCAGGGGCGCGCGCATGCGCTGAACCTGCGCGACAGCGGACACGACGTCGTCGTCGGGTTGAGACCCGATGGCAAGACCGCGGCGCTGGCCAAGGCCGATGGCTTCGATGTCCACTCGCCAGCGGACGCGGCGAAGGGCGCGACGCTCGTCGCCATGCTGACGCCCGACATGAGCCACCGCGCGCTGTTCGAGCAGATCGAGAAGAACTTGTCGGCGAAGGCGACGCTGCTGTTCGCTCACGGCTTCAGTATCCACTATCGCCGCGTCCAGCCAGCCGAGACACTGGATGTTGTGCTGGTCGCGCCGAAGGGACCGGGTGATCTCGTGCGCCGTCAGTACGAGGCGGGCCAGGGTGTGCCGTGCCTGATTGCAGTCGCTAATGATGCAACCGGCCGGGCGCAGGCGCGTGCGCTGGCTTACGCGCACGCCATCGGTGGCACGCGTAGCGGCGTCCTCGAAACGACATTCGCCGAGGAAACGGAGACGGATCTGTTCGGCGAGCAGGCGGTGCTTTGCGGTGGCGCAACAGAGCTGGTGCTAAAAGGTTACGAGACGCTTGTCGAGGCGGGGTATCAACCTGAAGTTGCATATTTCGAGTGTCTGCATGAACTGAAGCTGATCGTCGACCTGCTATATGAAGGCGGCTTGGCCAAGATGCATCAGTTTGTCAGCGAAACCGCCAAGTACGGCGATCTGACGCGCGGCCCGCGGGTCATCGACGATCACGTCAAGGCATCGATGCAGGCGATCCTTAAGGAGATTCGTTCGGGGAAGTTCGCCCGCGAATGGGTGGACGAAAACGCCAATGGACTGCCGAACTATCGCGAGTTGTTGCAACGTGACCTCAATCATCCCATCGAGCAGGTCGGGAAGACCCTGCGCGAGCGGATGAGCTGGTTGCGCCGTTCGGCGGCGGCCTGAGTCAGCGCACCGACTTGCGACGAGATGCAGGATGAAAGGCGCAGCGGCATTATTGATGGAGTCCCAGCAGGACGAAGCGAGGGCCGCATGCTGAAGCCAGCACGAATGGACGCGAGCTTCAGTCAGAACGCGCCCACTGTTGCGGACATTGATGCCGCGGCGGAGCGCATCTTCTCGCACATCGTGCATACGCCCTGCCTGCACTCGCTCACGCTGTCGCGGCTGACCGGTGCGGAAATCTTCGTCAAATTTGAGAACTTCCAGTTCACGGCCTCGTTCAAGGAGCGTGGTGCACTCAACTTCTTGTTGCAGCTGGACCCGGAACAGCGCCATCGCGGGGTCGTCACGATGTCCGCTGGCAACCACGGCCAGGCTGTCGCCTATCACGCGAGCCGCCTCGGTATCCCCGCCACGATCGTGATGCCGTTGCACACGCCGTTGGTGAAGGTGGAGCAAACCAGTTCACATGGTGCGGAAGTTGTGCTGCACGGCGAGGCCCTGGACGACGCCTTTGATTACGCCTGGGAAGTCGCCCGCATCAGGGGTCTGACACTGGTTCACCCGTACGATGATCCCGCCGTGATCGCCGGTCAGGGCACGGTGGCGCTGGAGATGCTTGTAGCGCATCCCTGCATTGACACCCTCGTCGTTCCGGTCGGTGGCGGCGGGCTGATTGCAGGCATGGCGCTCGCCGCCAGGGCCCGCAACCCGGCAATTCGGATAATCGGCGTCCAGACCACGAGCTATCCCTCCATGGTAGCAGCGCAAAAGGGCGAGATCTGCTGCGGCGCCGGTAACACGATTGCTGAGGGTATCGCGGTAAAGTCTGCGGGCATGATCACGCGCCGCATCGCGCGTGATTTCGTGGACGACCTTGTACTGGTCGATGAATCCCAGCTCGAGCGTGCCATCACGCTGTTCCTGAATGTCGAGAAGACCGTGGCGGAAGGGGCGGGCGCCGCGGCGCTCGCCGCCGCTCTTGCGCATCCTGCTCGATTCCATGGTCGCAAGGTTGGCCTCGTGTTGTCCGGCGGCAACATCGATCCGAATCTGCTGGCTTCGGTCATCGTGCGCGATCTGGTGCGGCAAAAGCGCATCGTCAGCATGCGTATCACGATGCCGGACCGACCCGGGTTCCTCGCGAGGATCAGCCAGACGATCAGCGACCTCGGTGCAAACGTTCTCGAGGTGGATCATCGCCGGCTGTCCATTGCGCTACCGGTGCGGTCGGCCACTCTGGAGCTCACCTTCGAAGCTCGCGATGCCATACATGGCGAAGCTGTCGTTGCGGCGATCGTGGCGGCCGGCTTCGATCCAGTCATCTTGCCGCCCTAGCGTGGATTCCGACATGACCGTGGATCGACGCTGGGTGGTACACAAATTCGGGGGCTCGAGCCTGGCCGACGCCGATTGCTTCCGGCGCGTCGCGGCAATCGTGGAGGAACTACCGGAACCCCGGGTCGTGCTCGTACTGTCGGCGTGTCGTGGAGTCACGGACGAGCTGATCGGGCTCGTTGCCAAAGCCGAAGGCACCGACATGGCGGCCTGCGAGGAGGCGCTCACGCGCCTGCAGCAGATGCACGAGGGCATAGCGGCGGAGTTGTTGGAACCGGTGTCCCGCAGCGTTTTTCTCGCGCAATTCGAGGGAGACCTTTCCGACCTGCGGCGCATGCTGCAAGCAGTCACTTTGGTGCGCTCGGCTGGCCGCGATCTCCGCGACCTGGTGTCCGGATTCGGTGAGTTGTGGTCAACCCATCTGTTCGCCGCCTTCCTCGAAGGCCGCGGACACCGTAAACCAGTGCGCTGGGTGGATGCGCGGGAGATCGTCGTCGTCGAATGGGGTCCGCTGGGGCCCGGCGTACAGTGGGCGCAGTCCCGCAGCAATGTCGCGCGGCGCATTGAGCAGGACACCGATGCTACGCTCGTCATTCCCGGTTTCGTCGCTACCGACACACGCGGCCTGCAGACGACGCTGGGTCGCAACGGCAGCGATTTCTCAGGCTCCATATTCGGCGCGTTGCTTGATGCCCGCGAAATCGTGATCTGGACCGACGTGGACGGCGTCTTGTCCGCCGACCCGCGCCAGGTACCCGATGCAAAAATCATCGACTCACTGTCCTACAGCGAGGCGATGGAACTCGCCTATTTCGGCGCCAAGGTCATCCACCCGCAGACCATGGCCCCGGCTGTCGAGAAGAGCATTCCGATCCGGATTCTAAATACTTTCGCGCCAACAAAAGCTGGCACGCTGATCGTCGCCGTGCCGTCGTCTGCCCATGTGGTCAAGGGCATCACGAGCATCGACGACGTCGCGCTCGTCAACCTCGAGGGCGCCGGCATGATCGGCGTACCTGGCACGGCGCACCGGTTGTTCGGCGCGCTGCACGACGCGGAAATCTCGGTGACCTTGATCTCGCAAGGCAGTTCGGAGCATTCGATCTGTTTCGCGATCCCGGGCGACCAGGCGGCGCTCGCCGAACGCGTCGTGCGCCGTGCCTTTGCGGTGGAGTTGCGTGACGGGCAGATCCAGAGCGTCGAGTTGACCGGCGGATGCGCGATCATCGCGATCGTCGGCGACGGCATGGCCGGCAGCCACGGCATTTCCGGCAAGTTATTTGCGGCATTAGGAAATGTCGGTGTAAACATACGCGCGATTGCGCAAGGGGCGTCTGAGCGCAACATCTCGGTGGTCGTCGATCGCAGGGATACGACGAAGGCGCTGCGCGCCGTGCATGCGGGTTTCTACCTGTCGCCGCACACTTTATCGATCGGCCTGATCGGTCCGGGCGCCGTTGGATCGGCGCTGATCGAGCAGATCGAATCCCAAGCTGCGCGATTCCGCCGCGACTTCAATCTCGACTTGCGTGTGCGTGGCATTGCAGGCTCGAGACGCATGCTGCTGGCCGATGGGGCGATCGACCTGAGGCGCTGGCGCGAGGAACTGGATCAATACGGAGAGCTGCTCGATCTCGATCGCTTCGCGGCTCATGTCGCCGTGGATCACCTGCCGCACCGCGTCATGATCGACTGCACCGCGGATGCCGGCGTCGCGGGCCGCTACGCCACGTGGTTCGCGGCGGGCCTGCATGTCGTGACGCCGAACAAGAAGGCCAACAGCGCCGGGTTCGCCGAATTTCTCCGTATGCAGCAGGCGCGGCGTGAGGCCGGCACGCATTATCTCTACGAGGCGACGGTTGGCGCCGGCTTGCCGATCATGCTGACAGTGCGAGACCTGCGCGAGACCGGTGACGGCATCCGTACGATCGAGGGAATGTTCTCCGGCACGCTGGCTTACCTGTTCAACGTCTACGACGGCAGCGTTCCGTTCTCGACGATTGTCGCGGACGCGCGGGCGCGGGGGTTTACCGAGCCCGACCCGCGTGACGATCTGTCCGGCATGGACTTCGCACGCAAGCTGGTGATCCTTGGCCGCGAGATGGGCTTGCCGCTGGAACTCGCTGGCGTCGAGGTAGAGAACCTGGTGCCTGAGGAACTGCGTGAATGCGGCGTCGCCGAGTTCCTCGAACGACTGCCGGCGCACGATGCGCGCATGCGCGAGCTCCACGGTGCGGCCCAACGCGAGGGCAGGGTGCTGCGTTATGTCGGCCGATTGACAGCGGCGGGCAAAGCGACAGTCTCACTCGAGCACCTCGAGGCACACCACGCCTTCGCGAACATGGCGCTGACCGACAACGTGGTGCGCTTCGTAACCGACCGGTACTGCGAGAATCCGCTGATTGTGCAGGGGCCAGGGGCCGGTCCGGCGGTGACTGCCGGCGGCGTGTTCGGCGATCTGTTGCGGCTTGCGTCCTATCTCGGCGCGCGGATCTAGACGGATGCAAGGCACTACGCAGCTGAACCTTGGCAGCGCTCACAGATGTGACCGACCAGCGGCGCGTCCACGCCCTGTTGCTGGGCAGTGTCGGCGCACTGCTGCGCGCCACGCAGGAACGGGTTCGGCAGGCGCGCTCCGCCCTGGGCCTGGCGCGCGGCCAGCAGGCCGCCGAGGTATTGGTAGACCGGCGTCGGAAACAACGACTGAGTGACGATGCCCGCAAACTCGCGAGGGTCGACACCCGCGCCGTGCACGATCAGCATCGCGTCGCGCAGGCTCTCGACGACTGCAGCCATCAGGAAATTCCCCGCGGATTTGACGACATTCGCTGCGGCAGGGTCCTCGCTGATGAACTGGACCCTGCCCAGCACATCGAGCACCGGCCGGACGCGCTTGACCGCACTGCGCGGCCCGCCCGCGGCGATCAGGAGCCGGCCGGCAGCCGCCGCATCGGGCGGCCCGAACACCGGCGCCGAAATATAGGCCTGACCCTCCGCCTCGTGCGCTGCCGCCAGGCGCCGCGCAAGCTTGTCGCTGATCGTGCTCATGCAGACATGGATGAGGCCGGGCATGCCGGTCGTGAGGAGCCGGCCATCGTCGAACATCACGGCCTCGACGGCGGTGTCATCGGATAGCACGGTGATCACGAGCTCGGCCTGGCAGGCCTCGCCTGCCGTGTGCACGGCGACCGCGGATTCCGCCGGCAGGCCATCGGCGCGGCCGGGTGTGCGATTCCAGGCGAGGATTTCATGGCCGGCGCGCGCAATGCGCCGCGCGATGGGCTGGCCCATCGTGCCGAGGCCGATCACGCCGACTTTCACGCCGATTCCCCCCTGCCAGGCGCCGAAGCGCGCTTGTGCCTCAGTTCGGCGGCTCGGTGCCGGGCTGCGGATCGGGCAATGGATACGTACGCGCTGCAGCCGGCGGCACTTCCGT
>SHZN01000016.1 GCA_009692245.1 Gammaproteobacteria bacterium
CTTGCCCTGGCCGAGCAGCACATCCGCCTCGCGCAGCTTGTGGATGATCTCCTCGGAGGAGTATTTTCTCTGCGCCATGTCCCAGTCTCCTGTTCATGATGAATTTACATGATCAGAAACTGGACCAGGAATTTCAGGTCAGGCCAGTTGTGCCTCGCGAGTATCGCGTCCCAGATCGGCTGGGACTTTCCTTCATTCGCGCAGGATCCAAAGCCGATGTGCGTCAATGTGCGCCCGAGTGCCGGATGCGGGTCCGACGTTGGCATGCTGTCCACGCCGGGGGCCGCTTCAGTCAACGTGCAGCCTGTCGCGCCGCCCAGAACAGCAGTGCCGGCGATGGCAATCGATTGGCGGAGCAGCAGTCGCCGCGCGGGATCGTGTTCGTGCTGGTTCATGTCCTGTTCCTCCTGAGCTCACCACCAACCCAGCAATTTCCACCACGCCAGACCCAGCGTTCCCCAGATTGACAGCGTGACGAGCGAAATCACGAAGCCGACGGTCCACCACTCCCGCTGCGTCACATAGCCCGAACCGAAATAGATCGGCGCCGTGGTCGTACCGTAATGGGTCAGGGATGCCTGGAGATTGGACGCATACGCGAGCCCGAGCACCGCGAGTGCGGGCGGCGCGCCGGCCGCGATCATCACGACCAGGAACGGAATGAACATCGCCGTGACGTGGGCGGTGATGCTCGCAAAGCCGTAGTGGGCATAGAAGTAGACGAGCAACAGCACGACGAGCGCGATGCCCCAGCCCCAGCCAGCGGTCATGCCGGCGGAAAATTCCGCAAACTGACGCGTGATCCCGGTGTCACCGAGCGCCTCGGCCATGTGCACGAGCCCGCCGTACCAGATGAATGTGTCCCAGGCGGCGCGGTCGCTCAGGGCGTCTTCCCAGGCAAGCACATTGGTGAGCAGCAGGACGGCAACGCCGAAAAGTGCCACCACGGTGTAGGGAACATGGTGCCAGGCGGTCGTCATCCACAAGCCCGCGATCAGCACGAAGACCGCCAGCATGATGCGTTCGTCGCGGGACATCGGCCCCATGCGCGAAAGTGCGTCGTGCGCGAGCTGGATAGCGTGTGGAGTCTGCGTGACCTCGGGTGGGTAGATCCGGTAGATCAGGTACACCACGAGCAACAGCGACACGATGCCGGGAACGATGCCGCCGATGAACCACGTGGCGTAGGAGAGTTCGACACCGCCAGTACTCTGCGCGAACTTGGCGATGATGACGTTGGACGCCTGGCCGGTCAGGAACATCGCGCAGGCGACCACGTCGGCCTGGTACACGGCCGTCATCAGGAAGGCGCCCAGGCGTCGCCGGGTCGGGCCCGGCGTGGACTCGTAGGCCTCGGCCACGCTGCGGGCAATGGGAAACACGATGCCACCCGCGCGGGCGCTGTTCGAGGGCACGATGGATGCGAGGACGGTGTCGGTCGCAACCAGTGCGTAGGCCAGGCCCAGCGAACGATTGCCGAGCAGCCTGATGAAACCGAAAGCGATGCGCCGGCCAAGGCCTGTCTTCGTGACCGAGCGTGAGATCATGAAGGCACAGAGGACCAGCCAGACAATTGGATCGCTGTAGCCGGTGAGCGCGTCGACCGGCGTCATCGTGCCGGTGAATGCGAGCACGCAGATGGCAATGAAGACGACAGCGCCCATCGGCGCCGGCCGCACGATCGATGCGGTGATGGTCGCGACGAAGATCGCGAGCAGCCGCCAGCCCTGCAGCGTAATGCCGGCGGGCGGGCCGATGACCAGGATCGCGGCTGCGATGCCGGCTACCAGCGCCCAGCGCCACAGCACCCGCCGCATTCCGCCGGTGGCCGTATCGTCGGGTATCGGATGCGCTTCAGTCATGGGCAGCCGATCATGTCGCGGCCGGCTCGCGGACGTCGGCGAGATACATGAAGCGCGAAACGGCCCCCCTGCGTGACAACCCGATTACGGTCTCGAGATATTCCTGCTGTTTCTCGAGTTCCGCTGGATGCTTCTGCAGGGCTGCCAGCCTGCCGCTCGCATTCCTCTCTGCACTCGCGGTTCGATTCTCGGTCTCGATCAGGCGAAATCCCGCGGATTCGAGCAGCTCTTCATTCCAGCCTGCGGCCACGCATTGCGTATGGCCGTGGAAATTGCGCTTGCGCTTCTCTTCATTCGACACGGATCCGGTCAGCACCCCGGCATCGGTGACCAGAAACCTCCCGCCCGGCCGCAGCAATTTCGCGACTTCGAGAAAAAATTGCTGGCGGTCGCGAAGATGCAGTATCACGTCAATCGAGATCGCCGCATCGAAGGAACGGGGCTCGAACGGAAGAGGCTCATTCAGGTCGGCTACCTGGACCGAGAGCAAGGCTTCGATGCCGAGTGAAGCCGCGCGCTCGCGCCCGATCTGCAGTGCCGCGGGGCTCTGTTCCAGACCGACACCGTGACAGCCGACACTGGCGAGAATGAAGGTCAACGGTCCGCAGGGTCCGCAGCCCAGGTCGAGAAGCCGGCTGGAAGGCGAGAGTCCGAGACGCGGGATGTCGCCGCGCAATTCATCGGCGTCCACCCAGGAATGCTGGCCGATGTCCTCGCCATAGGCATCGCGCCGGAATTGGCGCATCCGCGGCGAATCGAACTCCCGGTAGAAGGATTCGTAGTTGCCGGCGCCGGGGCCTGCGGTTTTCATCGGGCGGCAACCCGTGGCAGCGGGCTCAGGTATCCCGTCACCAGCGCAATGCCAAGCAGGATCACCAGCAGCCCGGTGACCTGCATCCAGGCGAGCGTCTCGTCGAGCACGAGCCAGCCGACCAGCGCCGCCACGGCCGGGCAGACATAGCCATAGGAACCGACCACGACCGGGCGCGCGTGAACCGTGAGCCAGGCATAGGCGGAGTAGGCGAGGCAGGAGCTCATCAGCGTCAGCCAGAGGATGGCTGCGACTGCGCGCGGCGTCCATTGAAACGCAAACGACTCGCCGACGAAAGCGCCTGCTGCGAGCAGGCCGACACCGCCGGTCAGCATCTGTATTGCCGTGAACATCAGCGGCGTGTTAGCGGTGCCGGCATTGCGATAGTAAATCGTGCCCAGTGACCAGCTCAGGCAACCGAGCAGGATCAGGAGCTGCCAGCCGAGCCCGGCGAGGTGAAATCCGCCCTTCGGCGCAAGCACCAGCAGCACGCCGATGAGCCCCACGAGCAGCCCGAGCCGCGCCGAGCCCGAAAGCTGGCTACGACGATGGCCGAAGGTCCCGAGCCAGGCGATCCACAATGCGGGTGTCGCATTCAGTAGCGCGGCTGTGTTGGATTGGACGAACTGCATCGCGATCATGTGGCAGGCATTGCTGAAGAACACCGACAGGAAGCTCATCGCAAGCACATGCCACAACTCGATGCGCGTGAACACCGGCGGGCCGGAACGCCACCAGGCAAAGGCCAACACCAACAGTCCCGCCGCAGAAAAGCGCAGGCCCGCGGCAATCAGCGGCGGCTCGTCGGTCACCAGGATCTTGCCTGCGAGGAAGCTCGATCCCCAGACGAGGTAGATGATCGCGAGCGCGATCGCGAGGCTGGACCGGGGCGCCTGGGTTTCGGTCATTTACTGAAAAAGGGGACACGCCACTTTTTCAGGCGCGCGCCCCGCGCGTTGCCACCCGGTGCATCCACCAGCTAAACAAGGCGAGTGTCGCGATGCCGGACCATTGCCCGGGCCGCATCGAGGCCGCAACCGCCAGCACGTCGGCATCGCCGCTCACAACGATCGGGATGGCGATCAGCACACCGACAATCGCCTCGCCAGCGATCAGGCCCGCCGAAAACAACAGCCCATTCTGCTTCAGCAATTCTGGATCGGCATTCGGGTTGCGCCTGCGGTGCCAGCGCGTGGCGAGTTCCGCGATCAGGCCGCCCACGAAGATCGGCGTTGACAGTTCGAGTGGCAGGTAGATGCCGACGGCGACTGCCAGCACGGGCGAGCGCCAGCTCGAACCCTTGCGGCGCAGGTATTCATCCAGCGCGATCGTGATCGCGCCGACGACGGCGCCGGTTGCGACCATGTTCCAGGGAAGTCCATTGCCGAAAATGCCGCTCGCGACCGAGGCCATCAACATCGCCTGTGGCGCGGCGAGCGCGTTGACACCCTCGCGCGCCGGCGTGCCGATGCCATAGGCCTCCAGCAGCAGGTTCAGCACCGGCGCCATCACGGCCGCGCTCGCGAGCGCGCCGATGGCGAGCATCACCTGCTGGCGCCAGGGCGTGGCGCCGATCAGCTGGCCGGCCTTGAGGTCCTGAAGATTGTCGCCGGCGACCGCGGCGGCATTGCAGGTCACGGCGCCGATCATGATTGCGGCGACCGGCCCGACGGTGGAACCCTTGCCCATGATGCCGAGCAGGATCAGCGAGGCAAACAGGATGGTCGAGATCGTGATGCCGGAAACCGGATTGTTGGAAGAGCCGACGAGGCCTGCCATGTAGCCGCTGACCGAGGAGAATACGAACCCCGCGATTACCATGATCACTGCCATCGTCAGCGCAATGCCGAGGCTGCCGACGACCACGTAATAAAGTCCGAACAGCGGGATCACGAACAGCACGATGCCGGTCATGATCATGCCCATCGGCAGGTCGCGCTCGGTGTCCGGAATATCCGCGCCGGCGTCGCCACGCAGCTTCAGGCCGGTCTTGATCCCGGACAGCAGCGATTTCCGCAGCGACCACAGGGACCAGATGCCGCCGATCAGCATCGCGCCGACGCCGATGAAGCGGATCTGCCGGCTCCAGATCAGGTTGGCCGCATCCCCGGCCGATAGCCCGACGAGATCCGCCGTGAGCACGGGGTCGTGGCCCGACATGAACGTGTTGTACCAGGGAATGAAGATCCACCAGGACAATGCGCCGCCGGCAAGCATCAGTGCGCCGATGTTCAATCCGACGATGTAGCCGACACCGAGTAATGCAGGCGATAAGCTGATCCCAAAGAAACCTATCGTGCGCTCGCCAAAGAAGCGCGCGGTGATAAATGACTCCGGCGAGAACTTGAGGCCCGACAGCGCGAGCTTGAAGAGAGCGGCTGCCCCGGCCGCGTACGACAGCGATCTCAGGCCGCGGCCCGGGTTCACGCTGACCTTCAGTACTTCGGCGGTTGCGACGCCTTCGGGAAACTGGAGTTTCTGGTCGAGGATCAGCGTGCGGCGAAGCGGCACCGAGAACAGCACGCCGAGCAGGCCGCCGAGGCCCGCGATTGCAAACACCCACCAGTATTGGAAGTGGGTCCAGTGACCCATGATCACGAGTGCGGGGATCGTGAAGATCGTGCCGGCCGCGATCGACGAGCCTGCGGACGCGCCGGTCGCGACAATGTTGTTCTCAAGGATGCTCGAGCGGCCCAGCATGCGCAGCACGCCCATCGAGACGACCGCCGCCGGGATCGCGGTCGCGACCGTGAGTCCGGCAAACAGGCCGAGATACGCGTTTGCCGCCGCCAGCAGCACCGTCAGGATCAGGGACAGGATGATCGCGCGTGCGGTCAGCTGTCGTGCAGCATCTGGTGAACTCATATCGGATTTCATTTGCCCTCGGCTCCATGCATCCAGCTGACGATGCGTCCGGAAATGGCCCACAGCACGAAGCTGAAGGCGATCAAGAGCGCCGCGAGGCCGCCGAAGACGCCGAGAATTCCCGCATGTTCAGCGCGCACGCCGACATCCGTCGCGAGCGACACCACCCACGGGTATTCACCCATGTGCTCCGAGAATGCGCCGATGTAGCCCGCAAGCGTGTTGGCGACAAAGTTGATCATGAACCAGACGCCCATCATCAACGAGCCGAGGCGCAGCGGTGCGAGCTTGGTGACCATCGAGAGGCCGACCGGGCTGATGCACAACTCGCCGGTCGTGTGAAACAGATAGCCGAGTACCAGCCAGATCATGCCGGACTTCATGTCAGCCGTGCGCTGCATCTCGAACACCGCGACGACCAGGAATATGAATCCGAGTGCGACCTGCAGCAGGCCGAGATACATCTTGACCGGTGTCTTCGGATTCCGGCCGCTTTCGCCGAGCCTGCTCCACAGCATCGAGAACAACGGCGCCAGCAGCACAATGAACAGCGGATTGAGCGACTGGAACCAGCCGGTCGGCACGGTGAAACTGCCGGCCGTGCGGTCGGTGTACTTTTCGGCAAACAGGTTCAGCAGGCCGCCCGCCTGCTCGAAGGCCGCCCAGAACATCACGACGAAGATGAAGATCACGAAGATCACGCGCAGCCGGTCGCGCTCGTCGGATGTCAGTGGTTTCTTTGTCCCGCCCGCGAGTTTCAGCGATCGCGCGGCGGCGGGCTCTCGGCCGATGTCGCCGATGTAGCGCTGCGCAAAAGCGAGCTGGATGATTACCGAGAGCAACATGCCGATGCCGGCAGCAAGGAAGCCGACACGCCAGCCGTAGGCCGGGTCCTCGCCGAGCGTCGAGCAGACCAGCGGCGCGAGGAAAGCGCCGAGATTGATGCCCATATAGAAGATCGTGAAGGCGCCGTCGCGGCGCGCATCGCCCTGCTTGTAGAGATCGCCGACCATCGTCGAAATGTTTGGCTTGAAGAAGCCGTTGCCGATGACCAGCAGCAGGAGGCCGACGTAGAAACTGGTCGCCGTCTCGGGAAATGCGATGCCGAGCGAACCAAGCGACCAGGCCGGGCTTGTGCCCATGATGCCGAGCGGCGAAGCCAGCGCAAACTGGCCGAGCGCCATCACGAGGCCGCCGATGATCACCGCCTTGCGCTGGCCGATGACGTTATCGGCGAGCCAGCCGCCGAACAGCGGCGTGAAATAGACGAGCCCCGTGTACCAGGCGTAGAGCGTGAGCGCCTGCGCATTGTCCCAGCCGAGGCCGGGGTTCAAGGCGTTGGTCGCGGCGACGGCATAAAGCACTAGGAGCGCGCGCATGCCGTAGTAGCTGAAGCGCTCCCACATCTCCGTCATGAACAGCAGGAACAGGCCTTTCGGGTGGCCCAGAAAGGTCTCTGACGGAACGCTGATGTCGGTCGTCATGCTTTGATTACTCCAGAGTCCGGCGAGTCTCAGCGATGTTGCGGTGCAACATCAAGCCGGATCGGCTTCCGGGTCGGGCGGAGGGGCGCGCACCAGCAGGCGCGCCATGATGATGCCTGCCTCGAACAGCGCGTACATCGGCAGCGCCATCAAGGTCTGGGATACCGCATCTGGTGGGGTCAGGAAAGCCGCGATGATGAAGATGCCGAGCAGCACGTAGCCGCGATTGCTCGTGAGTGTCTGGAGCTTCACGAGCCCGGTGCGCACCAGCAGCACAGTCGCGACCGGAATCTCGAACGCGAGTCCGAATGCGAAGAACAGCAACACCGCGAAGTCGATGTACTGCGTGATGTCGGGAAGCAACTCGGCGCCTTCCGGCGTCGTCATGACGAAGAACTGGAATATGGCCGGAAACACGAGGAAATAGGCGAATGCCGTGCCGCAGTAGAACAGGACCACGCTCGAGACGAACAGCGGCAGCGCGAAGCGCCGCTCATGACGGTAGAGGCCGGGCGCGACGAAGGCCCAGATTTGGTACAGGATCACGGGCATCGCAAGAAATATCGCCGCAAGCAGCGCGAGCTTGAAGGGCGCCATGAATGGTGCCACGACACTGGTCGCGATCAGCTTGGTTCCCGCTGGAAGCTGCGCGCGCAGCGGCTCCGATAGCCAGGTGAAAATGTCGTTCGCAAAGTAGAGGCAGGGGACAGCGATGATCGCGGTCGCGATCATCGCGCGCAGCAGCCGGTCACGCAGCTCGAGCAGGTGCGTCAGCAACGAGCTCTCGGCGAGCTTTTCCGGATCAGGCACCGGTTCGCTCATGACGGATCCGGGCCGTCGCGGTCAGGGGGATCCACAGGGGCAACACCCGGCGGGTGGCGCACAGGCGGGTCGGATTTGGTGACTGAGTCGAGCGTTACTTCTTCATCGAGCTGCTGGCGCAACTGGCGCGCCATCGCACGGGCGCGGCCGGCCCAGCGACCGACCTGGTTGGCGAGTTTCGGAAGCTTCTCCGGGCCTAGCACCAACAGCGCGATGCCGAGTATCAGGATGATCTCGGTGAAGCCGACCTCGAACATCGGGCGTCAGACGTTCTTCGAGGAGTCGACGTTGTCGGGTTTCTTGCTGCTGAAATCCGCGTCCGGACGCTCGTCCTGCGCGAGCTTCTTGCCGGCTTCCTCGCTGTCGCCCTCGTTCATCGACTTCTTGAAGCCCTTGACCGCGGCTCCGAGATCCGACCCGATCGTGCGCAGCTTCTTTGCCCCGAAGATCAGCAGCGCGATCGCGAGGATGATCAGCAGTTCCCTGAAACCAATACCCATAATTGCAACTCCAGCCAGCGCACCCGGCGCAGTAAGGGATGATACGCCAAACGGCTTTCAGGCCACGTGACGCGGAGCCTGAATCCAGAAAGTGACGGGCCCGTCGTTGACAATCGACACCTGCATGTGGGCCCCGAATGGACCCGCCTGGACGCCTGGAAACCGCTGCCTGGCGATCACCAGAAGCTCCTCGAACAGGCGTTTTCCCTGTTCCGGAGGCGCCGCCGTGCTGAATCCGGGCCGCAGCCCCTTTTTCGTGTCCGCGGCCAGCGTGAATTGCGGCACCAGCAGCAGGCCGCCATTGACGTCCTGGACCGAGAGATTCATGCGGTCTTCGGCATCGGCGAACACACGATAGTTCAACAGCCGGTCGAGCAGGCGCCCGGCTTCATCCGAAGTATCGTCGCGCTCGACCGCGACCAGCACCAGAAGCCCGGGACCGATCCGCGCAATCTCACGGCCCTCGACTTCGACCGCAGCCGAAGTCACGCGTTGCAGGAGTCCGATCATGGAATGCGTGCCTTGGTCCGGTAGGCAAGCAGTCCGATCGTCGCCACGGCGGCGAAAACCGCCCCGGCCAGAAATGTTGCTGTTGCGCCGTAGGCGGTCCAAAGTGCCCCGGCGATGATGCTCGCAAGCAGGAGCGCAGCTCCGCTGAAGAGGTTAAAGATTCCGAACGCAGTGCCGCGCAGTTCTGGCGGTGCAGTTTCGGCGACGAGCGCGGACAGCAGACCTTGTGTCAGCGCCATGTGCAGCCCCCACAAGGTCGCGCCGAGCAGGACTTGCGTTGGCGAGTTGGCGGCAGCCAGCACGGCGTCCGCCGCAATCAGTGCAACCAGCCCGGCAATGAGCAGCTTCCGCCGGCCGATCCGATCTGCCATTGCGCCCGCGGGATAGGCAATCCCGGCGTAAACGACATTCATGACGATCATGACGACCGGCACGTAGCCAATGGCAGAGCCGACGTCCATGGTGCGAAGCACCAGGAAAGCCTCGCTGAAGCGGGCCAACGTGAACAGCGCGCCGAGCAGGACGATCAGCCAGTAGCGGCGCGGGAGCCGCCGGGCACCGGCGAGCGTAAGCGCCAATCGCGGGCCGCTACCGGAATTCATGCGATCCGGCTCGCGGACCGTGGTGACAAGAAGTGTGACAGCGACGAAAGCCGGGACGACAGCAACCCATAGCACGGCCTTGATGTCGTTCGCGAGCCACGCCATCAAAGCCACAGCCAGCAGCGGGCCGACGAAGGCACCCACGGAGTCGAGCGACTGGCGGAGCCCGTAGGCCGCTCCGCGCAATTCCAGCGCTGTAATGTCAGCTATCAACGCATCGCGGGGTGCACCACGAATACCCTTGCCGATGCGATCGAGGAATCGCCCGGTGAATACCCAGCCGATTGTAGTGGCCAGTGGAAACAGCGGTTTTGCGATCGCGCCAAGACCGTAGCCCAGGACCACGAAAAACTTGCGCTTCCCGTAGAAGTCGCTGATGGCTCCGGAGAAAACCTTCGTGAATGCCGCGGCTGCTTCAGCAATGCCTTCGACGACACCGATGGTGGTCATCGAGGAGCCGAGCACAGTGACCATGAATACCGGCAGCAGGCTGTGAACGAGTTCCGATGAGATATCCATGAACATCGAGACCAGGCCGAGCGCCCAGATACTCGTCGGCAACGCGCGAAATGCCATTTTTGATTTCAGGCCGATCAAGCGTCACTTGCCGTCATCGCTTGATTTCCCCTCCCAGTGGATGCGGTGCAGCACCCGGTGGATCACCGGCGTGATCAGCAGCGCAGCGACGACGATGAGGACGAGTCCCGCGTAGAGCGCGTAGAGCCCTGCAAACAGCTTTCCCGCCGCGGTTTGCGGCATGTCCACGGGTCCCATGCCGCCCAGCAGCATTGCCGCGTTCAGGAAGGCGTCGATCCAGGGCAGGTCCTCGAATATGACGTAGCCGGCCATGCCGAGCAGCAACGACGCGCCGATGACGCCGAGGCCGATGAGCAGATGACCCATCAGCCGGCGCGCGAACCGGGCGCGGCTCAATGGCGGTTTGTGCCTGGGCTCGTACATCAGCGGCGCAACCTTTTCAGGAACACGCTCATCTCCTTTGCGGCCTGGATGTCGCCGCTCTTCTGCGCTGCGGCGATGCCGAGTTCGTAGATTTCCGCGGCGCGTTCGGGCGAGCCGGAACTTGCATGGGCCTTGCCCAGTGCCTTCCACGCGGCCGAGTAGCCCGGACTCTGCTCGACGGCCTTGCGCAGGTGATCGATTGCGGCCAGGAAATTTCCCGCCTTGATGCATTCGAGGCCATACGAGTAGCGCAGGAGCGGCGAATCCTGGCCGCGTTCCAGCATCAACTGCAGGTTTTCGCGCAGGCCCATCTCAGCGCCGCCAGAAGGTCGGCGTCAGCAGCAGTACCAGCGGAAAGATCTCGAGCCGGCCGACCAGCATGGCGACCGTGCAGACCCAGGTGGCGGCATCGGAAATGCCGCTGAAACTCGTTGTCACAAGGCCCAGCCCGGGCCCCGTGTTGTTGATGCAGGTGGCGATCGCAGACCAGGCCGTCACTTGATCCAGACCGAGCATCATCAAGAGCAGGGTCAGCGTTGCGAAGATGATGAAGTACATCGCGAAAAAACCGGCAACCCCGCTGATGATGCGCTGTGGCACCGGGCGGCCCGCAAGCTTGACGGGAATCTCCGCGCTCGGGTGCACAAGGCGCTTCAGTTCGGCGACGCCCTGGCGGAAAACCAGCAACCAGCGGATGACTTTCATGCCGCCGGCCGTCGAGCCGGCGCAGCCGCAGACCACCGTCAGCATCACCAGCAGCGCCGGCAATGCGCCCGGCCACTGAGCGAAACCCGTGGTCAGGAATCCGGTGCTGGTGTGCATTGACACGACCTGCAGGCTCGCATGACGCAACGAGGTGCCGAACGTGCCGTACACGCCGGCCAGACGAAGATACAGGGCCGTGCCGACCACGATCGTGGCGACCAGCCAGAAATAGGCCTTGAACTCCGTGTCGCGCCAGTACGCACGTGGATCACGGCCGCGAATTGCCGCAAAATGCAGCGCAAAGTTGGCGCCGCCGAGGAACATGAAGACCGTTGCGATTGCGTCGATCGCCGCATTGTCAAAATAGGCGAGGCTTGCGTCGTGAGGCGAAAAGCCGCCGGTCGAGAGCGTGCTGAAGGCATGGCCGACGGCGTCGAAGCCGCTCATGCCGGCCAGGTAGTAGCCGAGTGCGCAGGCAGCGGTCAGCAGCGCATAAATCACCCACAGGGCCTTGGCCGTCTGCGTGATGCGTGGCGTCAGCTTCTGGTCCTTCATTGGCCCGGGCGTCTCGGCTTTGTACAGCGACATGCCGCCGATGCCGAGCACGGGCAGGAGCGCGACCGCCAGAACGATGACGCCCATGCCACCCAGCCACTGGATCTGCTGGCGGTAATACAGGATGGACTTTGGCAGTTCGTCCAGGCCGGCGATGACCGTGGCACCCGTGGTCGTGAAGCCAGACACGGCCTCGAACACCGCGTCGGTGAAGCTGAGCTCCGGCACATCGCTCAGCAGGAATGGCGTCGCGCCAGCCACGCCCAGGCAGATCCAGAACACCGCGACGACCAGGAAGCCGTCACGCAATCGCAAGTCGCGGCGCACATGCCGCACCGGGAACCACAGGACGAGGCCGACCGCCGCGACGATCATGAAAGAATCCAGGAATGGCTGCCAGTGGCCGTCGCCGAAGGCAAACGAGACGCCGATTGGCGGCAGCATCGTCAGGCTGAAGATGATGAGCATCAGCCCCAGGATGCGCTGCACCATCGGGAGATTCATGCGCGTGTGCCGGCCTGGAACAGCCGGCCTACATCCTCCACGTGACGGCGGTCGGTCAGGAACAGGATCACGTGATCGTCCGCTTCGACGACCGTGTCATGGTGCCCCATCATGACCTGCTCGCCGCGTACCACTGCACCGATGGTGGTTCCTTCCGGCAGGTCAATCTGGTCGATGCGCCGGCCGGCGACCGGTGAATTACGGCTGTCGGCGTGAACGATCGCCTCCATCGCCTCGGCCGCGCCGCGGCGCAGCGAGTGCACGCGCACCACGTCGCCGCGGCGCACATGGGCGAGCAGCGCCCCGATCGTGATCGTCTGCGGCGAAATCGCGATGTCGATCTTGCCGCCCTCCATCAGTTCCGCGTAGGAGGGCTTGTTGATCAACGCCATCACGCGCCGCGCGCCGAGGCGCTTCGCCAGCATGGCGGACAGGATATTGGCCTCTTCGGCATTGGTCACCGCCACGAACACATCGGTGTCGTCGATGTTCTCTTCCAGCAGCAACTCCTCGTCGGCAGCGTCGCCGGTCAGCACCAGGGTGTTGCGCAACGCCTCGGCGGCACGTCGCGAGCGTTCGACGCTGCGGTCGATCAGCTTGACCTGGGCGCGGTCCTCGAGGGCGCGCGCGAGCCGGAAACCGATATTGCCAGCGCCGGCGATGACGACGCGGCGCACCGGCGCCTCTTCGGTTATCAGCTCTTTCATCATCGCGCGCATGTCATCGCGGGCGGCGATGAAGAACACCTCATCGTGCTCGGCGATGATGGTGTCGCCCTCGGGCTTCACATTCTGGCCGCCGCGGTAGATCGCAGCGACGCGCACTTCGCGATTTGGTATGTGGGCGCGCAGCTCGCTGAGCTGATGACCGACCAGCTTGCCACCCTTGAGCGCGCGCATGCCGACGAGACGCACGCGGCCGTCGGCGAAATCGAGGACCTGCAACGCGCCCGGGTAGCGAATCAGTCGCTCGACGTAATCGGTGACGAGTTGTTCGGGGCTGATCGCAAGGTCGACCGGAATCGCGGCGTCGCCGAACAGCTCCGGGCGCCGGTGGTAATCGCCGGAGCGGATGCGCGCGATCTTGGTCGGCGTGCGGAACAGCGTCCAGGCGATCTGGCAGGCGATCATGTTGACTTCGTCGCTGTTCGTGAGCGCGACGATCATGTCGGCACCGTCACCGCCCGCGGCCTCGAGCACGGCCGGATGCGCGGCGTTGCCCGATACCGTGCGGATGTCGAGCCGGTCCTGCAGATCGCGCAGGACTTCGTCACGAGTATCCACCACCGTGACGTCGTTGTCCTGTTCGCGGGACAGTTGCTGCGCCGCCGTGCTGCCCACCTGACCGGCACCGAGAATGATGATTTTCATGGCCTCGGATTCTAGCTCAGCCCCGCAGACTCGGCCCACCGAACCGCGGCGGCGATCGCGGGCGCGCGGGATCCGACGGGGTGTCCCCTCGCTTCGCCAGAACTTTATGCTTCGCTCGGGGACCCCCGCCCACCTGGCCCGCGCGCCGGGTGCAACACGGCAACCGCGCGGCTTACGTCAGCGGATCTGCTCGAGCCGTGCCAGTGAGTACATCAGCCATTTCTGACCGGCATCCTCGAAGTTGACGTGGACCTGCTGGTTCTCGCCGTTGCCCTCGAAGCGCAGGATGGTGCCCTCGCCGAACTTCGGATGGCGCACGCGGGCGCCCAGGCGCATGGGCGTTTCTTCACCCGCGGGTGGGGGCGCAGCGCGTGACCGTCGTTGTGGCGCATGGCTGCCAATGTCCGCACCGCGACGGATGATGGCTGGTCCGGGGGCGGTGTATAGCGGCCGGCTGACCGAGATCCGGGGCCGGATCTCTTCGATCGCTTCCGGCGGTAGTTCCGACAGGAAACGCGACGGGTCGCGGTAGGACGTGTGCCCGAAGATGCGCCGGCTCTCCGCATGGGTGAGGTACAGCTGCTGCATCGCGCGGGTGAGGCCGACGTAGCAGAGCCGCCGTTCCTCGGGCAGCTTGTCGGCGTCGAAGGCTGAGCGTTCGGACGGGAACAGCCCCTCCTCGAGCCCGACGATGAACACGGTCTGGAACTCGAGGCCCTTGGCCGCATGCAATGTCATCAGCTGCACGCAGTCGAGCCCCATCGCGGCCTGGGTCTCACCGGATTCGAGCGTGGCATGGGCGAGGAAAGCCGGCAGTGGCGCCAGGCCGTCGTCGTTCTCCGGGGCGAAGCCCTCGGCTGCGTTGACGAGTTCGTCCAGGTTCTCGACGCGTGCCTCGCCCTTGTTGTCTTTTTCTTTCGCATGATGCGCGCGCAGCCCCGAGTTCTCGATGACGATGCGCACCTGCTCGTGCAGCGGCAGTTCCGCTATCTCGGCGGCGAGGCGGTCAATCAGCGCAAAGAATCCCTTCAGGGCAGCGGCTGCGCGCGCCGGCAGCATCGGCAGCAGTGAATGCCCTGCGTCCCAGAGCGTCTGGCCATGCTCCTTTGCAGCCGCCCGGATCTGGTCGATGGTCGCGTTGCCGATGCCGCGCGTGGGCAGGTTGACGACCCGCTCGAAGGACAGGTCATCGCCGCGCACCTGGGTCAGGCGAAGGTAGCAGAGCGCATCCTTGATCTCGGCGCGCTCGAAGAATCGCAGGCCGCCGTAGACGCGATACGGGATGCGCGCCGCCATCAATGCCTCCTCGAAGGCGCGCGACTGGGCATTGGAGCGATACAGCACGGCTGCTGCAGTGAGCGGCAGGCCCTTGCGCTGGTGTTCGCGAATCCGCTCGAGCACGAAATCGGCCTCGTCGCGCTCGTTGAAGGCGGCGTAGACGCGGATCGGCTCGCCGCCCTTGGCTGCGGTCCACAACTCCTTGCCCAGGCGATCGGTGTTCTTCGCGATGATCGCGTTGGCGGCGGCGAGGATCACGGGTGTCGAGCGGTAGTTTTGCTCGAGCTTGTAGACGGTGGCCGAAAAATCCCGGCGGAAGTGCTGCATGTTCTCGACGCGCGCACCGCGCCAGCGGTAGATGGACTGATCGTCGTCGCCGACCACGAATGGCATTCCGGGCTTTCCCGCCAGAAATTTGAGCCATTCGTACTGGACGCCATTGGTGTCCTGGAACTCATCCACCAGCAGGTGCCGGAACCGCTCGCGATAATAAGTTCCGAGATCCGCAATGTCGCGCATGGTCTCGAAGCTTCTGAGCAGCAATTCGGCGAAATCCACGACACCCACCTGCTCGCAACGCTGCTGATACTGCTCGTAGAGCCTGATCAGCTGCTGGCGCGTCGGATCGCCGCGATCGTCGAGGCGCTTCGCGCGCCGGCCTTCGTCCTTGTGGGCGTTAATGAAATTCTGTACTTCGCGTGGGACCCAGCGTTGCTCGTCGAGATTCTGCTCGCGGATGATCTTGCGCACGAGCCGGTGCTGGTCTTCCTCATCGAGGATCTGGAAGGACTGCGGCAGGCCGGCCTCGTGCCAATGACGGCGCAACAGGCGATGGGCAATGCCATGGAATGTGCCGACCCACAACGCTCCGCCGGGCATGTCCAGCAGCGCCTCGATACGCCCGCGCATTTCGGCAGCGGCTTTGTTCGTGAAGGTGACGGCCATCAGTCCGTGCGGCGATACGCCGTGTTCGCGGATCAGCCAGGCGGCGCGATGCGTTAGCACGCGTGTCTTGCCGCTGCCGGCCCCTGCAAGCACCAGTACTGGGGCAAGCGGCGCCGTGACAGCTTCGCGCTGGGCGTCGTTCAGTGAGTCGAGGAGGTCGTGCCGGTGCATCGGGCGCGCATTCTAGCAAGCGCCCCGCCGGTTACCGAGATGCAGGTTGTTGCGTGTCCTGGGCGAAATGCACGAGGGCAATTGCGAGCGCGATCACGACCGGTCCCAGGAACATTCCGATCACGCCGAAGGCGACGAGGCCGCCCAACACACCGATGAAGACCGCGAGTGTCGGCACGACGGCACGGCCCGAGATCAGCAGGGGTTTCAGGAAGTTGTCCACGGTGCTGACAACAAGGCCAATCACGGCCAGCACGATCGCTGCGCCGTAACGGCCCTGGAACAGGAGCAACCCGACCGCCGGCACCCAGACCAGTGCCGTGCCGCCGCAGGGCACGATGGAAAGCAGTGCGCCGATCACGCCGAAGACGACTGGTGCCGCAAGCCCGACCACCGCGAAGCCGATGCCAAGCAACAGGCCCTGGATCATCGCGGTCACGACCGTGCCGAGCACAACCGCCCGGGTTACCGCCCCGAGCCGCTCCTGCAGTTCGGCGCGACGCCGTGGCTCGAGCGGCACCAGATTGATCGCCGCTCGCGCCATTCCCTGGCCGTCGCGAATGAAAAAGAACAGCAGGAACAGCATCACGGTGAAATTCAGGATCGTGCCGAGCGCGCCGAGCAGCGCCGTGCCGCCGAAAGCGGCGAGTTGTTCGAACACGCGCTTCGCGCGCTCGAGCAACCAGGTCTGGGCCTCGGCCGCGCTGATGCTGGCGTACTGATCGAGCCATTCGAGTGCACGCGCGAGTAGCGGCAGGTCGGCGAGATCGGGGATTCCCTGTCCCTGATGCTGTTCCAGCCAGTGCTGAAACAGGACTGCGAGGCCCGCCGCCTGCTGCCCAAAAGCGGCTGCGAGCGCCGCCAGCGGGCCGATGAACATCAGCAGCACGAAAACTGTCAACAACGACGCCGCGACAGAATCGCGGCCGCGCAGCAGGCCGGTCAGGCGCGCCTGCGCGGGCTGTAGCAGGAACGCGAGGAAGATCGCCCATGCCAGTGGTGCGAAGAATGGCCGGAGAATATGGTATATCAATGCCGCGAGCAGCGCGAGACCTGCAACCGCGAGCACGCGTTCGTAAAAGCGCAGTTCTGCTGATTCACTCATGCGTGGCACCACTAAAGCGCTGCGCGGATGCGCGCAGCATGCTCGGCGAGCACGGCATGGTCCGCCGGGTTTGCGGCATGGATTCCGAGATCCTTGCCCACGTAGCGCGGAATGACGTGAATGTGAAGATGACACACGCTTTGTCCCGCCGCGGCGCCATTCAGCTGCGCAATCATGATGCCGGGCGGCGCGAAAGCTTTCTTTACCGCACGCGCGACCCTCTGTGCGGTGCACATCGCGGCCGCAGCCGCTTCCGGCGAGGTCGAGAAAATATCCTCGCCGGCGGATTTCGGGACGACCAGCGTGTGGCCTTCGGCCTGCGGCATGATGTCCATGAATGCGAGCGTGTCCGCATCCTCGTAGACGCGGTGACAGGGAATTTCGCCGCGCACGATTCGCGCGAAGATGTTGTCCTGGTCATAGGCCATGGAGGCGCTCCGGTTCCAGTTCGATCGTCAGCAGGCAGTGATCTGGCCAGCGCTGGTCCTGCGGGTATGCCCAGACCCTGTAGGAGTCTGCTACCAGCGCATGGGAAAGTTTCCGGCCGAGCACGCAGTGGTCGATCGGCTGGCGTGCGCCAAAGCCGTTGTCGCAGCCGACTGCGCCATGTGCGACACCGGGATTCGCGAGCACCGCTCCGGGTGGATCGCCGTCATTGATCTCGGGCCAGATCGCCACGATCTGCCCCTGAGTGTCGCGCGCGGTTTCCCGTTCGAGGTCGAAACGCCGGTTGAAGTCGCCGATTACCGCGAATGCATTGTCGGCAAGTGCGCGCCGGTCGATCCAGTCTTCCAGGATGAGTACCTGCTGCTGCAGCCGATGGCAGGCGTCGCGCGCATCGTTGAGCGGGTCGCTATTGCAGGCGGCCTTCAAATGCACGGCCAGCAATCGGATGGCGTGGCTCGTGCCGGGATAGAGCGTGAGGTCGGCGCCGCGGCGAACGTAGTCGTCGAGACCGAGCGGACGGTAATCACGGTCGCAGCGATGCGGAATGCCGCGGCGAACCCCGAAGCCGACATTCTGCACGTCATGCCTGGCGGTGAAGCAGAAGACGAATTGCGGAAATATCAGCTTCGCGACTTCGCGGCCGTCGATTTCCTGCAATGAAATGACGTCGAGGTCTGCTTTGTCCGCAAAGTCACGCAGCCGTGCGAGGTCCTTCGCACTCCACCGTCCCTTGGGGATCAGGTCGCAGGGAAATGTCCGGTCGTGGCCATTCGCGCGCTGATCCTTGCCAAAGCAATTCCCGGCGAGCGCGTCGAATGTCTCGGGCGTCATCATCCACTCGAGATTCCAGGTGCCGACCCGCAGTCGGTCGGCGCCCGTCGCCGGCATGGCCAGCGCGATCGCGATCGCTAGCGCCGCGAGGCGGATCATTCGCCGGCCTTACGCCGGTTGGCGACCAAGTCCTGCACGACGGCCGGATCCGCAAGCGTCGACGTGTCGCCGAGCTGCTCGTGTTCATTCGCTGCGATCTTGCGCAGAATACGCCGCATGATCTTCCCCGAGCGTGTCTTCGGCAGCGCCGGTGCCCACTGGATGAACTCGAGTTGCGCGATCGGGCCGATTTCCTTGCGTACCCACAGCGTCAATTCCTTGCGCAGCGCATCAGATGGCTGCTCGCCCGCCTTCAGCGTGACGTAGGCATAGATGCCCTGGCCCTTGATGTCATGCGGGAAGCCGACGACGGCAGCCTCCGCGACTTTCTGGTGCGCGACGAGCGCGCTCTCGACCTCGGCCGTGCCGATGCGATGACCGGAAACCTTGATGACATCGTCCACGCGACCCGTGATCCAGTAATAGCCGTCCTCATCGCGCCGCGCGCCATCACCAGTGTCGTACATACCGGGATAGGTCTTGAAGTAGGTATTGATGTAGCGCTGGTGGTCGCCGTAGACGGTACGCATCTGTCCGGGCCAGCTGTCCTTCAATACGAGATTGCCGTCGGCGACGCCCTCGAGTTCGCGGCCCTCATTGTCCACCAGCGCCGGCACGACGCCGGGCAACGGCAAGGTCGCGGAACCCGCCTTGAGCGCTATCGCGCCCGGCAGTGGCGAAATCAGGATTCCGCCGGTCTCGGTCTGCCACCAGGTATCCACGATCGGGCAGCGCCCGTCGCCGACCACGCGGTAGTACCATTCCCAGGCTTCGGGATTGATCGGCTCGCCGACCGAGCCAAGCAGGCGCAGGCTGCTGCGCGAACAGGCCTTGACCGGCGCATCGCCATCGCGCATCAGCGCGCGGATCGCCGTGGGTGCTGTGTAGAAGATCGTGACCTTGTGCTTGTCCACGACGCGCCAGAAGCGCGACACGTCCGGGTAATTCGGCACGCCCTCGAACATCAGGCTGGTCGCGCCATTTGAAAGCGGGCCGTACACGATGTAGCTGTGGCCCGTGACCCAACCGACATCCGCCGTGCACCAGTAGATGTCTTCTTCGCGGTAGTCGAATACACAGGAGAACGTGAAGTTCACGAAGACGAGATAGCCGCCGCTCGTGTGCAACACGCCCTTGGGCTTGCCGGTCGAGCCCGATGTGTAAAGGATGAACAGTGGATCTTCCGCATTCATGCGCTCGGGCTCGCAGATCGACGGTTGCGCAGCCGTCAGTTCGTGGTACCAGAGATCGCGGCCAGCGACCCAGTTGGCCCGACCGCCGGTGCGGCGCACGACGATGACATTCCTGACAGCGAGCCCGCGGGAAGCGATCGCCGCGTCAACATTGGCCTTGAGCGGAATCGTCTTGTTGCCGCGCACACCCTCATCGGCGGTGATCACGAGTGTCGATTCGCAATCCTGAATTCGCCCCGCCAGTGATTCCGGCGAGAAGCCGCCGAACACGACAGAGTGCACGGCCCCGATGCGCGCGCAGGCCAGCATAGCGACCGCCGCCTCGGGAATCATCGGCATGTAGATCGTGACGCGGGTGCCCTTCACGACACCCGCTGCGCGCAGCGCACTGCCGAAGCGGCAGACTTCGGCGTGCAGTTCGCGATAGCTGATGGCGCGCGAACTACCGGGATCATCGCCTTCGAACAGCAGCGCGGTCTTGTCGCCGCGCGTGGCGAGCTGGCGGTCCAGGCAATTGACGGAGACATTCAGCTCGCCGTCCTCGAACCAGCGTACGTGGAAGTCGGCGGGATCGAAGGAGACGTCCTTGATGCGCTTCGGGAAGCGCATCCAGTCGATGCGTTTCGCGATGCGCGCCCAGAATCCTTCCGGGTCGCGCACCGATTCCTTGTACATCGCGTCGTAATCCGCGGCCTTGACCCGGGCGTCACGGGCGAACGCCTCGGGGACGAGGTGCTTGTGGACTTTCATGGGGCTGATTCTAGCGGCTTGATGCAGGTCAAGGCAGCGGCTGCGCCGATTCGTAAGCTGGGCACAGGGCTCCAGGAGCAGGCCATGAACAGAATCGTGTTGCTTTCACTGTTATTCACCGTACATGCCGCTGCGGGCGAAGGACTGGACACGCTCGTCACGGATGGCAAGGCGGGGCTCGAACTGCGTTACCGCTACGAAAGTGTCGAGCAGGCAGGCAAGCCCTCCACCGCAGGAGCCAATACCCTGCGTCTGCGACTGAATCTGGCGTCCGGCAGCGTCAACGGATTCTCCGGCTTTGCCGAGTTCGACCACGTGCGGGTCATCGGTGGCGAGCATTACGACAGCACGCGAAATGGCCTGACCAATTATCCGATCGTCGCGGATCCGGAAGGCACCGATCTGAATCAGGTCTATCTGCAGTACGCAGGTGCAGCCGGCACGACTGTCCGACTCGGCCGCCAGCGTATCCGGCTGGACAATGAGCGGTTCATAGGCCCCTCTGCGTGGCGCCAGAACGAGCAGACCTTCGATGCGTTCACGCTGGAAACGAAGGCGCTGCCCGGCGCCACGGCTATATGCGCTTATATCGATGCAGTGCGGCGTGTGTTCGGGCCGGATCCCGGCTCACCGGCGGAAACCTTCGATAGCAACAACCATGTGTTGAACCTGAAGCTGACGAAGCTCCCGACTGGCGCACTGACGTTCTACGGATATTGCCTGGATTTCGATGACGCACCACAGCTGTCGGCGAACACCTATGGGGCCCGCTACGACGGGAGTCATGCTCTCGGAGGGAAAATGAAATTCGGCTGGGCACTCGAGTACGCGGAGCAGCGGGATGCTGACGACAACCTGGCCAGCATCGACGCGCATTACAGCCTCATCGAGCTGAGCCTGAAGGGTTCCGCGGTCGGTGCCGTCGCCGGCTGGGCAGTGTTATCCGGCGAGTCCGGCACATTCACGGCGACGACCAATCCAGCCTTCCAGACGCCGCTTGCAACATTGCACAAATGGCAGGGTTGGGCCGACAAGTTCCTGACGACGCCGAGCGCCGGCATCGAGGATACTTACGTGGGGATCAACGGCAGCTTTGCGGGATTCAATGGCCAGGCCGTCTGGCACGACTTCAAGGCTGAAGCCGCCAGCCAGGACTACGGGACGGAACTCAACTTGTCGGTGTCCAGGAAATTCACAAAGCGCTACGAAATGCTGGTCAAGTACGCCGATTATTCCGAGGACGGTCTGTTCACGGACACGACCAAATTCTGGCTGCAACTAGGCGCAGCCTTCTGAACCCTGCGCTTACAGCCCGGCTTCCTTGAAAGTGTCGCAGGCCTCGAGCGTGCCTTTGTCAAAGCCATTGCGGAACCAGCGCGCGCGCTGCTCCGATGTGCCATGCGTGAAGGAATCCGGGACGACCTGACCCCCGGCGCGCCGCTGCAGGCGGTCATCTCCGACGGCACTCGCGGCGCCCAGCGCTTCCTCGATGTCCCCCGGCTCGAGGATCGCCGAAGTCTGCTCGGCATGCCGCGCCCACAGGCCGGCGTAGCAATCCGCCTGCAGTTCCAGCCGGACGCTCATCTGGTTGGCCTCGATTTCATCGACGCGCTGGCTCAGTTCCTGGACACGCCCAGATGTGCCCAGCAGTTTCTGCACATGGTGGCCGACCTCGTGCGCGAGGACATAGGCCTGCGCAAAATCGCCGCTGGCACCGAGGCGCTGCTCCATCTCGTCGAAGAATGACAGGTCGATGAATACGCGTTCGTCCGCCGGGCAGTAGAACGGGCCCACTGCCGCCTCGGCAAAACCACAGCCGGAATCGACGGCCCCGGAAAACAGCACGAGCTTTGGAGTGCGATAGCCGCCGTGCAAATCCGCCATGACCGCGCCCCAGACATCCTCGGTGTCCGCGAGCACGACGGCGATCCGCTCGCGGCGCTCCGCTTCGGTCGCCGTTTCGCTGTAGGGCTCCGAATTCCCGGGCTCCTGCCCGACCTGCGAGGTTTGCACGCCGCCGAGCAGCACCGCGGGATCGACGCCGAAATACATGCTGATGAGATAGACGGCGACCAGGCCGACTCCGCCGATGCCGGCCGTGCGGCCGACGCGCATCCCGCGCCGGTCCTCGATGTTTGCGCTCTCCCTGCGTCCTCGCCAGCGCATCAGAAAATGACGCGCGGCAGGTAGTGATCGATCAGCAGCGCAGCAAACAGCAGCGCCAGGTAGTTGATCGAATAGCGGAAGGTCCGCATCGGCAGGTCAGCGCGATCGGAGACGCGCAGTGCCCAGGCATAGCGCAGGAACACACCGTCCAGCAGCAGCGCCGTCGCGAGATAGGGGAGGCCTGCCATGCCGGTCAGCCAGGGCATGACCGTCACAACGGTCAGCAGGATCGTGTAGTACCAGATGAAGAGCTTGGTGTACTCGACGCCGTGCGTGACGGGCAGCATCGGGATGCCGACCCGC
>SHZN01000017.1 GCA_009692245.1 Gammaproteobacteria bacterium
ATCGAGACGGCTGCGGCGTCGGCGTCGGTTGCACCGACGATCAGCGGTACGAAGCGCTCGCGCGGGCCCGTCGCTGCCTCGCGCCGCAGCGCCTCCTGGCCGATGAAACCGCCCGGCTTGTCGAGCTTCACGAAACGATCGAGCGACGCCATGAACGGCGTGTACTCGGTAGTGAGATCGCCTTTCCACGCCCGGTAGCATTTTTCCAGTCGCAGGCTGTCCATCGCATACAGACCGTAATCGGCGATGCCAAACTGTTTGCCGGCCTCCCAGATCAGGTCATACGCGGATAGCAGGTGCTCCGTCGGAATGTGCAGCTCCCAGCCGAGTTCGCCGACGTAATTGACCCGAAGCGCGATCACCTGCGTGTAGCCGATCCTGATCGTGCGCATCATCAACCACGGGAATGCCCCGTTCGACAGGTCCACCGTGGTCACGAGCGACAGCAGTTCGCGCGATTTCGGCCCGACCACGATCAGTGACCCGTAGCGCGAGGAGAGGTTCTCGATACGCACACCATCGCCGTCGGCCGGCAAGTGCGAACGCAGCCAATGCTCGTCGTGGCGCTCTCCCGCGGCCGCACTGATCAGCCAGTAGCGATCCGCCCCCAGGTTCGTCAGCGTCATCTCCGTGACGATGCCGCCGGTCTCGGCGCAGAAATAATTAAGTGCGGTGCGGCCGGGACGCGGCACCGTGCCCGCCACCATGTGGTCGAGCCAGGCCATCGCGCCCGCGCCCGTGACCTCGAATTTCGTAAAGCCCGGCAGGTCCAGCACGGCCACCCGTTCGTGCACGGCCTTGCATTCGCGCGCGATCGCAGCGTGCCAGCCCGGCCTGCGAAAGGAGACCTCGGGGAGGTTTTGCGGATCGTCCGGCTGCGGAAAATAAACCGCGCGCTCCCAGCCGCCGCGCGCGCCGAAGCGGGCGCCCTTGGCCGCGAGCCGCAGGTACGCCGGTGAGCACTTCGCCGGCCGGCCAGCGGGGCGTTCCTCGGCCGGATAGCCGATACCGTATTCGTGCTGGTAGGTCTCGATGGCCTTCGCGAGCACGTACTTCGGGTTGGCGAACTCGAGGTAACGCCGGGAGTCGAGCGGCCACACGTCCCACTCCGGCTGCCCGTGCGCCACCCACTCGGAGATGATCTTGCCCGCGCCGCCAGCCTGGGCGATGCCGAACGTGAAGGCGCAACAGTGAAAGAACCCCGGCAGTCCCGGTGCGGGCCCGAGTAGCGGGTTGCCATCCGGTGCGTAGGGAATCGGGCCATTGATCACCCGTTTGACACCGGCGGTGCCCAGGATCGGGACGCGCTCGCACGCCGCTTCGATGTATTTCTCGAGCCGGCCGAGGTCGTCGTCGAACAGCTGGTTGGCGAACTCGTCCGGAATGGCGTCGAGCCAGTGCGCTTTCGCCTGCCATTCGTACGGTCCGAGAATCAGGCCGTGCCGCTCCTGGCGCATGTAATAGCTGATGTCGGGATCGCGCAGCAGCGGCAGTCGGGCGGCGCCGCGCTCCACCAGGGCCGGGATGTCCTCGGTGATCAGGTACTGGTGCGACAGCGTCACGATGGGCAGGTACTCGCCGACCATGGCGGCGACTTCGCCGCCGCGATAACCCGCTGCGTTGATGACCGACTCGGCCTGGATGACGCCGCGCGTCGTGTACACGCGCCATTCGCCGGACGGCAGGCGCTCGATGCCTGTCACGCGTGTGTCCCGGTAGATCTCGGCGCCCGCGTCGCGCGCGCCCTTGGCGAGGGCCTGCGTGAGTTGCGCCGGGTCGATGTCGCCGTCGCAGGGGTCGTACAAGCCGGCGAGGATGTTGTCGGTCGTCACAAAGGGATGACGCTCGCGGATTTCCGCCGGGTTCAGCATCTCGAACTCGAGGCCCTGCGCGCGCGCTTGCGAGACGACGTGCCGGAACTCATCGACCCGGTCGCGCGTGTACGCGAGGCGGACGCTGCCGGTCACGTGATAGTTCATTTCATAGCCGACGCGCTGGCCCAGTTCGGCGTACAGCCGCGTGCTGTGGCGCTGCAGCTTGATCACGTTCCACGAGGTCGAGAAATTCGGGCAGTTACCCGCCGCATGCCACGTGGACCCGGCCGTCAGTTCGTCGCGTTCGATCAGCACGGCGTCCGTGATGCCGAGTTGCGCCAGATGGTAGAGGGCGCTGCAGCCGACCACGCCGCCGCCGATCACGATCACCCGGGCGTGGGTCTTCACGCGGGTTCAGTTCCTGATCCGCTGATTGGTGGCGTCGTACCACGGCTGCAACTGCACCCGGCCCGGGTAGCGCTGGCAGGCGACCTCGATCTCCCAGCGACCGGAGGCCAGCCACTCCTTCGTGACACCGGCCTCGCAGCCCACATAACCCATGCCGATCGATCGCTCGATGCGATGACCCCAGGCTCCGGAGCGGACTGAGCCGACAATGACGCCGTCACGGAGGATCGGTTCCTCGTGATGCAGCAGCGGCGCGGATGGGGACGCGTCGTCGAGCATCACCTGCACCAGGCGCTTGTCGGGCACGCCGCGCGCACGTTGCGCGAGCAATGCGTCACGGCCGACGAAGCCGCCGGGCTTATCCCAGGCCACCGTGAAGCCGAGTCCCGCCTCGAGCGGCGTGTCCTCGTCGGCGATGTCGTGGCTCCAGTGCCGGTAGCCCTTTTCAACGCGGCAGGCCGCCATGGCGTGGTAGCCCGCGAGCCTGATACCGAGCGGGCCGCCGGCTGCGAGCACGCACTCGTACACGTCGAGACAGTGCTCGGCCGGGAAGTAGAGTTCCCAGCCGAGTTCGCCGACGTAGGTGATCCGGCTCGCGCGCACCCGCGCGTAGCCGATCTCGATTTCCCGCGAGTGGCCGAAGGGATGGGCCGCGTTCGACAGGTCCGCGCCCGAAAGACCCTGCAGCAGTTCGCGACTGCGCGGACCCATGATGCCGAGCATCGCGATGCCCGAGGTGACGTCGGTCACCGTGCAGTGGGCGTCGTCCCTCGCTTCGATGCCGCGCTTCAGCCAGGCGAGATCACGCGTCTGGCAAATGGCCGAGGTCACGACCATGAATGCCCGCTCCGTGAGCCGAGTAATGGTCAGGTCGGCCTCGATCCCGCCGCGCTCGTTGAGCCATTGCGTGTAGACGATGCGTCCTGGCGCCACGTCCACGCTGGACGTCGAAAGCCGATTCAGGATCGCGCAGGCATCCGCGCCCTGGACCAGGAATTTGGCGAAGCAGGTCTGGTCGAAAAGCGCAACTGCGTCGCGCGCCGCCTGGCATTCGGCGCGGCAGGCGTCGAACCAGTTCTGCCGGCCATAGGAATATTCGTAGCGCGGCGCGGAGCCGGGCGCGGCGAACCAGTTCGGTCGCTCCCAGCCGGCTGTCTCGCCCATGCAGGCGCCTGCCGCGATCAGCCGGTCGTGCAGCGGCGAGCGCCGCACGCCCCGGGCCGTCTGGTACTGGTAGTTGGGCCAGTGCATCGCATACAACAGCCCCAATGTCTCGACCGTGCGATCGTGCAGGTAGCGGCGATTGGCCTGGAACGGCATTACGCGGCGGATGTCGACGTCGGCGAGGTCCATCGGCGGACGGCGATCCGCGATCCATTGCGCGACGACCTTGCCAACGCCGCCGCTCGCGGCGATGCCGACGGAATTGAATCCCGTCGCGACGAACAGGTCGCGGACTTCGGGTGTCTCGCCGATGTAATAGCGGTCGTCGGGCGTGAAACTTTCTGGGCCATTGAAAAACAACTGGATGCCGGTATTGCCGAGCGTGGGCACGCGGCGCACGGCGGCGGCGAGGATCGGCTCGAAATGGTCGTAATCCTCGGGCAGGGTGTCGAAGCAGAAGTCTTCGGGGATGCCGTTCATCCCCCAGGGCTTCGCCACCGGCTCGAAGCCACCCATCAGCAACTTGCCCGCGTCCTCCTTGTAATACGCGCATTCGTCCTGCACGCGCAGCACCGGCAGGTTGCCCGGCAGGCCGGCAATCGGCTCGGTGACGATGTAGAAATGCTCCGCGGCGTGCAGCGGCACGGCGACGCCGCAGCTTGCTGCCAGGTGATGCGACCATATGCCGGCACATAGCACGACGGTGTCGGCCGAAATGGTGCCGGCATCGATCTCGACGCCGGTCGCACGGCCGTTCTCGACGCGTATGCCGTTCACCCTGGTGTTCTCAAAAATGTGCGCGCCGCGCATCTTGGCGCCCTTGGCGAGCGCTTGCGTCGTGTCGATCGGGTTGGTCTGACCGTCCTTCAGGATGAAGATGCCGCCGACGATGTCGCCGACTTCGAGCAACGGCCAGCGCTCCTTGATTTCTCCCGGCGAAAGTTCGTCGATCTGCAGCCCGAAGTTCTTGCCCATCGACGCGCCGCGCCTGAGTTCCTCCAGGCGCGCCGCTGTCTTCGCGACGCTGATCGAGCCATTCTGCTTGAACCCGGTGGCTTGTCCCGTCTCCGCTTCCAGCGAGTGGTACAGGTCGGCGGTGTACTTCGCCAGTTCCGTCAGGTTGCGCGTGGCGCGCAATTGTCCGACCAGTCCGGCGGCGTGCCATGTGGTGCCGCAAGTCAGTTGTCGGCGCTCGAGCAGCACAACATCCGTGATGCCAAGCCTGGTCAGGTGATACGCAGTCGAGCAGCCGGCAATACCGCCGCCGACGATGATGACGTTCGCGTGACGGGGAAGAGCCAAGTGCAAGCGCCCGACCGGTGGTACCGGCGTCAGGCTCGTGCCGCCCGCGGGCTGGCAGCCGGGCCGTCCGGCGTTGCAACACCCGGCGGCCGCATGTCGGCGCGTTCGAGGCGCACCGGAAACCGTCGCCGGATTTCGGCGTCGACTGTCTCGGCGATGTGGGCGGGGAAGTGGCTCGTCAGAATTTCCTGAACCTTCTTCATGGCGCGTGCCACGACGTCGAGCGAGCCTTGCTCGGTCCAATCGTTTGGATTCCTGCGGTCGCCGACGGCCGGGTACAGGTACTCGGTCTGCATCAACTGCAGCGTCTGGTCACTGCCGAGGAAGTGGCCCGGCCCGTTGAGGCAGACATCCTTGATGACGTCGAACGACAGGCGCTCCTCACTGACTTCGATGCCCTTGATCGTGCGCTGCGCGGCGCCAATGATGTCGTTGTCGATGACCAGGCTCTCCAGCGAGAAGCCGAGCAGGCTGGCGTGCATGCCGGCGGACTCGTAGATCAGGTTCGCGCCCGAATTGCCCACCAGGGCGTGGTTCAGCGCCTTTTCGGCACCGGCCTGGCCGTCCGGAATCTTGGAGTCGGTCATGCCGGAGGCCGTGCCGCCGGTCAGGTCGTAAAAGTGGGCCATCTGGCCCGCTGCCGACGAAAGCAGCGCCTGCTCGGGGCTGCCACCGGACATGGCCCCGGTGCGCAGATCCGACACGAAGCACCAGGTGCCGAAGATCGCCGGGTGTCCGGGTTTGATCGCATTGACGTACACGAGGCCAGCGAGCACTTCCGCCACTTCCTGTGCCAGCGCACCGGCAAGCGCCGCAGGCGCAGTGGCTCCCGCCTGCCCGGCCGAGAGCAGCAACACCGGCATGCCACCCGCCACCGCGACCTCGAGGCACCGGCAGGCATCGGTCGCGAACTTCATCGGCGGCACTACGAAGCAGTTCGACTGGCTCACGAACGGCCGCTCACGCCATTGCTTCTCGCCGCCCGCGATCGCGTGCAGCATTTCGAGCGATGCCGTGACGTGTTCCGGTTGGACCCAGCTGCTGCCGACATGCTTGGTCGTGCTGGAGACCGACGCGTAGCAGGTGTTGAAGTCCATCTCGAACGGGTCGGGAATGTCCCGCGGCACAACGGCGCGCTGGAAGAAGTGGATGTTCTCCATGACGTCCACGATGCGGCCGATGTCGTAGAGGTCCCGGATGGTCGAGTGGCGGTAACCCGTGCGCGGGTCGACGATGTTGACGGCGGCACCCGCCGTGCCGAAGTACGTCCGCTTGTTCCACGGCTCCATGTCAAAACGCGGGTCCTGCGCGTGCAACGCGAAGCGACGCGCGGCCTTGGCCAGCGTGTCTTCGACCAGCGAGGCGGGGAACAGCAGGCGGCCATGCTCGTTCAGCGTGCAGCCCGCCCGGGTCAGGATTTCGACGCCGGTGTCGGGCGCGTCGGCCAGGCCGACTTCAGACAGAAGGCGCAGCGCCGTGCGGTGGATCTGCTCGATGTCGCCGGGGCCGAGCGGCTTGTAGCGGCCGCTTTCCATGCCGGGGCGCACCGGGCGCAGGTGGTCTGGCAGCGGGGCAGCACGCTGCGCCCTGCGGGCGTCGCGCGCGGATTGACGGCGTGCCGGGGTTGGGGTTTCAGTCACGTGTCACTCCGTATGTTGTGCGCTAGACGTGGGTCGGGCGACCGCCTAGAGAATTATCTACCAATCGGGAAAACCTTGCCTCCGGCTGTGTGCTGCACCGTGAGCGGGCAGGGCGCGGGCGTCGCTGCAGCCATGTCGCTGAAGGCTAGGCAGTCGTTCGACACCTTCGATGTCCGCCTCGTGCAGGTCGAGTTGAGGCGCCAGGGTGCGCGAATCGCCTGAGTCTGATTGCCTACAAGGCCGCGAGCAGCGGCTCGCCGATGATAGTCCTGCGCCAACCGCTGAGGATGGGCAGTTCGCGTTCGCCGCGCAGGAGCGCGGTGAGGTCGCGTCGCGTCGCCAGCACTTCCGGCTGGATCTCGAGTTCGCCTGCGATCGTGAGTAGCCTTTGCTGCAGGCTCTTGAGCAGGCGCAGCTGCTCGGGTCCCGCGCGTAACCAGTCGTCTGCGATCAGGTCATCCGTGACGCCGGATTCGTCGGACAGGGCTTTGAGAATTTCACCCCCGACGCGGTCGGCCGCCGCGCGTGGCACGCTTGCAATCCGCAACAGGTCCTCGCGCGTGCGCGGCCGCGCCTGCGCAATTTCGTAAAGCGCCGCATCCGGGAGCACCCAGCCGCGTGGCAGGTCGCATTCCATGGCACGTTCCTCCCGCCAGCGTGCGAGCGCGCGAATCGCATGCCGCACGTCGGGCTGCAGGCGTTCGAGGCCTTTCAGGCGCCGCCAGGCTTCGGCAGGCGCGACGCGATAGAGCCTGATGTTCGTGAGCGCCGCGGATTCCTCTTCCATCCAGCCGCGGCGGCCGGCGGCAGTCAGGCGCTCATCGAGCAGCGCTGCCAGCGCCGGCAGGTAGCGCACATCATCGGCGGCGTAGGCCAGTTGTGCGGGCGACAGCGGGCGCCGGGCCCAGTCGGTTCGTGCATGGCCCTTGGCGAGTTCGACGCCCAGCACCAGGCGCACGAGTTCCGCATAGCCGATCTGCGCCGCAAACCCGAGCAATGCCGCCGCGAGCTGCGTGTCGAAGACAGGCGCGAGTGGCGTGCCGGTGAGCGGCAGCAGCGCTTCGACATCCTGGCGCGCCGCGTGCAACAGTTTCGGCCGACCCGGGTCCATCAGCGGCCCGATGAAAACGCGGGCATCCGCGATTGCAAGCGGGTCGATCAGCGCCAGGCTGTCGGCCACGGAAACCTGCACCAGGCACAATCTCGGGTAATAGGTACGCTCGCGCACGAACTCCGTGTCCAGCGCAATACCGGCACCGGGCGGCCACGTGCCGACCAGGGTGCGCAAGGTCGATTCGTCGCCGATTAATGCATCGGCGGTCATGCCGGTCGCCTGCTTGGATACAATCGTCATCGTCCTCATTATGCGGAACCCGCCGCCGCGGCCCCAGGCAGAATGATCCAAGTGCTGATATCCCTGGTGGAGATCGCGCGATTGCGACGCGACCCGAGTGTCCTGCCGGCGTCGATCGTGCTGCTCGTCATCATGGCCGCCGCCTATGCCGGCAGCAGTGCGTTGCAATCCTGGATGCTGTACAGCAACGACCGGCTGCTGGCACGCATGGCGGCCGATCTCGGCCTGACGCTCGCGACATTCTGGCTCGTGCTGGCCGTCACGCGCCGGCTTTATCGCTACCGCCAGACGATGAACGCAGTGCTGGGCACTTCGGTGCTGCTGACTCCTCTGTTGGTGCTGTTGATCGCGCTGCAACAGCCGGCCGAAATGTATTACCCGATAAAGCTGGTTGCCTGGGCGGGATCGATCGCGGTGGTCGTCTGGTACACGCTCATCGTCGGCCACATCCTGAAGAGCGCGCTTGAAATCGGATTCGTGACCAGTATCGCGATCGCCATCACGACGGTAATCGTCGGAAATGCGGTGCTTGGCAAGCTATTCCCGGCGGCCGCCTGATGCACATTCACATCATCGGCATCTGCGGCACATTTATGGGCGGCATCGCGGCGCTCGCGCGCGCGGACGGCCACCGCGTGACGGGCTCCGATGCAAATGTCTATCCGCCGATGAGCAGCCAGCTTGAGGCGCTCGGCATCGAGCTGAGCAATGGCTACGACCCGGCACAGCTCGACATGAAGCCCGACATCGTGCTGGTCGGCAATGTCATGAGCCGCGGCAATCCGCTGATCGAGCGCCTGGTGGATAGCCCGCTTGCATTCACATCTGGACCGCAATGGCTGGCCGAAAACATGCTGCGCGGGCGCGAGGTGGTTGCGGTCGCTGGCACCCATGGCAAGACCACGACATCCAGCATGCTGGCGTGGATTCTCGAGCGGGCAGGGCGCGACCCGGGATTCCTGATCGGCGGCATACCGGCAAATTTCGGTGTTTCCGCACGCGAAGGCAAGGGAGCGGTCTTTGTCATCGAGGCGGATGAATACGACACCGCGTTTTTTGACAAGCGCGCGAAATTCGTCCATTACCGTCCGCGACACCTGGTCCTGACGAACCTGGAATTCGATCACGCCGACATTTACCCGGACCTGGCTTCGATCCAGCGTCAGTTTCATCACCTGATGCGCACGGTGCCGGGTTCCGGTCGCGTCATCTGGAATGCGGCCGATCCCGAGCTTGCGGCGATGCTGGCGATGGGCTGCTGGACGCCTCTTTCCGGATTTTCGCGCAATGCCATAGCAGACGCCGACTGGCATGTCCGGCTGCTCGCGGCGGATGGGTCGGCGTTCCAGCTGCTGCGCGGTGGCGCGCCCGCTGGTGTCGTGCGCTGGCCGCAGATCGGCCTGCACAATGTGGAGAATGGACTCGCGGCCATTGCGGCCGCGGAGCGGCTCGGTGTGGAGCCGGCGCAGGCGGCTGAAGCGCTCGCCGGTTTTCTCGGGGTGCGGAGGCGCATGGAACTGCGTGGCGAAGCGCACGGAGTCCGCATCTACGACGATTTTGCGCATCATCCGACCGCGGTCGCGGCGACCATCGATGCAATGCGGCGCCATGCCGGCAACCACCGGATCATCGCGGTGCTCGAGCCGCGCTCAAACACGATGCGTCTCGGTCATCATCGCGAGGGCCTTGTTGCTGCGCTTGCCGGAGCCGATCGCATCTGGATGTACCAGCCGGCTGGGCTTGACTGGAATCTCGACGAGATCGCCTCGAAACTCGGCGCCAAGGCGGCGGTGGCTGGCGACCTGGCGCAACTGGTTGCGACGCTGGCCGCCGAACTCAAGGCGGGCGACGAAGTGCTGATCATGAGCAATGGTGGCTTCGGTGGGCTGCACGACAAATTACTGCAGGCGTTGCGGACAACGGCATGAAGGAACAGGTCCGGGAGCTGCCGCTGTTTCCGCTCAACACCGTGCTGTTCCCGGGCGGACCGCTGCCCCTCAAGATCTTCGAGCCACGCTATCTCGACATGATCAGCCGCTGCCTGCGCGAGCAGGCAGGTTTCGCCGTCGTCCTGATCACGGAGGGCGATGAGACAGCAGCGACCGCGAGTTTCGCCGCGATCGGCACCGAGGCCAGCATCGTCGATTTCGATCGTCTCGAGGACGGCCTGCTTGGCATCAGTTGCATCGGGCGTGAGCGTGTGCGCGTGCTGGAAGCCTGGCGCGAAGCTGATGGATTGAATCGGGGCCGCGTCATCGCCATCGCCGCGGATCCTGTGCTGCCAGTGCCGACGGCACAGGCCTGGCTCGGCGAGGTCGTGCGACGCGTGTTGCCCGATGCAAGCGACGTTTACCGCCATGTCGAATTGCGCGGCGACGCGGCCTGGGTCGGCAATCGTCTCGCCGAGATGCTGCCGCTGTCTCTTACTGACAAGCAGGCCTTGCTGGAACTGACCGATCCGCTCGAACGGCTAACGGCGCTTGAGCCCGCTGTCAGCCGCGCGGAATCGTAAGAGTATCAACAGGATCGCGCAACTCCAGCCGGCGACCATCCAGCCGGTGAATCCGTCGCAGTCGCTGACCAGGAAGGACCATGGCGATGCCACGTCATGGCGCGTCACCGCCGATGTCGCCTTGATCACGCAGACCCAGCCCATGTGCAGACCGATTCCTGCGGCAATGCTGCCAGTCCAGTGCCGCACGAGGCCAAGCAGCAACCCGACCATCACGAGCGTGACGAATGCGTCGGCGATCGAGGCCGGATCCGCAAAACGCGCGAGGGCGGCGCCGAGGAGCGCGATGCCGCTGTCCCAGGCGAGCTCGGCATGAGCGATTTTCACTCGCGCAAAGAAATGAATCGCGGCATAGAGGATTGCAGTGCTCCAGATCGCGATCGCAGGCCCGGATTCGCGCAGCACGGCGCGAAACATCAGGCCGCGGAAGAATGTTTCCTCCACGACGGCCACGATCAAGCCGGTCAGCACGCCTGCAGCGATGCCGGAGACCAGCATCGCTGCATCGAAATCCGGCAATAGGTTGCGGATTCCGAGTGTCACGATGACCAGCGCCATCGGCAGCATCGTCGCGGTACCGAATGCGAACCCGGCGCCGGCCTGGCACAGGAATTTCGCGCGCGGCAGGCTATAGCCCCAGTCCGCGCGGCCGCGCAGGCCGAGACGCCGGACGGCGACCGCAATGCCGACCAACATCAGCAGTTGCCAGAGGCGGCCGACCACCTTGTGGAACGGCCATTCCGGCTGTAGCGCGTACGTCAACTGGTAAACGGGCCAGGCGGCCAGCGCCGCGAGCAGGAGCGTTCCGACGATCGCCGCCAGGAACCAGCCTGCCGCGCGCATTAGCGTTCGGCGGCGAGCGCCGCAAATGCGCGACGCGCGGCATCAATGGTCGCCGCAATCTCGGCCTCGCCGTGGGCCGCGGAAACAAACCCCGCCTCATAGGCCGAAGGCGCGAGATAGATGCCGGCATCGAGCATCCGGTGGAAGAATTTCCGGAAGCGCGCGACATCGCAGGCCATCACCTGCCGGTAGGAAAGCACTTGCGGCTCCTGCGTGAAGAACAAGCCGAACATGCCGCAGACATGATTGGTCGCAAGCTCGACACCTGCCTCTCTTGCAGCCGCGGCAATTCCGTCCACCAGTCGACCGGTCGTGGCCGCGAGCGCGGCGTGAAAGCCCGGGCGGGAAATGGCCTCCAGTGTTGCGAGACCCGCAGCCATCGCGACAGGATTTCCGGACAGCGTGCCAGCTTGGTAGACCGGCCCGAGCGGCGCCAATTGCGCCATGATTTCCCGCCGCCCGCCAAAGCAGCCGACGGGCATGCCGCCGCCGATGATCTTGCCGAGTGTCGTCAAATCCGGGCGTACGCCGTACAGCGACTGCGCGCCGCCCAGCGCCACGCGAAAACCCGTCATCACCTCATCGAAGATCAACAATGCGCCATGCCGTGTGCACAATTCACGCAGGTGCTCGAGGAAGCCAGGCACCGGCGGCACGCAGTTCATGTTGCCGGCAATCGGCTCCACGATCACGCAGGCAATCCCGTCACCAGTCGCATCGAAGCATTCGTCGAGTTTCCCGCTGTCGTTGAAATCGAGCGTCACCGTGTGGGACGCGAGATCCGCCGGCACGCCCGGCGAAGTCGGCACGCCGAGCGTCAGCGCGCCGGAGCCGGCCTTGACCAGCAGCGAATCGGAATGCCCGTGATAGCAACCCTCGAACTTGACGATGCGATCGCGCCCGGTGAAACCACGCGCGAGCCGGATCGCGCTCATCGTTGCCTCGGTGCCGGAACTGACCATACGCAGCAATTCAATTGACGGAACCAGTTCGGTTACCCTGCGCGCGAGCTCGGTCTCGATCACGGTCGGCGCACCGAATGACAGGCCGTCGACCGCGCGGCGCGTGACGGCCGCGATGACATCAGGGTGCGCATGACCGAGGATCATCGGACCCCAGGATCCGACATAGTCGATAAAACGCCTGCCATCCTCGGCTTCGAGCCATGCGCCCTTGGCGCGCCGGATGAATACCGGCTCGCCGCCGACGCCACGGAATGCGCGCACCGGCGAATTGACGCCACCGGCGATGTAGCGACTGGCTTCCTCGAATAGTGCCACCGGCAATACCTTCTTTAGTGATGCTCGATCCGGAATCCGCGCCGCTTGAGCTTGGCGGGCAGCCCCTGTTCGCCGACGAGGTGCAGCGCGCCGACCACGACCAGCACATCGTCGGATTGTTCGAGGAGCTTTGCTACCTGGTCGGCCCAGCGCTCATTGCGTGCGTAGATCAGGCGCTCGGCAAGATCCGGGTAATCGGCGAACTCCTCGTCGAGCTGCCGGATGAGTGGCTCGTCATCGCCGTCCTGCCAGGCATCGAACAGGCCCTTCATTTCCTGCTCGATATCCTTCGTTTCCTCGAGCGACTGCAGCAACACTTCCAGCTGCTCTTCGGCCGGCATGCTGTCGAGCAGCGCTAGCTGCTCGTCGAGCGTTTCGAGGCCGCAGCCGAGCTTGCCGTCCTGCTTGGCGGCCTGCTCGATGATCTGCTCGACACCATGTTCCGCGTCATAACCGCGCTGCTGCAACGCCATTACCGAAACGCTGATGCCCACGAACCAGGGCTCGAATGGCTCGAACTGCGCGAGATCAATGCCGGCGAACTCGGCAGCCTCGCGTACCCGCGCGGCTGACGAGCCGAGCAGGTCGTAGAGCCCGCGGCCCTCGGGGTCGACGGCGCGCGCGAGCGTGATCGAAAGCGTCGTAGCCGGGTCCATGGCGCCGATATTCACCTCGAGGCACACGCGTTCTGCATCGCGATAGGCTCGCTCCAGTTCGCCTTCAATGGCAAAACCGCCCTCCGGCAGCAGGTGCACCGACCCAAGCAGGTAGACGGTGTTGTTCTTGCCGCTGACGGCCCAGACCGTCGGATCGGCGGACGCAATCCCGGGGGGGAGCAACAACACGGCCAGTGCGAGCAGGAACCGCGGCCGGCGGTTCTGGGCACTAGTCATCTTCAGCCACCCACTCGATGCCGGTCTTGAGGCTTCCATCGTCGCCGAGTTCGAGCCAGCGGTAGGCGGGCGGTCGCGAATCCACGTTGAATTCCTCCGCATCCGGCTCGAACTGCATGCAGGTCGATGGTGTGCCCATCAAACGCAGGCGACCGCGGATGCCGTCCAGTGCCTGGTGGACGTGGCCCCACAGCAGGCCACGCACCGGCGGATGGCGCGCCAGGACCGCGAACAATTCCGCGGAGTTGTCGAGCATCAGCGCGTCGAGCCAGGGGCTGCCGTGCGGCACCGGGTGATGATGCAGGCAGACCAGCGCGTACGCGTCCGCGTTCTGCGTGAGCGCCTGATCGAGCCTCGCGAGTTCGGCCGCGGCCAGGTGCCCGTGATTCGCGCCGGCAACAGTGCTGTCGAGCATCACGACCAGCCAGCCGTCGTAGCGGTTTGAGAGGTCGTGCACGAATGGCGGGCCGGCAAGTGCCGCACGCAAGTCCGCCGGCGAGTCATGATTTCCCGGCAGGCAATGCACTGGCACGCCGGCGCCGGCGAACTGCTGGCGCACTCGCGCGTATCCGTCCCGGTCGTCCTGGACAAGATCGCCGGTCAGGAGCAATGCGCGCGGCGCCGGGTGCCGCTGCCTGGCATGCGCGAGGCAACGCACCAGCGTGACATCGGTCTCGACGCCACGGACCTCGACGCCCGGCGTCCCGAGCAGATGCGTGTCCGTGAACTGCAGCAGGAGCATCGGCTGCGGTTCAGTAGCGGTAGTGGTCGGGCTTGAATGGCCCGCCAGCCGGCAGGCCGAGGTAGCGCTCTTGCTCCGGTGTCATCGTCGTGAGCTTCGCCCCGACGCGCTCGAGATGCAGCCGCGCGACTTTCTCGTCGAGCGCCTTTGGCAGCACGTAGACCTTGTTCTCGTAACGGTCGCCGTGCGCAAACAGCTCGATCTGCGCCAGCACCTGGTTGGTGAACGAGTTCGACATCACGAACGAGGGATGGCCGGTGCCGCAGCCGAGATTCACCAGGCGCCCCTCGGCCAGCACGATGATGCGCCTGCCATCCGGGAAAATGACGTGGTCAACCTGCGGCTTGATGTTCTCCCAGCGGTACTGCCTCAGCGAGGCAATGTCGATCTCGCTGTCGAAATGGCCGATGTTGCAGACGATGGCCTGGTGCTTCATCCGCCGCATGTGCTCGTGAGTGATTACATTCACGTTGCCGGTCGCGGTCACGAAGATATCCGCTGACGAGCAGGCTTCGTCCATCGTGACAACGCGGTAACCCTCCATCGCGGCCTGCAGCGCGCAGATCGGGTCGATCTCGGTGACCAGGACCGACGCTCCGAGTCCGCGCAGCGACTGCGCGCAACCCTTGCCGACGTCGCCGTAGCCGGCGACGAGCGCAATCTTGCCGGCGATCATCACGTCAGTCGCACGCTTGATGCCGTCCACGAGTGATTCGCGGCAGCCGTAGAGGTTGTCGAATTTCGCCTTCGTGACCGAGTCGTTTACGTTGATCGCGGGGAACGGCAGCCGGCCTTCGCCGGCCATCCGGTAGAGTCGCTTGACGCCAGTTGTCGTTTCCTCGGTGACACCGCGGATTTCCGCGAGGCGGGCCGAGTACCAGCCCGGCTGACTCTCCAGACGGCGCCGGATCGAGGCGTACAGGCTTTTTTCTTCCTCGCTGGCGGGCTCGGCGATGACCGAGGCATTGCGTTCGGCGAGTGAGCCCAGCATCAGCAGCAGGGTCGCGTCGCCGCCGTCGTCGAGGATCATGTTGGCGTGGCGCCCGCCGGGCCATTCGAAGATCCGGTGTGCGTAGTCCCAGTACTCTTCGAGCGATTCGCCCTTGTGCGCGAACACCGGGATGCCGGCTGCCGCGATCGCGGCCGCGGCATGGTCCTGGGTCGAGAAGATATTGCAGGAAGCCCAGCGCAATTCCGCGCCGAGCGTCTTTAGTGACTCGATCAGCACGGCCGTCTGGATGGTCATGTGCAGCGAGCCCGCGATGCGGGCGCCGGCAAGAGGCCGTTCGCGGCTAAATTCGGCGCGCACTGCCATCAGGCCAGGCATCTCTGTCTCGGCGATCGCGATTTCACGCCGGCCCCAATCGGCCTGCGTGATGTCGGCGACCTTGTAGTCCTTGGATCTCGGGTTGATTACGGCATTCATGGTCATTCCTCTCCTTTGCGAGCGAGAGCGCCGTTGTCTGTCGCTATCCCCGAGCCTGGCAGGCAGATGCCTGTTGCAACGCTCCTCGAGGATCGCGCCCCGCAGGGCGGGGTCGTCTAAAGTCCCGCGGCTTTCCTCAATGCTTCGGCGCGGTCGGTGCGTTCCCAGCTGAAAACAGTGAAGGTCGAACTGCGTCGCACCATCGCGCCATTCGACTTCTCCTGCCAATCGTAGCTTGCCTCGTGGGGCTCGCGTCCGAAATGCCCATAGGCGGCAGTGGCCCGGTACATCGGGTGGATCAGGTCCAGCATCTTCATGATGCCCCAGGGACGCAGGTCAAAATGTGCGCGAACCAGCTTTTCGAGGCGCTCGTCGCTGACGCGGCCGGTCCCGAATGACTGCACTGAGATGGAGGTGGGTTCCGCCACGCCGATCGCGTAGGAAACCTGGATTTCGCAACGGCTCGCGAGCCCGGCGGCGACCAGGTTCTTTGCAACATATCGTGCCGCATAGGCCGCTGACCGGTCGACTTTGGATGGATCCTTGCCGGAGAACGCGCCACCGCCGTGGCGCGCCATGCCGCCATAGGTGTCGACGATGATCTTGCGGCCGGTCAGGCCACAATCGCCGACCGGGCCGCCGATCACGAAGCGGCCGGTCGGGTTGATGTGATACTTCGTGCGCCGGCTGAGGAACTTCGCCGGCAGCACCGGTTTGATGATCTCCTCCATGACCGCTTCATGCAGGTCTTTCTGACGGAATGCCGGCGCATGCTGGGTCGACAGCACGACCGCCTCGATGCCAACCGGCTTGTGATCCTCGTACCTGAATGTAAGCTGGCTCTTGGCGTCGGGCCGCAATAGCGGCAGCTTGGGATTCCGCCCCTTGCGGACCTGCGCCTGGCGCTGGACCAGCTTGTGCGCGTAGTGAATCGGGGCCGGCATCAGCGCAGCCGTCTCGTTCGTCGCATAGCCGAACATCAGGCCCTGGTCGCCGGCGCCCTGTTGCTCCGGGTTCTTGCGGTCCACGCCGCGGGAGATGTCGCTCGACTGCTGGCCGATGACATTGACGACACCACAGGTGCGGCCGTCGAAACCGACCGTGGAAGAGGTGTAGCCGATGTCGCAGATGACATCGCGTACCAGTTCCTCGAGCTCGATATAGGCGCGAGTCGTGACCTCGCCGGCCACGACCGCAACACCGGTCTTGACCAGGGTCTCGCAGGCCACTCGCGCACGCGGATCGCGTGCCAGCAGGGCGTCGAGTACCGCGTCCGAAATCTGGTCTGCGACCTTGTCCGGGTGGCCTTCGGAGACCGACTCGGAAGTGAATAGATAGCTGCCGGGCATCGAAAAATTATACCGCATCGGAGACAATGAACGGCTTTCCCACCAGGGGTACCTGATGCCCAGCCGCCGCGAGCTAGCCAACGCCATAAGAGCCCTCAGCATGGACGCGGTCCAACGCGCCAATTCGGGCCATCCGGGGATGCCGATGGGCATGGCGGACATCGCGGAAGTGCTGTGGAGCGATTTCCTGAAGCACAACCCGGGCAATCCGCGTTGGGCCGACCGCGATCGCTTCGTGCTGTCCAACGGCCACGGCTCGATGCTGCTCTATTCCGTGCTGCACCTGACCGGCTACCCGCTTTCGCTGGATGAATTGCGCAATTTCCGCCAGCTCGGATCGCGCACCGCGGGTCACCCTGAGCACGAGATCGACATTGGCATCGAGACCACGACGGGTCCGCTGGGCCAGGGCCTCGCAAATGCGGTCGGCATGGCGCTCGCAGAGAAGCTGATGGCCGCCGAGTTCAACCGTCCCGGCCACAAGATTGTCGATCACCACACCTGGGTGTTCCTGGGTGACGGCTGCCTGATGGAGGGCATTTCGCACGAGGCCTGTTCGCTGGCTGGTACCTGGGAGCTCGGCAAGCTGGTCTGCTTCTACGATGACAATGGCATTTCGATCGATGGCGAGATCGCCGGCTGGTTTACCGACGACACGCCAAGACGCTTTGAAGCCTATGGCTGGCAGGTGATCCGCGCGGTGGACGGCCATGACGCTGGCGCGGTTGCACGCGCGATCCGCAAGGCGAAGCGCGAAAAGACGAAGCCGACACTGGTCTGCTGCAAGACTGTGATCGGTTTTGGCGCACCGAACAAACAGGGCAAGGAGGAATGCCACGGCGCGGCACTCGGCGCGGAGGAGGTGGCGCTTGCCCGCAAGACGCTCAACTGGCCGCACGAAGCATTCGTGATTCCCGAGGAGATTCGCGCGGGCTGGGATGCACGCAAGACGGGCAAGCGCGCCGAGAATCGCTGGAAGAAGGCCTGGAAGGCCTACCAGGCAGCGCATCCCGAACTCGCGGCGGAATTCGAGCGCAGAAGCGCAGCCCGCCTGCCGGCCGGCTTCGAGGACGAGATCACGCAGGGCACGGCCGCCGCACAGACGGCCGGCCAGGCACTCGCAACGCGGCAGAGTTCGCAGGCGGTCATCAATGCGCTCGGCGGCCTGCTGCCGGAACTGCTCGGCGGTTCCGCCGACCTGACAGGATCGAACAACACGAAGATCAATGGGACGACTGCCTTTACGAATTCAAACAGCGCCGGCCGTTACCTGCACTACGGCGTGCGCGAATTCGGCATGGGCGCGATCATGAATGGCATCGCGCTGCACGGCGGATTCATACCTTTCGGCGGCACCTTCCTCGTGTTCTCGGACTACGCGCGCAGTTCGCTGCGCATGGCGTCGGTCATCGGCACCGGCAGCATCTTTGTGCTGACCCACGATTCGATTGGCCTCGGCGAGGACGGCCCGACCCACCAGCCAGTGGAGCACCTGGCATCGCTCAGGTTGATCCCGCGCATGGAAGTCTGGCGGCCGTGCGACACCGCTGAGACCTGGGTCGCCTGGGCCGCCGCGATCCGGCGCCGCACAGCGCCAACGGTGCTGGCGCTGACCCGCCAGACGCTGCCGCCGCCGCCGCGCGATACGGCGCAGCTGGAGGCGATCCGCCGCGGAGGCTATGTGCTCGTCGAATGCGTCGGCACACCGCAATGCATACTGATCGCGAGCGGCTCCGAAGTTGCGATTGCGGTCGAGGCGGTGGTGCTCCTTGCCCAGCGCGGCGTCGCCGCAAGGGTCGTCTCGATGCCCTGCACCAGCGTGTTCGACGCGCAGGACGCCGCCTGGCGCGCCGCGGTCCTGCCGCCCGCAATTGGGTGCCGGGTCGCAATTGAGGCGGGTGCCACCGACGGTTGGTGGCGCTACATCGGCTCGCGCGGCCGCGTCATCGGCATGACGGGCTTCGGCGCCTCAGGCCAGGGCAAGGATCTGTTCCGGCACTTCGGCTTCACGGCCGAGGCTGTCGTCAATACGGTGGATTCGATGTTGAATACGGGAGACAACTGACCATGGCGATCAAGGTGGGTATCAACGGCTATGGCCGAATTGGCCGCAACATATTGCGCGCGTTGTACGAATCGAAGCGCAACGGCGAGATCCAGATCGTCGCGGTCAATGATCTCGGTGACGCGAAGACCAATGCGCACCTGACGCGTCATGACACCGCGCATGGCCCATTCCCGGGCAAGGTTGCCGTGGAAGGCGATTACATGATCGTCAATGGCGACCGCATCCGCGTGCTGGCCGAGCGCGACCCGTCGAAGCTTCCCTGGGGCCAGCTCGGCGTGGAAATCGTGCTGGAAAGCACAGGGCTCTTCGCCAGCAAGGAGAAGGCGTCGAAGCACCTCGCGGGCGGCGCGAAAAAGGTCGTGATTTCGGCGCCGGCGGATGGCGTCGACGCGACCATCGTCTATGGCGTCAATCACGGCGTGTTGCGCGGCGACATGACCGTGATCTCGAATGCGTCATGCACGACCAATTGCCTGGCGCCGCTCGTCAAGCCGTTGCACGAATCGCTCGGCCTCGTGGCCGGCATCATGACCACGATCCATGCCTACACCAACGACCAGGTCCTGACCGACGTCTATCACAGTGACCTTCGGCGCGCCCGCTCGGCGACGATGTCGATGATCCCGACCAAGACCGGCGCTGCGGCGGCGGTCGGACTCGTATTGCCGGAACTGAAAGGCAAGCTCGACGGCTTCGCAGTGCGCGTGCCGACGATCAACGTGTCGCTCGTGGATCTCACATTCACTGCGAAGCGCTCGACCAGCGTCGACGAGGTCAACGGCATCCTGCGTGCTGCGTCAACTGGCGCGCTGAAGGGAATCCTCGAGTACACCGAGGAGCCACTGGTGTCGGTGGATTTCAATCACAACCCGGCTTCCGGGACCGTGGACGCCCAATTGACCAAGGTGGTGGGCGGCACGCTGGTCAAGGTCTGTGCCTGGTACGACAACGAATGGGGTTTTTCCAACCGGATGCTGGACACGACGCTGGCCTGGTCACGCGCGTGAGAGTCCTGCGCATGTCGGACCTCGACCTGGCCGGCAAGCGCGTCCTGATTCGCGAGGACCTCAATGTGCCGGTGGCGGACGGGCGGGTGACCAGTGACGCGCGGATCCGTGCCGCGCTGCCGACATTGCGGCTCGCGGTCGAGCGCGGTGCACGCGTACTCGTGATGTCTCACCTCGGACGGCCGAAGGAGGGCCTGCGTGATCCCGCATTGAGCCTCGCGCCGGTTGCGGCGTGCCTGTCAGAACTGCTGGGACAGAGCGTGCGCCTGGCCGATGAATGGCTCGGTGGCGTCGAGGCCGCGCCCGGCGAAATCGTGTTGCTCGAGAATGTGCGATTCAACAAGGGCGAGAAGGGTGACGACGAGGCGCTTGCGCGCCGCATGGCCGCGCTCTGCGACGTGTTCGTGATGGACGCATTTGGCACGGCGCATCGGGCCGAGGCCAGTACGCACGGTATCGCGCGATTCGCGGCCGTGGCCTGCGCCGGCCCGCTGCTGATCCATGAACTCGAGGCGCTCGAGACCGCGCTCGAAAAACCCGCGCGTCCGCTGGTAGCCGTGGTCGGTGGCTCGAAAGTCTCGACCAAGCTCAGCGTGCTCGAAAAACTGATCGACAAAGTGGACCAGCTCGTGGTCGGCGGCGGAATCGCCAATACCTTTCTCGCGGCCGTGGGCATGCCGGTCGGCAAGTCCCTGCACGAGCCCGACATGATCGACGTGGCACGCCGGCTGCTGGCGCAGGCGCGTGAGCGCGGTGTGGCGATCCCGATCCCGGTGGATGTCGTCGTCGCCAGCGAGATTTCCGCCGCGGCCGAAGCCGACGTCAAACCCGTCTCCGAGGTTGGAAGCGGTGACATGATCCTGGATGTCGGCCCGGACACGGCAGGGCAGATCGCCGGAATCATCATGAAAGCCGGCACAGTGATCTGGAATGGTCCACTCGGTGTATTCGAGTTCGACCAGTTCGGCAAGGGCACACGGGTGCTGGCGCAGGCGATCGCGCGCAGCAAGGCATTTTCGATCGCGGGCGGCGGCGACACGCTCGCCGCGATCGAGAAGTACGATGTCGGCGGGGACATCTCGTATATTTCGACGGGCGGCGGCGCCTTCCTCGAGTTTGTCGAGGGCAAGGTGCTGCCGGCCGTCGCTATTCTGGAGCAGCGCGCGCTCAACTGAGCGCGCCTGGAAGCGAGGCGAACATGACCAGGCGAACCAAGATCGTGGCGACGCTCGGGCCGGCGACCGACACCGATCGCGCGCTTTCCGACCTGATCGCGGCCGGAGTGGACCTGGTTCGCGTCAATTTCTCGCACGGCAGCTTTGATGACCACGCGCGGCGCATCGCGCGCATCCGTGCGTTGGCCGCAAAGACCGGCCGCGTGGTCGGCATCCTGGGCGATCTGCGCGGACCCAAGGTCCGCATCCAGCGTTTCGCTTCGGGCAAGGCACTGCTGGTCGATGGGGAGTCCTTCGCGCTCGATCCATCATTCGATCCGGACGCCGGAACCGACAAGGTGGTCGGCGTCGCCTACGAATCGCTGCCAAGGGATGTGCACAAGGGCGACACGCTCCTGCTCAAC
>SHZN01000018.1 GCA_009692245.1 Gammaproteobacteria bacterium
CTCGAGCACTTCGACTAGCGCCGAGCCCACGATCACGCCGTCTGCGTGACCTGCGAGACGCGCGACCTGGGCCGTATGGCGGATTCCGAAGCCTGCGCAAACCGGCACCGCCGCGGTTGAACGCACACGATCGAGGTACTCGAGCACGGCATCCGGCACCGCCACATCACGGCCGGTCGTACCGGTCATCGTGACGGCATAGACAAACCCTTCCGATTCGCGCGCGAGCATCGCGAGCCGCGCCGCTGGCGTCACGGGTGTCACCATCTGCACGAGTGCAAGGCCCTCCACGGCCAGTGCCGCGCGGAGTTCCGCGCATTCCTCGAATGGAAGATCAGGCACGATGAATCCCGCTATCCCTGCTGCGCGCGCATCCGCGGCCAGACGCCCGATGCCATGGGCGAGCAGCGGATTGAGGTAACTCATCAGCAACAATGGCGCCCGTGGCCGATTTGCAAGTGTCGCGAGCTCCGCGAGCATCCAGTCGAGCGTCACGCCATTGGCAAGGGCCACGCGGCTCGAGCGTTGTATCGTCATGCCGTCCGCCATCGGATCCGAGAAGGGCAAGCCGATCTCGATCACGTCCGCGGCTTCGCCCACCTTCAGGAGATCTGCCGCGAATCGCTCGCGACTGGGGAACCCCGCCGTCATGAATGCGACGAGCGCCGGCTTGCCGCGCGCAGACGCATTGCGTATCGCTTCGCTGATTGAATCGCGCGGCCGCATCAACCGCGTTCCGTCAGGAGCATCGCCTGCAGCGTGGACATGTCCTTGTCTCCGCGCCCCGACAACCCGACCAGGATCCGGCTGCCCGGATGTTCCATGGCATGGCGACGCGCACCTGCCAATGCATGAGCGCTTTCCAATGCGGGCAGGATTCCTTCGAGTCGACTGCACAGGTCAACCGCCGCCAGCGCCTCGTCGTCATTCGCGACCTCGTAACGCACACGCCCAATTGCGTGCAGCAATGCGTGCTCCGGCCCGACACCGGAATAGTCGAGGCCCGCCGACACGGAGTGCGTTTCCTGGATCTGGCCATGCGCATCCTGCAGAAGCATCGTAAAGCTGCCATGCAGTACGCCCGGCCGCCCGAACGCGAGCGTGGCCGCATTGTCGCCGAGCCCCGAACCGCGTCCACCAGCCTCGATGCCGAGCAGCATGACGCTGCCGTCATTCAGGAATGGGTGGAACAGGCCGATCGCATTTGAGCCGCCGCCGACACAGGCAATCGCGATATCCGGCGGTCCACCCGCAGCCGCAAGCATCTGTGCCCGCGCTTCGCGGCCGATCACGGACTGCAGTTCACGCACCAGGTACGGATAGGGGTGTGGCCCGACCGCCGAGCCGAGCAGATAGTAGGTGCCCATCGGGTCGGCGACCCAGGCACGCATGGCCTCGTCAATCGCGGCGCGCAGTGTCTGGTCTCCGCTCGTGACTGGAATGACTTCTGCACCGAGCAGTTTCATCCGGCCAACATTCGGAGCCTGGCGCTCCATGTCCACTGCGCCCATGTAGACGACGCAGGGCAGGCCGAGCCGCGCGCAGGCCGCGGCGCTCGCGACGCCATGCTGGCCTGCACCGGTCTCGGCGACGATACGCTTCGCGCCGAGCCGCCTTGCGAGCAGTGCCTGACCGACAGCATTATTGATTTTATGTGCGCCGGTATGCGCCAGGTCTTCGCGCTTCAGCCAGACTTCGGCGCCCCACTCGCGCGACAGGCCGTTCGCGCGCGTGAGCGCCGTCGGCCGGCCCGCCCAGCCATGAAGTTCGCGCGCGTAGTCGCGCTGGAATTCCTCGGCATGCAGCCACCGCTCGACGCCTTCCTGCAGGCGGTCGAGCGCCGGCACCAGCGTCTCCGGCACGTAACGGCCTCCGAAAGGACCAAAGCGGCCGCGCGCATCCGGCAACCGTCCGGCCAGCTCTTCCGCGAGCAGGCGCCCGGCCTCATCAGCCGCGAGCAGTGAAGTCATGCTGATAATCTCCGTTCGGCGGCCTTCGCCGCTTCAATGAACCTGCGAATCAGCGCTGGATCCTTGACGCCTGGTTCACGCTCAACGCCACTCGACACATCCACACCGTAGGGCCGCACCATCGCGATCGCAGCACCGACATTGGCAGCAAGGAGACCGCCACCCAGGATCAACCCGCAACGCCTTGCGAGACCAGCAGCCACCGTCCAGTCCGCCTGGATACCCGCACCGCTTGCAGCCGCCTCAAACAGCAGGCGCGATGGCAGTGCATCCGGCAGCGCGCTGCCCGAGCGCCACACCGGCCAGCGCGCGATTGTCGCCGGCAGTTGCAAGGAATCGAAGTCCGCGGCATCCGTCTGCCAGACATCGGGCGTGAATTCGGCGAGCACCTCGTCGACCAGTGCCTGCGAAGGATGGAGTGTCACGGCCACCCGCAGCACATTCGCCGGCATGAACGCCGACGCAAGTATTTCGGCACGCACCGGTTCGATGTTGCGCAGCGACGGCGAGTGGAAGACGAACCCGATCGCATCGGCGCCGGAATCGACGGCGGCCGTGATTCCAACCTCGCCTGTCTGGCCGCAGATCTTGATCAGCAGGCTCATGTTGCTGCCCTGCCGGCGGCGAGCATTGTGCGAATCACTCCCGCCGGATCACGCGCCGTCATCAACGCACTGCCGACCAGTGCCAGCTCGTAGCCTTCTCGCGCAACTTCCGCGCATACATCCGGTGTTGCGATCCCGCTCTCGGCAACCCACACGAAGTCGCGCGGCAACAGATTCGCGACTTCCTTGAAGCGCCGTGGCAGCACTTCCAGTGTCTGCAGGTCGCGGCAATTCACGCCAAGGAGAACTGCCGGCGCGCCACGGCCGGGATCCGCGCGCAGTGCCTGCGCGCCACGGCCGGGATCCGGCCGGGGTGTCCCCGCGCTGCGCCCGAACTTTATGCTCCGCTCGGGGACACCCACGGCCACCTCGGCCGCGGCGCGCGCAATGTCATCTGAGTCGAAAGCCTCCAGAAGCACGAACAAGCCGAGTTCGCGAGCGCAGTCGAGCATTTCAACAAGAGAAGTCCCGGACAACATCCGGATGATCAGTAGCACACCGCTGGCACCGCAGGCGCGAGCTTCACAAATCTGGTACGGATCAACCAGGAAATCCTTTCGCATCACGGGGACTGCAAGCGGAGTAAGCACAGACGCGGCAGCGGTCAGATGATCGAGGTTGCCGTGGAACTGCGAAAGTTCGGTCAGGACGGAGACTGCGGCGGCGCCGCCATTGGCGTAGGCAGTTACGCGACCGACCAGATCATCGTCACCAATGCGGCCGAGTAATGGTGAGCGGCGCTTGAATTCGGCGATGAGATTGAATCGATCCTGGAGATTCAGTGGCGGCGGCAATGGTGTCGCGAGTGCTCGTGTGCGCAGCGCCGTTAGTGGTTCGCGTGCGCACGTTTCCGTGACGCGTTCCAGGCTCGCCGCTGCCATGCGTTCGAGGAAGCCACTCATGCGGAGCGCTCCCTGCCGAAAGCGATGATGCGATCGAGCAGTTTCGCCGAACGGCCATCATCGATCGCGGCGGCCGCGAGTCTCGCGCCTGCCACGGCGTCGGACACCAGCCCCGTTACTTCCGCCACGAGGGCGGCACCCATGACGAGCGCGTCGCGGTGAGCGCCGCGTTCCTCACCGCGCATCACGGCGGCCAGACGCCCGGCATTGTGTGCAGCATCACTGCCTTTGAGATCCACTTCGACACAGGCCGGCAACCCGAAGTCGGCGGCGCTCCTCTTTGACTGCTTCACGGAGCCCGGCCGCACGTCGTAGATCGTAAATGGCGCAGCCGGTGTCGGTTCGTCCCAGCCGCCGTCGCTGTGGACGACGAACATGCGGCGGATTTCCATGCCGGCCAGCGTGTCCGCCAGGAGTTTCGCGACTTCGAGACTCCAGGCTCCGATCACTGCGTATGGCGCCTGTGCGGGATTAGCGAGCGGCCCCAGCAGGTTGAAGATCGTGCGTACGCCGAGCGCCGCGCGCACCGGTGCGATCGCCTTCATCGCCGGGTGGTAATGCGGGGCAAACAGGAAAGTGAATCCGGTCCGCTCGAGGCACAACCCGGCCGCGGTCTCGTCCAGCGGCAGGGGCAGGCCCAGCGCTTCCAGCACGTCGGCGCTGCCGGATCGCGAAGAAACCGAGCGATTGCCGTGCTTGACGATGCGCACGCCCGCGGCGGAAGCCAGTAGCGCCGCACCGGTCGAAAGATTGAGGCTGTGGGAACCATCGCCGCCCGTTCCAACGACGTCTGCGATCAGCGCACCCGCCGCGATCTGCGGCCGCCGCGCCAGGGATCGCATTGCGCGCGCAAAGCCGCGCACCTCATCCGCGGTCGCGCCCTTGATCCGAAGCGCAGCAAGCAATGCGCCTGCCATCGCGGGTGCCATCTCAGGATCAGTCAGCGCGACCATCAGTTCGTACGCGGCGTCCTCGGCCAGGTCCTTCCGCTCAAGCAGCGCATCGAGTGCTTCCTTGCCCGGACGATTCATTCTCGAATTCCGGCTTGCAGAAACCTCGCCATCAATCGCGGGCCGTCTGGCGTCAGGATGCTCTCCGGGTGGAATTGCACGCCCTCGACCGGCAGTGTCCGGTGCCGCACGCCCATGACCTCGCCTTCCGCAGTCCAGGCCGTGACCTCGAGTTCCGCGGGGATGTGATCGCGCTCGGCGATCAGCGAGTGATAACGCCCGGCATCGAACGGATTCGGCAGGCCCTCGAACAGCCCACGGCCATCGTGCAGCACGGGCGATGTCTTGCCGTGCATCAGGCGCCCGGCACGCACGACCTGCCCGCCAAACACCTCGACGAGTGCCTGGTGACCGAGGCAGACGCCGAATACAGGCACGCGATCGGCAAATGCCTCGATCATGCGCATTGATACGCCCGCATCCGCGGGAGTGCCGGGACCCGGTGAAACGCAAAGATGCGTCGGCGCGATTGCAAGCGCCTCCTCCACCGTGATCCGGTCATTGCGGTGCACCAGCACGTCGGCGCCCAGCACCAGGAACGCCTGCACCAGGTTGTAGGTGAAGGAGTCGTAATTGTCGATCAGCAGCAGCCGCTGTTTCACAGGCCGCCCTCCGCGAGTTCGAGTGCGCGCCGCAACACGGCACTCTTTGCGATGACTTCGTCGTGCTCGCGCTCCGGCACGCTGTCGGAGACGATACCGGCGCCGGCCTGGTAGCTGTAGCGGCCGTCCGCAAAAACCAGTGTGCGGATCGTGATCGCCTGATCCATGTCCCCGCCCTTGCCGAAGTATCCGACCGTGCCACCGTAAAGCCCGCGGCCTACCGGTTCGAGTTCGTCGATGATCTGCATCGCGCGCACTTTCGGGGCACCGACCAGAGTACCGGCCGGGAACGCCGCCGCGAACAGGTCGAAGGCGTCACGCCCAGGTGCAAGCTCCCCGGAAACGCCGCTCACGATGTGCATCACATGACTGTAGCGCTCGATCAGCCGGTACGGATCGACGCGCACCGAGCCTGCAGAGGCGACGCGCCCAAGATCATTGCGCGCGAGGTCCACGAGCATCACGTGCGCGGCGTTCTCCTTCGGATCGGCGAGCAGCCGGGCCGCGTACGCATCGTCTTCGGCTGCATCGGCACCACGCGGCAGCGTGCCGACAATGGGACGCAATTGCGCGTGCCTGCCATTCAGGCGTACGAGCGCTTCTGGCGAAGAACCGACTACGGTCACGCCGCCGGCCTCGCAGTAATACATGTATGGCGAGGGATTAAGCAGCCTGAGCGCACGGTAGGCTTCGAAGGGATCAAGCTCGCATTCACCGCCAAAGCACACGGACAGCACAAGCTGATAGACATCGCCGGCAACGATATGCGCCTGCGTGCGGGCGACCGCGTTGACGAATTCGCCGCGGCTAAGGCTCGCGACGGCCGGGGCGTAATGAAATTTCCTGCGCGCTTTCGGCAACGGACCTGAAAGCGCCGCGATGATCTCGCGCTTGAGTGCCTGTCGCTCGGCTTCTCCGCCGTCATGCAGCAGCGTCACGCCGCGCGTCAGGTGGTCGAAGACGAGGAGCGATTTCGGCGCGACGTAACAGGCTTCCGGCACTGCCAGGTCATTGTGTGCAGGATGCGGCAGCGACTCGAAATATCGCACGAGGTCGTACGACGAAAACCCGACGAGCCAGCCGGCCAGCGGCAGGCCGTGATTGTCCGGCCGCGGCCGCGGTGCGCGCGCGAGCGCGTCGCGCAATGCCGCGAGCAGTTCGTCCCGGCCTGCGGGCCGCGGCTGACAGCTGCCATTGACGGTGAGGCCCTTGCCATCGAGCTTGACCTCGATGCAGTCGCCGAAGCCGATGAACGAATAACGCGCGAGACGCACGCCGCCTTCGACGCTCTCCAGCAGGAAGCAGGGACGGAATGGCCGCAGCTTCAGGTAAGCCGAAACCGGCGTGTCGAGGTCCGCTGCGATGTCGAATGGCAGGCTCATGGGCATGCAAAAACCCACCCCCGGTATTTGCGGAGATGGGCCCTGGTTGAATTTGATAACGCAAAAGCGACTACGCGACCAGCGCCCACTCCCTGGAGTAGCGCCACCAGCCAAGATCGGCGGCCATTGGGTTCGCGTAATTCACGAGGCCAGTATCGGCTGGCGCCGGTCCGTGGGTCAAGCGCGAGGCAGGTCAAGCGATGGGGCCGGTCAGGGGCAATTTCATGTACCGGCGGCCATTTGCCTCCGGTTCCGGCAGCTGGCCGGCGTGGATATTGGCCTGCACGGACGGGTACAGGAGCTTTGGCACGGCGAGCCCGGCGTCGCGCTTCGTCCGCAATGCGACGAATTCCGCTTCGGTCACGCCGTCGCGCAGGTGGATATTGCCGGCGCGCTCGGCGGCAATCGTCGTCTCGCAGCGAGGCTCCCGTCCGCCCGGTAAATAGTCATGGCAGACAAAGACCCGGGTCCCGGGTGGCAACTCATAAAGCCGGCGGATCGACGCATGCAGCACGGTCGCATCGCCACCCGGAAAGTCGCAGCGCGCCGTGCCGCCGTCCGGCATGAAGATCGTATCGCCGACGAAGAGCGCGTCGCCGATCAGGTAACTCAAGCTATCGCTCGTGTGTCCCGGGGTCGGTATCGCACGAAACGCGAGGGAGCCGATGCGGAATTCCTCGCCATCCGCGAGCAGCCGGTCGAACTGCCGGCCGTCCACCGGAAATGCGGAGCCGAGGTTCAGCAGGTCGCGGAACGCGCGCTGCACCTGGCAGATCCCCGCTCCGATCGCGATGCGCCCGCCCAGGCTGGCTTTGATGTGCGGCGCCGCGCTCAGGTGATCGGCGTGGGCGTGTGTCTCGAGAATCCATGCGACCACGAGATTCTCACGCCTGACATGCGCGACGACCTCGTCCGCCGCGGCCGTCCAGCAACGCCCCGAATGGATGTCGAAATCGAGCACCGGATCGATGACCACCGCGGCCCGTGATTCGCGATCGCTGACGACATAGCTCCACGTGGAAGTGGGCTGGTGCAGGAATGGCCTGACGTCCGGGCTCATGGCAAGTCCAAAAATACCATGGTTCACCGGCCGGCGACGGGAGCTTGTGGCCGATGCGTATAATCCGCACATGAAGCTCCACCAACTCCGCTACCTGGCTGCGGTCGTGCAGAACGGCCTGAACATCACGGCAGCCGCACGTGCATTGCATACCTCGCAACCGGGCGTCAGCAAGCAGATCAAGCTGTTCGAGGACGAACTGGGGTTCCAGGTATTCGAGCGCGAGGGGCGGAATCTCACGCGCATCACACCGGCCGGCGAGAAAGTTGTCGAGCGCGCGATCCGCATCCTCGAGGAAACCGAGAATATCCGGCGCCTGTCGGCCGACTTCCAGGACGAGCAGCGCGGCGCGATGTCCATTGCAACGACCCACACGCAGGCGCGCTACGTGTTGCCGTCCATCATCAAGCGCTTCCGCGAGCAGTATCCGGAGGTAAAGCTGCATCTGCACCAGGGCACCTCCGAGCAGATCGCCGATCTCGCCGCCGCGGACCGCGTTGACTTTGCGATCGCGACCGGATCCCAGGAGTTGTTTGCCGGTCTTGCATTGATGCCCTGCTATCGCTGGCATCGCGACATCGTCGTGCCGCGCGGCCATCCGCTCGCAGACGTCGAGCAACCGACACTGCGCCAGGTCAGCGAGCACCCGGTCGTCACTTATGTGTTCAGCTTCGCAGGACACTCGTCGCTGCCCGAACTGTTCGACCATGCCGGCCTGCCGCTGAATGTGGCACTGACCGCGCGGGATTCGGACGTCATCAAGGCCTATGTACGGCTCGGGCTCGGTGTCGGCATCGTCGCCTGCATGTCGCTCAACGAAGAAGAGGATCCGGACCTGGTCGCGATCGACGGCTCGCACCTGTTCCCTGAGCACCTCACCTGGATCGGCGTGCGCCGCGGCCGCCTGCTGCGCGGCTACATGTACGATTTCATGCAGCTGTTTGCGCCGCACCTGACGCGCAAACTGGTCGACCAGGCGCTGCGCGCACCGGACGCTGCGGCGGTCGAGGCGGCATTCAGGGCCGTGCGGCTGCCGCGCTACTGAGCGCGACGGAGATATCAATGAGCGACTTCGAGAAACTGGGCGCCTTCTATATCGGCCGCGAGTACGACCCGAAAGCGGATGCGCTCTCCCCAGAGCCCCTGATGTACGACTCCCGCGACCTTACCACGCACGCGGTCTGTGTCGGCATGACCGGCAGCGGCAAGACAGGCCTTTGCATCAGCCTGCTGGAGGAAGCCGCGCTCGACGGAATCCCCGCGCTCGTGGTCGATCCCAAGGGCGACATTGCAAACCTGATGCTGACCTTCCCCGGCCTGACGCCCGCCGAGTTCCGCCCCTGGATCGATGTCGGGGAAGCGGCGCGCAAGGGTGTTTCACCGGATGATCTGGCCGCAAAAACCGCCGAAACCTGGCAGAAGGGCCTCGCCGAATGGGGCGAGGATGGCGAACGTATCCAACGCTTCCGCGAATCCGTGGACATCGCGATCTACACGCCCGGCAGCACGGCCGGCCTGCCGCTGTCGATACTGCGTTCCTTTGCACCGCCTGCGACTGGCAGCGCCTTGGCAGGCAGCGATCCTGCCGGAACTCGCGATCGGATTTCAGCGGCGGTATCCGGCCTCCTCGGCCTCGTCGGCATCACCGCGGATCCGTTGAAGAGCCGCGAGCACATTCTCCTGTCAGCCATCATCGATGCCGCCTGGAGCAAGGGCAATGCGCTCGATCTCGCCGGGCTCATCGGTGCGATCCAGAAGCCGCCATTCGAAAAGGTCGGCGTATTCGACGTCGAGACGTTCTATCCGGCGAAAGACCGGCTCGAACTTGCGATGGCGATCCACAACCTGCTCGCCTCGCCCGGTTTCGGCGTGTGGCTCGAGGGCGAGGCGCTCGATATCCAGCGCCTCCTGTTCACGGCGGAAGGCAAGCCACGCATCTCCATCGTGTCGATCGCGCACCTGACCGACGCCGAGCGCATGTTCGTCGTCACGCTGCTGCTCAACGAACTGGTGGCGTGGATGCGCAGGCAGTCCGGCACGGCGGCGCTGCGGGCACTCTTCTACATGGACGAGATCTGCGGCTATTTCCCGCCGACTGCGATGCCCTCGTCGAAGCTCCCGATGCTGACCCTGATGAAGCAGGCGCGCGCTTTCGGGCTCGGTGTCGTGCTCGCGACCCAGAATCCCGTGGATCTCGACTACAAGGGCCTGTCCAATGCCGGCACCTGGTTCATCGGGCGACTGCAGACCGAAAGGGACCAGCAGCGCGTGATCGACGGTCTTTCGAGCGCACTTGCTGGCGCGGATTTTGATCGCGCAATGCTCGAGAAGCTGATGGCGGGCATCAGCCCGCGCGTATTCCTGATGCGCAAGGTCAGCGAAGACCAGCCGCTCTTGTTCCGAACGCGCTGGGCACTCAGCTACCTGCGCGGGCCGCTGACGCTGCCTGAGATCACCCGGCTCATGGAAGGTCGCAAGAGCGCGGCACCCGCTGTGCCTGTCGCAACGCAGGCGACAGCCCCGGCCGCACGACCGGTATTGCCGGCGGGTGTGCAGGAAGTTTTCCTGGCCGCCAAGCCTGGAGCGGGCGAACTCGTGTACCGGCCGCGTCTCGTCGCCACGGCCGAACTGCATTACGCCGATAAGCCCGCGGGCGTCGACGCCTGGACCAAGGTCGCGCTGCTAGCGCCGCTCGGCGATAGCGACGGCGCGCCGGCCTGGTCCGAGGCGACCGCAGTGCCGAATCTGGATTCGATTGTCGCCGCAGGACCCGTGGATGGTGCGGGATTCGCTGATTTACCGGCTGCGGCCCTGAATGCGAAGAATCATGCCGATTGGGGCCGCTCGCTCGCCACGCATCTTTACCAGAGCGGCGCCGTTGAATTGCTGTCATGCAGGACGCCGAAGCTCACGTCAAACCCCGGCGAGAGCGAGGGTGATTTCCGCACGCGGCTTGCCCACGCCCTGCGCGAATACCGGGATGAGCAGGTTGCAAAACTCCGCGAACGCCATGCCGCAAAACTCAGGTCACTGGATGATCGCCTGCGGGGCGCCCAGAATCGTGTTGCGCGCGAGCAGTCGCAGTATTCGCAACGCAAGCTGGATACAGTGATCAATATCGGGACCTCGGTGCTCGGAGCGATATTCGGCGGCAGGAGCATGGCGACGACGCGCGCCGGGTCTGCTGCACGTTCCGCGGGCCGCGTGTTCGGTGAGCGCGGCGACGTTGCGCGCGCCGGCGAAAGCCTGGAGACACTCACGGCCGAGCGCGACGGCCTGCTGCGCCAGATCGAGCAGGAGGCCGGGGAACTCACGGAATCTCTCGATCCAGCCCGCATCGTGCGCACGCGCGTCAGCATCGCACCACGCAAGTCAGACATCGGCATCGGCCGCATTGCGATTGCATGGGAGCCCTGGCGCACGGCGGCTGATGGATTCCCGCGTTCGGCTTCGACCCTGTAAACGGAAGGAATGACGTGTCACGACATTGGCTCGCGTGGCTTGCAGTTCCGTTCGCAGTGGCGTGCCTGGCCGCCTGCGGACGTGGCGAAGCACCCGCATCTGTGGGTGCCGCGCCGCTCGGCCAATACCGTGCCGTGCTTTCGGTCGCGGGCGGCGACCTGCCGTTCGGCCTCGAACTCAAGCGCGAGAATGGCGTGCTGGTCGCCTGGTTGATCAATGGGCCGGAACGCGTGCGCGTCCCCGATGTGCAGCTCAACGGTGATCGCCTGACGATGCACATGCCCGGCTATCCGCACCGGCTCGAGGCGCGATTCGTCGACGCGAGATTCGAGGGTGCCGTAGAGCTATTGCGTCCTCGTGGAGTGATCAAGAGTGTCCGCGTCGTCGCAATGCCCGGCCAGGCCTGGCGCTTCTTCCCGAAGCCGGATGCTGAGCCCATGGATTTCTCCGGCCGCTGGGCGCTGACCTTCCGCGATACAGACGGTGCCGAAAGCGCGGCCATCGCCGAATTGACCCAACAAGGGCACGAGGTCACCGGCACCGTGCTGCGTGCCAGCGGCGATGACCGCTACATCGCCGGCGAAGCGCGCGGCGACACCCTGTTCCTGTCACGCTTCGACGGTGGTAGCGCTTTTTTGTATCTCGGCCGGCTGGGTGCGGACGGCACCTTAGCCGGGGATTTCCACACGGGTGGTGGTGCGCACGAGACCTGGTCCGGGCGCCGCGACCCGGACGCGCGGCTCGAGGATCCCGCGCAGATGACGGCCCTCAAGCCCGGCGCCAGCAGCCTCGAGTTCACATTCCCGGACCTGGGCGGCAGCCCGATCACATTTCCGGGCGCGCAATTTGCCGGAAAAGTCGTGCTGATCACGATCGGCGGCAGCTGGTGCCCGAACTGCCATGACGAGGCAGCGTTCCTGCGCGAACTGCTCGCAGGCCGCCGCGCCCAGGGCATCGAGGTGATCCAGCTGATGTTTGAGCACACGCCGGATTTCGCCAGTGCTTCTGCTGCCGCGCGTTCATTCGCGGAGAAATTCTCGATCGACTATCCGGTGCTGATCGCCGGAACGACGAGCGATAACGATGTGCTGAAGAAGCTGCCGCAACTGCAGGCGTTCGGCGCCTATCCCACGTTGTTCATCTTCGATCGCAAGGGAAGCTTGCGCCGCACGCACGCCGGCTTCAGCGGCCCCGCGACCGGCGCCCACTACCAGGAACTGAACAGGGAACTGACGGCTTTCATCGACCTCCTGCTGAAGGAGCCAGGCTAGCATGCCATCCTTTGACGTCGTCTCGGAGATCGACACCCACGAACTCGCGAATGCCGTCGACCAGGCAAATCGCGAGGTCTCTCAGCGTTTCGATTTCAAGGACACGGGCGCGAATTTTGAACTTGGCGATCACTTGATCACCCTGCACGCACAGGTAGACTTCCAGTTGAAACAGATGCTCGATGTCCTGAGGTTGAAGCTCACGAAACGTGGTATCGACATCGTCTGCCTCGAGCCGGGCGAACTGGAAATCGCGCTGAATGCGGCCAGCCAGCAACTCGTGCTGCGCCACGGCATCGACGCCGACAGCGGCCGCAAGCTCCAGCGGCTGATCAAGGATTCGAAGCTGAAGCTGCAGGCCTCGATCCAGGGTGATCAGCTGCGTGTGACCGGTAAGCAGCGCGACGACCTGCAGGCTGGGATGGCCCTGATACGCAAGGCCGGCCTCGACAGGCCCCTCCAATTCAAGAATTTCCGCGACTGAACGCCCGATGCGCGCGGTGTTCCTGGACTTCGGCACGGTCAGTAATGGCGACCTCGATACCGCTCCGCTCGAGCGCGTGGTGCCCAACCTCGTCATCCATTTGCAGACATCGACCGCGCAGGTTGCCGAGCGCGTCGCCGGCTTTACGGTCGTGTTCGCCAACAAGGCGATCGTCGATCGCACGACAATCGCGGCCAACCCCCAGCTCCGGCTGATCGCGCTGACGGCGACCGGTGTCGACAATGTGGCTATCGACGCCGCACGCGAGTCAGGTATCGCGGTCTGCAATCTGCGCGACTATTGCACCCAGTCCGTCGTCCAGCACGTATTCGCGATGCTGCTCGCCCTGACGCATCGCCTGAAGAATTACGATTTCCTGGTCCGCGCGGGCGGCTGGCAGCAGGCGGGACAGTTTTCGACATTTCCCTTCGCAATCCGCGAACTTCACGGCCGTGTGTTCGGCATCGTCGGGCATGGAACGCTTGGGCGTGCCGTCGGGCACACGGCCGCGGCCTTCGGTATGCAGGTTGAGATTGTGAATCGCCCCGGTGGCCCGCGGCTCGATGGCCGCGTTGACCTCGACGAACTGCTGCCGCGCGCCGATGTCCTGTCGCTGCACTGCCCGCTGACCGATGCGACCCGTGGACTGATGGGTGCCTCCCGCTTCGCGCGCATGAAGCCCGACGCCGTGTTGATCAATACGGCACGTGGCGCACTGGTGGATGCAAGCGCACTGGCCGCAGTGCTCAAAGCAGGCCGCCTCGGCGGTGCCGGCATCGACGTGCTGGAGCGTGAACCGCCGCCGCCAGGCCACCCGTTGCTTGATCCGGATATCCCAAACCTGATCCTGACTCCGCATGTCGCCTGGGCCGCGCGCGAGGCAAGGCAACGTTGCCTGGACGAGCTGGCATTGAATGTCGTCGATTTTCTGGCGGGCCGCCGGCGCAACCGGGTCTGCTAGCTTCCTGACTCCTTGAAATTCAACATGTGTTCATTTATTGACACTGTGTCAATAGATGCCTAGACTGATGCCGTGTCGTATGTCGCCGAACGCCGCGAAGAAGAAAAGGAGCGCCGCCGCGCCGAGATCGTCGACGCGGCCGAACGACTCTATGCCGAAATCGGCTGGGACGCCGTCACGATGGACCGCGTCGCAAAAAGCGCCCGCCTCTCGCGCGCCCTGATCTACGTCTACTTCCAGGACAAGAGCGACCTGCTGCTCGCGATTGCCGAGCGCGCGCTCGTCGAACTACGCGGGAGTTTTGTTGCCGCGGCGGCTGCAAAAACTTCCGGTCTCGACAAGGTCCAGGCCATCGGCCAGGCCTACGTACTGTTCCAGCAGGAAACGCCCTTTCGCTTCGATGCCTGCAGCCGCTTTCACGCACACCAGGCTGCGGGCCAGCCGACCGATGACGCCTGCGCGGCCGCAGGCGATGCCGTGATCGCTGTGATTGTAGAAGCGCTGATGCGAGGGCAGGCCGACGGTTCGATCCGCAAGGATATCGGCAATCCCGCGCAGGTCTGCGTGATGTTGTGGGCATTCACGCATGGCCTGATCCAGATCGGCACGAACAAGACCCAGGAGATTGCGCGTCTTGGCATCGAGGTTCCCCAGTTAATGGAAGGTTCTTTCACGATGTTGCGCTACATGCTGGCAAGGATTCCATGACTGCACAGATCGGCTTCGCGGGCTTCGTGCTCGCGCTGCTGCTCGCGAATCCGGTCGCGGCGACGCCCGCTGACGCGCCCGCGGTCGAACGCGTGGCGGATGCACTGGTCGCCGAGGCGCTAGAATCGAATCTCGGTCTCAGCGCTGTCCAGGCTGGCGTGGATCAGCGACTCGCCGCACTCGATGTGGCGCGCGCGCGATTTTTGCCAACACTCGACCTGCAACTGCGTTATTCGGAGGCAGATGGCGGACGCGAGATCGAGCTGCCGGTCGGCGACTTGCTGAATCCCGTCTACTCCTCGCTGAATGCGCTGCTCGCAGCCAGCGGCCAGCCCGCGCCATTCACGCCGATCGCCAACCAGTCCTTCAGTTTCCTGCGCGACCGTGAGCAGGAATCCGTGCTGCGACTTTCGCAATCGCTATATGACGCGAGAATCGCCGCGGAACGACGCCGGGCTTCGTACGGTTATGACGCCGCGCGTTACGGCCTCGAGAGTTACCGCCTGCAACTCGAGCGCGACGTGCGCCAGGCCTATTACCGCTGGCTCGCAACGCGCGAAGCGATCGAGACCCTGGCTGCCACGCTTGAACTCGCGGCGGAGAACGAGCGCGTCAACGACAGCCTGTACCGCAATGGCAGGGTCACGCGCGACCTGGTGCTGCGCGCCGAGGCGGACCGGCTGAAGATAGACCAGCAACTGGCACGCGCGCGCTCGACCGAGTCGCTCGCGCTCCGCTACGTCAACCTGCTCTGCAACGCGCCGCTGACGCGCGAACTCGAATCAGCCAGGGTGACCGACGCGGACCTGCCGCGACTCGCCGCCCGTGTTCCAAGACCGACCGGTACTGCTGCCGCCGCCCTGCAATTTGAAGACACCGCGCTCGAGCACCGGGCGGAACTGCGCCAGCTCGATGCAGGCGTCGCAGCGGCCGGCGAGTCCGAGCGCATTGCCAGGGCAGCCTTCAAGCCGCAAGTGGCGTTCGCCGTCGATGCCGGTACCCAGGGCTCCGATTGGGATTACAGCGACCAGGATCCGTATGTGATGGCTTACGTGATCGTGCGGTTCAACCTCTTCAGTGGTGGTGCTGACCGTGCATCTGTGCGTGCCGCCCGGGCCAGAAGCGCTGAGCTGCAGGCAGGCCGCGCACTGGCCGAACAGCAGATACGCATCCAGGTGCACGAGGCGCTCTCGGATCTCGAGGTTGCCGAGGCATCGCTCGCAACCGCGAGCCGGCGCGCAGGCGCGGCGGAGGCGGCATTCGCGATCATCTCGAAGAAGCGCGACCTCGGCCAGGTGTCGCCGGCCGACTACCTCGACGCACAACGCGTGCTGACCGAGGCGCGCCTGAACGGAAATGTCACGCGCTATGAAGCGCTGGCCGCCCTCGCGCAGGTGGAATACGCGATTGGCGGCGTGGAGCAACCATGAATATCAGGATCCTGGCGCTCGTCGTCATGCTTGGCCTTGCCGCCTGCGGCAATGGAACGGATACGACGACCACCACGGACGCCGCGCCAGTTCGCGTCACGACGGTCGAGACGGCCCCCGCGGCGGAGACGATCCGCGCGATTGGCATCATCACGCCGGCCGACGAAGTACGCCTTGCGTTCAAAACCGGCGGCGTGATCCAGGCGATCCACGTCGAGCAGGGCGACCGCGTGCGGCGCGGCCAGCTGCTTGCGACATTGGCCGACGACGAGGTGGCGGCGGCCGCCGCGCAGGCCGAGGCGATCGCCGGCAAGTCCGCACGCGACCTCGAACGCGGCAGGGCGCTGCTCGCCGATGAGGTCGCAACCCGTGAGCAGGTCGAGGACCTCGAGACTGCACACTCGGTCGCGGCTGCCGCATTGCGCTCGGCGCTCTTCAACGCCCGCCACGCGCGCATCGAGGCGCCAGGCGATGGCGTCGTACAAGGGCGTCTTGCAGAGCCGGATGAACTGGTCGCCGCCGGCCAGCCCGTGCTCGTGATCGGCAATACGGGTGACGGCTGGATCGTGCGGGCTGCGCTATCTGACCGTGACGTCGTTCGCGTGAAGGCAGGTACGGCTGCCGAAGTCACGCTTGACGCATTCACTGGCCGGAAATTCACCGCGACCGTCGCCGAGATTGCCGCGGCAGCCGATCCGCAGACCGGGACCTACGAGTTGAAGCTCGCCATCGATCCACAGGGCGAGCGCTTCGTCCAGGGCCTCGTTGCCAAGGTCGTGATCGCAGACCACGACGCCAAGAGCGTGTCGGTCGTGCCGGTGACCGCGCTCCTGGAAGCCGATGGCCGCGCCGCCCTCGTGTTCGTGGTTGCAGAAGGCGGTCATGCAAGGCGCGTCGCGGTGCGGACGGGCCGCCTGCTGGGCGAACGCATCGAGATTGTCATGGGCCTCTCGCCCGGCGATCGCGTCGTCACGGAAGGCGCTGCCTGGCTCAACGACAACGATATCGTTCGCGTACTCGACGGCGGCTGAGGCAGGCGCATGAGCCTCTGGTCATTCTCGGTACACCGCTGGCAATTCACGCTGGTCGTGTTCGCGCTCTTGGTCGCCACCGGACTCTGGGCGCTCGGCGCGATCCCGCGCGCCGAGGATCCGTCTCTGAAATTCCCCGGTTCGCTGATCGTCGTGAATTACCCCGGCGCAGACCCGGAGGATGTCGAGCGCCTGGTCGTCGATCCGATCGAGGACGCGCTGGCCGAGCTGGATGACATCAAGAGGCTGACCAGCACGGCGATCGACGGGCTTGCACTGATCGAGATCGAGTTTATCTACGGCGTCGACCCGGACCGCAAGCACGACGAGGTCATACGCGAGGTCAATGTGGTGAGGCCATCGCTACCGCGCGATGTGTTCTCGATCGACTTGCGGCAATTCACGCCCGGCACCGTCAATATCGTGCAGTTCGCGCTGGTCAGCACGGATGCAGATTGGCGCGAGATGAAGAAGCACGCCGAGGATCTCGAGGAACTCATCGAGACGGTTCCCGGCGTGCGTCGCGCCGAGACCTGGGCCTATCCGGCACCGGAAGTGCGGGTCGCGATCGATCCCGAGCGCCTTGCCGGCGCAAACGTCACGCTGGGGCAGGTGATTACTGCAGTCCAGGGCGAGAACGCGAGTATCCCGGGTGGCGCGGTCGATGTCGGGATGCGCCGTTACAACCTGAAGACTTCGGGCAGCTATGAGTCCCTCGCCGAGATTGGCGACACCGTGGTAAGTGCGAGGGCCGGACGAGTCGTACATGTCCGCGACATCGCCAAGGTGTCCTGGAGCGCCGAGGAAGAACGCTACATCGGCCGTTACAACGGCACGCGCGCGGTGTTCGTCACCGCCAGCATGAAGGACAACCAGAATGTCTTTGCGGTGCGCGACGCGATTTACGCGCATCTGCCCCAGTTTCGGGCGGGTTTGCCGTCCCAGCTGCGCCTCGAGAACGGCTTCGACCAATCGTCCAATGTGGATCACCGACTGTCCCGGCTGCAGGTCGACTTCACGATTGCGATAGGGCTCGTGATCCTGACGCTGCTGCCACTCGGGCTGCGCGCCGCCGGCATCGTGATGATCTCGATCCCGCTGTCGCTCGCGATCGGGCTGGCCGCGCTCTACCTGGCCGGCTTTTCCCTGAATCAGTTGTCGATCGCCGGTTTCGTCGTGGCGCTCGGCCTGCTGGTGGATGACTCAATCGTCGTCGTCGAGAACATCGCGCGTAATGTCCGCAAGGGCGTACCGAGGCACCAGGCCGCGATCGCCGCGACCGACCAGATCTGGCTCGCCGTGCTTGGCTGCACGGCAACACTGCTGCTCGCTTTCGTGCCACTCCTGTTCCTGCCGGAGGGCGCCGGGGACTTCATCCGCTCGCTGCCGGCCGCCGTGCTGTTCACGATCCTGGCGTCGTTCTTCATCGCCCTGACCATCATTCCGTTCCTCGCGAGCCGCCTGCTGCGCGGTGATGAACGCCGACAACCGCGCCAACCCTGGTTGACTGCCCCGCTCGCGAAGGTGCACGGCTTGCTCGACCGCGCTGACCATATCGCCGATCGCGTGCTTTCCGCGCTGATGAGCGGCATCCACCGGATCTACGGCCCGGCGCTCCGCTGGGGTCTCTCCCGGCCGCGCACGACGCTGGCCGCCGCACTCAGCGTGTTCGCGCTGTCGCTTCTGCTAGTGCCGTGGATCGGCTTCAGCCTGTTTCCCACGGCGGACATCCCGCAGTTTCGCGTGCGTATCGAGACCGCGAATGGCGCGAGTCTCGCGGAGACCGATCGCGCATTGCGCTTCGTCGAGCAGAAGCTCGCGGAGACTCCAGGAATCCGCTGGTGGTTCTCCAATCTCGGGCAGGAGAACCCGCGCATTTATTACAACGTGCTATCGCGCGTTGCCTCTGCAAACCTTGCCGAAGTGTTTGCGGAACTCGATCGCGACGATCCAGTCAGGACGGCGTACCTGCTCGACGGACTGCGGGTCGCATTCGCCGGGTATCCGGCCGCGCGCATTTCCATACGCCAGTTCGAGAATGGTCCACCGATCGCCGCGCCGATCGAGATCCGTGTATTCGGGCCGGACATGGGGACGCTTCGCGCGCTCGCAGCAGATGTCGAGAAGCTTATCAAAGAAGTCCCTGGCACACGGGACGTCGTCAATCCGCTGCGCCTGTCGCGCACCGACATCGACTTGCGCGTGGATTCGGAAAAGGCCGCGCTCTTCGGCATCCCCGCGATCGAGGCCGACCGGACCGTCAGACTCGCGGTCGCAGGACTGACGGCGGGACAGTATCGCGAGCCGGACGGCGACCAGTACAACATCACGCTGCGACTCCCAATCGGGGCGCGCCCGACACTCGATCTGCTGCAGTCAATCCAGGTTTCGTCGCTCACCGGCCGCCAGGTGCCGCTGGCCCAGATCATCGACCCGCGATTTCGCAGCGCAGCAAGCGTCATCAAGCGCTACAACCGAGAACGCGCCGTCGCGGTTACCGCGCATCCGGCCACCGGCTACGCGACCGACGATCTGACGGGCCAGGTGCTGGCGAAGCTCGAGGCAATGACCTGGCCGCCGGGCTACCGCTATGTCGCCGCTGGTGAGATCGAGGCGCGCGAGGAAAGCTTTGCCGGCCTCGGCGTCGCCATGCTGGTCGCGGTGTTCGGGATTCTCGCGGTGCTGGTGCTTGAGTTCGGCAGCTTCCGTTCGATGCTGATCGTGTTCGGCGTCGTGCCGCTCGGGATCACTGGCGGCCTCATCGCACTGTTCCTGAGTGGCTACACGCTGTCATTCACGTCGATGATCGGCATGATTGCGCTGGTCGGAATCGAGATCAAGAACTCGATCCTGCTGGTGGACTTCACGAACCAGCTGCGCGCGGGCGGCAGGGCGCTCGACGATGCGATCGCCGAGGCAGGCGAAGTGCGCTTCCTGCCGATCCTGCTCACGTCGCTGACGGCGATTGGCGGCCTGACGCCCCTTGCAATCCAGGGTTCCGGTCTCTATTCGCCGCTCGCCATCGTCATCATCGGCGGGCTCATCAGTTCGACGCTGCTGGCCCGGCTGGTGACGCCCGTGATGTACAAGCTGTTGCCACCCGTCATCGAACCGCGCAAGGCCGCGGCGTTCGCGTCTGAGGACGCTTTACAATCCGCCTGACGCGCCGGCGCGCCTGCCCACGCCACTGGAAGTCCCCGATGATGCGCGCGCAAAACGTAACCGCTGCGATCCTGCTGTTCGCGCTGGCCCTAGGCGGCTGCGCGACCAACCGGCCCGACCTCTCACGCCTGTACCCCGAAAACGCCATCACAGGTGACCGCGTGCCCGTGATCATCATCCCGGGATTGCTTGGCTCGCGCCTGATCGACCGCGAAACCGGCGTGGAGGCCTGGCCCGGCAGCACCCGGAAACTCCTCACCAGCGGCTATCTGGAACTCGCGCTCAAGATCGACCCCGACACGCTCGAGCCGCTGGACGACGGGCGGATTCCTGGCGGCATTTTTGACAGCGCGATCGGGCGGGATTTCTACGGCCGGATTATCAACGCCCTGCAGGAGTTCGGCGGATACCGGCAAGCCCGGCCCGGGCAGCGGGCCGCCCGTGGCGATGCGCTGATGTACATCTTCACCTATGACTGGCGCCAGGACATGGTCGCATCGGCGCGCAAACTCGATGAACTGATCGAGCAGATTCGCCGCGATTACGCAGACCCGGACCTGCGCGTCGACATCATCGCCCACAGCATGGGTGGCTTGATCGTGCGCTACTACGAGCGTTACGGCATCAAAGATGTGCTGGACGGTAATTACTTCCCGATCACCGGCGCCGGCGCGCGCAAGCTGCGCCGGCTCGTCGTGCTCGGCACGCCGAACCAGGGCTCGGTGAGCGCAATCCATTACTTCCTGAATGGCTACCGCGTCGCGCTGTCGCGGCTTCCGACCGAGGGCGTCGTGACGATGCCGGCCATGTACCAGTTCTTTCCACATCCGCAGGTGCACTGGATTGTGGACACGCACGGAGTACCCCTGAAACTCGACTTGTTCGATGTCGGGACCTGGCGGAATTTCGGGTGGTCCGTGTTCGATCACAAGGTGCAACGCAGGATGGCGGCCGTGCCCGGTGTCTGGCCGGCCCAGGATGTCCTCGAGCGCTACTTCGAGAAGCGCCTCGAGCGCGCGCAGCGGTTTGTGTGGTCGCTCAGCGTGCCGGTCGGGGACGTGAAACTCCTTGAACCACTCCTGTTCGGCGGCAATTGCATTCCGACGCCCGCGCGGCTGGTCCTTGAAGAGGCGGATGGTTATTCGGTGGCGCGGCTGCGACCCGAGCAGATCCAGCATCCCGTGCCCGGGATTGATTACGACAAGCTGATGTATGAGCCTGGCGACGGCAA
>SHZN01000019.1 GCA_009692245.1 Gammaproteobacteria bacterium
TACTACACGCGGCGGCGGCGCAATCGCTTGACGAAGTGATCGTCACGGCCACGCGCAGACCGGTCGCCGGCATGGACAACCCGGGCAGCGCGACACGCATCGACATGGCGACATTGGCGCTGAACGGTCCGATGCACTCCTCCGAGCTCCTGAACCGCGCACCCGGGACGATGATCCAGCGCGGCAGCGGACAGGAATCCCTGACGGCGCTGCGCTCCCCGGTGCTGACCGGTGCGGGCGCCTGCGGTGCGGTGCTGGTGCTCGAGGACAGCATCCCGATCCGGCCGGTCGGGTCCTGCAATGTAAATGAACTCTTCGAGGTCAATGTCGAGCAGGCCGCGGCCGTCGAGATCCTCCGCGGACCCGGCAGCGCATTATTTGGATCAAATGCCGTGCACGGCATCATCAATGTGATTCCGGCGCTACCAGCCGAACTTCCCACCCTCGGCCTCGCGCTCGAGGCAGGCAGCAACGACTATCGGCGCATCCGGGTTGCGGCCGGTAGCGAGACCGGCGCACGCGGATTCGGCATCGCGCTGCACGCGACCGACGATGGCGGCTGGCGTGATTCCTCCGGATTCTCGGAACAGAAGCTGAATGTCGTGTGGACCCAGCCTCTCTCCACCGGCAGCCTGACCATGCGCCTGGCCGCGACGCAACTTGATCAGGAGACCGCCGGATTCATCACCGGCGAAGACGCCTATCGCGATTCAACGCTCGCGCATTCGAACCCCAATCCCGAGGCCTACCGTGACGCCCAAAGCGCGCGATTCACCGTGCACTACCAGAATGGCTCCGGTCTTGAACTGCGCGGCTACCTGCGTAGCTCCCGCATGGATTTCCTGCAGCACTTCCTGCTCGGCCAGCCGGTCGAAGACAACGGCCAGGACAGCATGGGTCTCCTGTTCGCGCTCACGCGGGAAAATGTGGCTGGCGGTGCATTGATGCTGGGCATGGATGCCGAGGTTGCTGCGAGCTCCTTGTTGCAGTTCCAGGATGGCCCGACGACCAGCCCTTCGCCCGCCGCGAATGCCATCCGCCCTGCCGGCCGGCATTACGACTATGACGTGGACTCCCAGGTCTTCACGGGCTATGCACAATGGCAGCGGCCGCTCGCCCGGAACTGGTCGATCGAGGCCGGGGTGCGGCACGAAGAGGTTAGCTACGACTACAACAACCGGATGATCGACGGTAACACGGACGAAAACAACGTGCCCTGCCCCGGCGGTTGTCTCTATTCGCGACCTGCGGATCGCTCAGATAATTTCACGAACTTTGCACCGCGACTGGGCCTCGTCTGGCGTCCGGTCGAAAGCCTTGCCGCCTACCTCTCAATGGCGCGCGGCTTCCGCGCGCCGGAAGTGACGGAACTTTATCGCCTGCAACGCCAGCAATCCGTTGCCAATCTCGATTCGGAGCAAGCGGATGCCGTCGAGCTTGGCCTGCGCTGGCGCGGTGCATCGGCAGGACTGGATCTCGCCGCCTACACGATGGACAAGCAGAACGTGATCCTGCGCGATTCTGCCGGCTTCAATATCAGTGGCGGACGCACTCGCCACCGCGGCCTCGAGTACGATCTTGACTGGGAATTCGCGGAAGCGTGGATGATCGCAGGCAGTGGAACGGCAGCCCGCCATGAGTACCGGTTCACGGAGGCCGTCGAGCAGGGCGAGCAGATAACCGCGGGGAACGACATCGACACGGCGCCACGCCAGATCCACGCGCTGCGACTGCGACACGACACCGCGAATCTCGCCGCCGAGCTCGAGTGGCTGCACGTGGGAAAATACTGGACCAACGCCGCCAACACGGCGAGATACGACGGCCACGACCTCGTGAACCTGCGATTATCCTGGCATCCGCACGAGGCCTGGACATTCGCGCTGCGGGTAACGAATCTGCTGGATACGGAATACGCCGACCGCGCCGATTTCGCGTTCGGTAGTCATCGTTATTTCCCGGGCCGGGGCCGCGCGGTCTTCATCGAACTGGGATGGCGGAAGGACTGAGACCATGAATTACGCCTCGATGATCACAACCGCCCTCGTCGGTGCTTCACTTGCCGTGCAGATCGGCCTGAATGCCACGATGAGCAGGCATGTCGGCTCGCCGATGGCGGCAGCCCTGATCAATTTCCTGGTCGGCTCGCTGGTGCTGTTCCTGATCGTCCTGCTCAGTCGTGGATCATTGCCTGTGCTGGTGCAGGCGGGTGGCGCACCCTGGTGGGCCTGGGGTGCGGGCCTCCTCGGCGCCTGTTTCATCGCGGCCTCGACAGCCTTCGGGCCGCTGATCGGCGGCGCCACATTCCTGGCGCTGCTGGTCGCCGGGCAAATGATTGCTGCGCTTGCGATCGATCACTACGGTGTATTGGGATTCCCGGTGCGCCCCGTGGACGGCTGGCGTATCGCGGGTGCATTGCTCGTGGTCGCCGGCGTATTCCTGCTGGCGCGCCGCTAAAGGGCGCGCCCCTTTTTAGATCCTCAGGCCGCGCGCGAAGCTGGCGTTGAAACCTGCGGCGACGACTCCACGACTGGTGCCGCGCCGAACCAATGCAGCTTCGTAGCGAACGCCGCGACATCCCCGACGAAAAGCATGGACGGTGATCCGACCGAATGGCGATGTGCGGCCCCCGGAAGATCCGCGAGTTCCGTGACGACGACACGTTGATTCTCACACGTGCCATTTTCGACGAGCGCCACCGGTGTTGCCGGCGAGAGCCCGGCCGTCGTCAGGCGGTCGCGGATCGCATCGAGCTCCGCGATACCCATGTAGAAGGCCAGCGTTTGGCCAGCTCGCGCAAGACCGGTCCAGTCGATGGCATCGATGGACTCGCGGCAATGCGCAGTCACGAATTGCAGGCCCTGGGCATGATCACGGTGGGTCAGCGGAATGCCTGCATAGGCTGCGCAGGCTAGCGCGGCGGTGACGCCCGGAACGACTTCGAAAGCGATGCCATGGCGCTGCAGGTATTCGAGTTCCTCGCCCCCCCGGCCGAACACGAAGGGATCGCCGCCTTTCAATCGCACGACCCGCCGGCCTCGCCGCGCCTCGGCTACCAGCATGCGGTTGATGCGTTCCTGCCGCGCACCATGACCACCCGGCGTCTTGCCGACGTCGATGACTTCCGCATCGCGGCGCGCACGAGTCAGGACCTGTGGTGATACGAGACGATCCACGAGGATCACGTCGGCTGCCTGCAGGGCATGCAGCGCGCGCAGTGTCAGCAATTCCGGGTCGCCGGGGCCGGCGCCCACCAGCGTGACAGAGCCAGTCGGCGGCGAAACCGCAGTCATGCGCTCCCCCAGAATTCGGTCCGCCTCCCCTTCGCGGCCTGCGCGCACGAGGGCAGCGGCAGGTCCATCCAGGAGCCAGTCGTAAAAACGGCGCCTTGCCGCAAGATCAGCGATACCGGCACGGATGCGTGCGCGCCAGCGTTCGGCGAAGAGCGCAAGCCGTCCCCAGGATTCGTCGAGCAGGTTCTCGATCAGATCACGCACGCGCGTCGCAAGCATTGGTGCGACGCCGCCACTCGATATCGCGATGACCAGCGGCGAACGCTCGACGATCGCCGGCACGATGAAGGTCGAGAGCGCCGCGTCGTCCACGACATTGACCGGTATGCCGGCCTCGCGCGCGGCCCGGGCAACCGCCGTATTGACATCCCGGTCGCCGGTTGCCGCGATCACGATGCGCATGCCTGCGACGTCCGCGGGTTCGAAGCGGCGCGCGAGCCAGCGTAATCCGCCCTCCTTCGCGCGCCCGGAGATGCCGGCGCTGGCCCTCGGCGAGACGACCGTGACACTCGCACCCGCCTGACTCAGCAGTACCAGCTTGCGCGCCGCAATCTCGCCACCGCCGACGATCAGGGTGGGCGCCGATTGCAGATCGAGGAAGGCTGGAAAATAGCGCATCTGCCTCAGATCTCCGAGCCGTTCATCTCATGCAGGCCGCACTCGCGCTTCAGGCCGAAGAAACGCGTGGCCTCGGCGTCGTCGCCGGCATCGCGCAGCGAGCGCGTCGTGTGCCAGTCGCCGATCGAGACATAGCCCCGCTCCCACAGCGAGTGATACGGCAGCTCGTGCTTCTTCAGGTAGCGATAAACGTCCCGGTCCGTCCAGTCGAAGATCGGGTGCACCTTGTAGCGCCCGGCGCCAGTCAGCTGCACGGGTTCGATCGACATGCGCGTAAGCGACTGTTCCCGGCGCAGGCCCGCAAACCAGGTACCGCCATGCAGATCACGCAATGCCCGTTCCATCGGCTCGACCTTGTTCATGCGGTTGTAGTGCTCGATGCCTGCGGCACCCTGCTCCCAGAGTCTGCCGTGGCGCGCCTCCTGCCATGCGGGCGTCATCGCGCTGCGGTAGACCTTCAGATTGAGATTCAGGCGCCCGGTCAACTCGTCGATGAAGCGATAGGTCTCGGGGAACAGATAACCGGTGTCAATCAGGATCACCGGGATTCGCGGCATCGCCCGCGTAACCAGATGCAGCGAGACAGCGGCCTGGGCGCCAAAACTCGAAGTCAGCAGATACTCGCCGGGCAGCAGCTCGAGCGCGCGCGCCACGCGCTCCTCGGCCGGGAGTGCCCGGAATTCAGCATTCATCGCATCAAGATCGATGAGTGGCTGGGAACGCAATGTCATGGCGCGTGGAGGCGACATCACGCACTCCCCGCCAGGATCGTTGCCGCAAGCAGGCCGCTTCGGTGCAGGAAATCGCCGAATTCTTCTCCCGTTCGCCGTTCGCCTGCCCAAGCTGCAAAGAGAGGTGAAAGCGTGTCGAGGAATTCCCGCTCGTCCAGATTCTCGCGATAGAGCTGGTTGAGCCGCAGCCCCTTTCGGTCACCACCCAGGTGCAGGTTGTAGCGCCCGGGAGCCTTCCCCACCAGCGCAATTTCGGCAAGATAGGGTCGCGAGCAGCCATTCGGACAACCGCTGATCCGGAACAGAATCGGCTCGCCGCCAAGGCCGTGCTCTTCCATCAACTGGTCCAGCGCAGATGTCACCGCCGGCAGGTAGCGTTCAGCTTCGGCCATCGCGAGCGGGCAGGTCGGCATCGCGACGCAGGCCAGCGCTTCGCGGCGGATTGGACGTGCAGCGCGAAAATCATCGAGCCCATAAGTCTCGACCAGCGCTTCGATGCGCGCGCGGTCGCCGGGCTCGACACGCGCAATAATCAGGTTCTGGTTCGGAGTGAGCCGGAAGTCGCCGCGGTGAATGCCGGCGATGTGCGCAACCCCGGTACGCAGCCGTCGATTGCCGCGATCGACGACACGCCCGGATTCGATGTGCAGTGCCAGTTGCCAGCGCCCGTCGTGCCCTTCACTCCAGCCATAGCGATCGCCGCTCGACGTGAATGCGAAGGGGCGCGCCGCCTGCAGCGCGAATCCCGTGCGGTGCTCGATTTCCGCCTTGAACCAGTCGAGATCGCGATCCGCAATCGTGTATTTCAGCCGCGCGTGCTTGCGCTCGCCGCGATCGCCGAAGTCACGCTGTGTCGTGACCACGGCCTCGGCGACCGGCAGCAGTTGTTCCGGTGTCAGGAAACCAGCCAGGTCCGCGAGCCGCGGCCAGGTCGCAGCATCACCGTGCGTAGTGCCGAGGCCGCCGCCTACGGTCAGGTTGAATCCCGCGAGCCGTCCGTCCTCGACGATTGCTATGAATCCGAGGTCGTGTGCGAAGACGTCCACGTCATTGATGGGTGGCACGGCGATCGCTGCCTTGAACTTGCGCGGCAGGTAAGTCGCGCCGTAGATCGGCTCAACCTCTTCTCCACCCGCGACTTTTTCGCCGTCCAGCCAGATCTCATGATAGGCACGCGTTCGTGGCAGCAGGTGTTCTGAAAGGCGTTCAGCCCAGACCTGCGCCTCGGCATGCGCGGGGGATTCCGGCGCATTCGCGCTCGCGAGCACATTGCGGTTGACATCGCCGCAGGCCGCGATGCTGTCGATGAGAGCGGCATTCATTGCCGCGATGGTCTCCTTGAGCTCACGCTTGATGACTCCGTGCAGCTGGAATGCCTGGCGCGAAGTAAGCCGCAGCGTGCCATTGCCATAACGCCCGGCCAGGCCATCGAGTACCAGCCACTGCGCGGGCGTGCAGACGCCGCCCGGCAGCCGCGTGCGGATCATGAAGCTGTAGGCGGGCTCCAGTTTCGCAAGCCGGCGTTCTTCGCGCAGGTCGCGGTCGTCCTGCTGGTAGGTCCCGTGGAACTTGATCAGTTGCTGATCGTCCTCGCGCAAGGCACCCGTGGCCGACTCCGCGAGGCTCTCGACGATCGTGCCGCGAAGCCTCCTGCTCGCGGCCTTGATCTTTTCGACCGGTGACAAGGCGGGCGCGGCCATCAGTAGACGTCCCGCAAGTAGCGGCCGTCGGCGCCCAGCCGGTTGAGGCGTTCGCGGGCCGCCTCGGCCGAAAGGGCGCCATGCCGCTCGATGACCGATGCAAGCGCCGCATGCACGTCGGGCGCCATGTGCGTCGCATCACCGCACACATAGATGGATGCGCCCGACTCGATCCAGTCGTAAAGCTCCCTGCCCGCCTCGGCGAGTCGTTGCTGTACGTACACGCGCAGACCGCCGTCGCGCGAGAAGGCGAGATCGAGGCGCGTCAGCAGGCCGCGCTTCAAGGCACGCTGCCATTCGATCTGGTAGAGAAAATCGTTCGCGAAATGACGTGCACCGAATACGAGCCAGTTGCGCCCGGCGGCCCCGGTCGCGGCCCGCTCCTGCAGGAAACCGCGATATGGCGCGACGCCGGTGCCGGGGCCGATCATGATCACGTCGCGCGACGTGTCGGCCGGCAGGCGGAAGCGTGGATTCGGCTCGACATACACGGACAACTGCGCGGCATCGGCGCGTGTCGCGATGAAATGCGAGGCCGCGCCCGGCCGGGTCGAGCCGCCGCCGGAATCAAGGCGCGCGACGGTCAGGTGCACTTCATCGCCGACTTCCTTGGCACTCGATGCGATCGAATAGAGCCGCGGCACCAGCGGGCGCAGGCTGCCCGCGAGCGCCGCGGCATCCCAGTTAGACGGGTAATGAACCAGCAGGTCCACGAGTTGCGTGCGCGTCATGAATTCGCGGAGCCCTGCCTCATTCCCGGGCCGCAGCAGCGCCGCCAGTTCCGCGCTGCCACTGCGCTCGGCGAACTTCCCGATCAGCGGTTTCGTGACGCGCGTGATTTCGAGTCCCGACCGCAGCCAGCCGGCGAGGTCGCGGGCCTTGCCATGGCGCTCGACCGGTTCGCTGCCCGTCAGTCTCGCGGCCGACAGGACGGCCTCGACGGATTGCGGCGGATTCTCTGCGACGACGCCGAGCGCATCGCCGGGCTCGTAGTGCAGGCCGGAACCCGCGAGCGACAACTCGATATGCCGCACGTCGCGCACATGGTTGCCGATCGTGATGCGCTGGTTGGCGAGGAGTTCAGCTGTGAACGGACGCTCACGACTCCAGGGCGCTGCGACGGCAACCGGACGCAATGTTGCAACGCGGGCCGCGGGAACAATGGGCTTAACCTGTTCAATGAATGCGAATGCGCGCGCGGACCAATCTGCGGCTCCCGTCTCGAAGTCCACGTCGCAGTCGACACGCTCGAACAACCGGGTCGCGCCGAGTCCGCCGAGCCGCTCATCGATGCGGCGGCCAATTTCGCAGTACTTTGGATAACTAGAGTCGCCGAGCGCAAGCACGGCGAATTCAAGTGATGGCAGTTGCGGCACACGGCGGCTGAACAGGAAATCGGTGAACGCCATCGCATCGTCCGGTGGATCGCCGTCACCGTGCGTGCTCATCACAACGAACAGTCGCCGCTCGCGCGCGAGTTCGCGCAGCGGATATTCACCCGCGCGAATCAAGCGCGTCTGGATGCCCTGGGCCTTCAACCTTGCGACGAGCGCCTCGGCGACGCGCCGGCCGTTGCCGGTTTGCGAACCGTGGACGATCGTTGCGAACGCGGAGACGTCCGGTTCCGCTGCGGGCAGGGCACGAAGCGTGTCGCCCCGCGCCGAAGCGAGGCCCGCGGCGTAACCCGAGAGCCATTGCAGCGTGGATGCGTCGAGGCCTTTCACCAGGCGCGAGAGCAGCTCGACGCGCGTCGCGTCGAGCGGATATGCCTCGGTCTGAATTGCTGCGCCTGCGTTCGCCACCGCCGATACCCCGGGACAATGTTCCTGGGGAAGATCCTATGTAGCAGCGGGTGGTCTCCGGAAAGGCCGGCTCGTTATGTCTTCATAACGCGCCGCGGCCGTGGCTGCTGCTGGGTGATGCAGTGGATGTTGCCGCCGCCCAGCAGGATCTCGCGCGCGGGTACGCCGACGACTTCCCGGCCCGGAAAAAGCCGCGAGATCAGCGTTTTTGCGCGCTTGTCCGTGCGCGCATCGAGCAGCGGCATCAAGATGTGTCGATTCGCGATGTAGAAATTCACATAGGACCCCGCGAGCCGATCGCCGCCGCGGCGTTGCTTGCTGTCGGGCTCCTGCTCGATGCCGGCTGCTTCCTCCGCGGTCATGTACAGAGGGCCTGGTTGTAGAAGTTTATGAATTTTCAATGATTTACAGCGCGCATCTCGACACGCTCGAAGTACTTCGTAGGCCTCGTGTGAAATGTCGTACTGCGGATCCTCGGGGTCATCGCACCAGGTCAGCACCACTTCGCCCGGGCGCACGAAGCAGCAGAGATTGTCCACGTGCCCGTCGGTTTCGTCCTTGTAGACACCCCGCTTGAGCCAGATGATCTGCTCGATCCCCAGATAGCGCTGCAACAGTGTCTCGATCTGGCCGCGCCGAAGATCGGGATTCCGGTTCGGATTGAGCAGGCATTCTTCTGTAGTCAGCAGGGTCCCGCGGCCATCCACGTGGATGGCGCCACCTTCCAGCACAAATGGCGCGCGGTAGCGTTCGCAACGCTCGATCTCGAGCACCTTCGCTGCGACCTGCGCGTCCCGGTCCCAGGAGCAATAGATACCGGCGGAGCGCCCGCCCCAGGCTTTGAAGATCCAGTGCACGCCACGCACACGCGCGCGCCGGTCCACGACGAAGGTCGGGCCGACATCGCGCATCCACGCGTCGTCAGACGACATCTCGACCACGCGCACGGCCGCCGGCAGTGCAGCGCGTGCCTGCTGGAACTGCTCTGCCGAGGCGCACATTGTCACCGGTTCGCTTAGCGAAATTGCCGTGGCCACCGCGGCGTATGCCCGCTGAGCAGGCACGGCGCCCGCACGCCAGTTGCCATGACGCTCGGGCCACAACATCCAGGCGCCCGCATGCGGCTCAAATTCCGCCGGCATGCGGAAGCCGTCCATGGCGGGCGTGCGATTGCGGATCGGTGTCGCGATTTTCTGCTGCTGCATGGCGCGATTCTACGCGATGTCGCGCCGTTTCCAGAGCAGAAACAGCGCCGGGATCACGAGAAGCGTCAATACGGTTGCGGTCACCATCCCACCGATCATGGGCGCTGCAATGCGCCGCATGACTTCCGAACCAGTGCCGGATCCCCACATGATCGGCAGCAGGCCGAACATGATCGTGAGCACCGTCATCAGTTTCGGGCGCAGGCGTAGCAGCGCGCCTTCCGTGATGCTCTCGCGCACGTCGGCCTCGGCGAGTGCGCGTCCCCCGTCCGCCGCGGCTGCAACGCGACGCGCCCAGGCCTGATTCAGGTACAGGAGCATCACGACCCCCGTTTCGGTCGCGACCCCCGCTAGCGCGATGAAGCCGACCATGACCGCAATACTGACGTGGTAACCCAGCAGGTACACGAACCATACTCCCCCGATCAGTGCGAACGGCAGGCTGCCGAGTATCAGCGCTACGTCGCCGAATCGCCGGAAATTCAGGTACAACAGCAATACGATGACCGCAAGCGTCGCGGGCACGATAACCTTCAGTTTCTCCAGCGCCCTCGCCCAGTACTCAAACTGTCCGGACCATTGCAGCCGGTAGCCGGGTGGCAGCGAAACCCGCGCGGAGACGGCTTCCTTTGCCTCGTCCACGAATGACCCGAGATCGCGGTCATTGATGTCGACGTAGACCCAGCCTGACGGCCGCGCGTTCTCGCTGCGTATCATCGCCGGACCATCGGTGATCCGGATCGTAGCGACATCGCCGAGCGTCAGCTGCGCCCCGCCAGCCGCGATGATAGGCAGTGTGCGCAGCCGTTCCGGTGAGTTTCGCCAATCCTGCGAGTAGCGCAGGTTGATCGGATAGCGTTCGAGACCCTCGACCGTGTAACCGATGTTCATGCCGCCGACCGCGTAGCTAATGGTCTCCTGGATGTCTGCGATATTGAGTCCGTAACGCGCAGCGTCCACGCGCCGGATGTCCACGTCGAGATAGCGTCCGGTCGCAGCGCGCTCGGCGTAGACCGACGCTGTGCCGGCCACATTGCGCAATGCGACCTCGAGCTCCGCTCCGATCCGCTCGATGACCGCAAGGTCGGGACCAGTTATCTTGATGCCGACCGGGGTCTTGATGCCGGTAGCCAGCATGTCGATGCGGGTCTTGATCGGCGGCACCCAGACATTCGAGAGGCCGGGCACCTGCACAGCGCGGTCGAGTTCCGCGCGCAGGCCTTCGACGGTCAGGCCTGGTCGCCATTGTTCGCGCGGCTTCAGCCGGACTGTCGTCTCGAACATTTCGAATGGCGCCGGATCGGTTGCCGTGTCGGCGCGACCCACCTTGCCGAAAACACGCTCGACTTCGGGAACGGCGCGGATCATGCGGTCGGTCTGCTGCAGTAACGCTCGTACGGCGTCGGCCGAGATGCCCGGCATCGTGGTCGGCATGTACATCAGATCGCCCTCAAACAGCTCCGGCATGAACTCGCGGCCAAGCCGGCTCGCCGGCAGCACAGTGGCCACGAGCAGCGCGGCCGTAATGACGAGCACGACCTTCGGGCGTCGCAGCGCCACTTCGAGTATTGGCCGGTAGGCGGCCATCGCCGCGCGATTGAGCGGATTGGCCGTCTCCGGGTGTATGCGCCCGCGCACCAGCATGAGGATCAGGACAGGAATCAGCGTGACCGAAAGGACCGCCGCGGCCAGCATCGAGTAAGTCTTCGTAAAAGCGAGCGGCGCGAACAGCCGGCCCTCCTGCGCACCGAGCGCGAATACGGGCATGAATGACATTGCCACGATCATCAGGGAGAAGAACAGCGCCGGTCCAACTTCGCCGCAGGCCTCCGACACGAGTTTCAGGCGGTCGACGGATCCAGCCCCTGCAGCTTCGAGCTTGCGATGCACATTTTCAATCATGACGATGCCGGCATCGACCATGGCCCCGATCGCGATGGCGATGCCGCCGAGCGACATGATGTTGGCGTTGATGCCCTGCAGCTGCATGACGACGAACGCAGCCAGGATACCGATCGGCAGCGAGATGACGACGATCAGGCTGGAACGGAAGTGGAACAGAAATGCTGCGCAAACCAGCACGACTACCAGCAACTCCTCGGCGATCTTGCCGCGCAGGTTGTCCACCGCACGCTCGATCAGCGCCGAGCGGTCGTAGGTCTCGACGATTTCGACTCCCTCCGGCAGACTGCTGCGCAGCTCGGCCAGGTGCTCGCGCACGCGGCGGATGGTCTCGCGCGCATTCTCGCCGCTGCGCATCACGACGATGCCGCCGGCGACCTCGCCCTCCCCGTCCAGCTCCGCGATGCCGCGGCGCATTTCTGGGCCGAGTCGCAGGTCGGCGACCTGTCCAAGTGTTACCGGCACGGTGCCGGATGCACGCAGCGGGATTGCGCGCAAGTCGTCGAGATTCCGGATGTAGCCGCTCGCCCGCACCATGTACTCGGCCTCGGCCAGCTCGATGATTGAGCCGCCGGTTTCCTGGTTGCCGTCCTCGATCGCCAACTTCACATCTGCAAGCGTCAGGCCGAATCCGCGCAGTCGCACCGGGTCGACCACGACCTGGTACTGACGGACCATGCCGCCGATGCTTGCTACCTCCGAGACACCCGGCACGGATTGCAGCTCGAACTTGAGGAACCAATCCTGCAGTCCACGCAACTGCGACAGGTCATGACGTCCGCTGCGATCGGTCAGCGCGTACTGATAGATCCAGCCGACGCCGGTCGCATCGGGTCCGAGCGCGGGCTTCAGGCCGGCGGGAAGCCGCGAGACCGCCTGGGACAGGTATTCGAGCACGCGCGATCGCGCCCAGTAGAGATCCGTGCCGTCCTCGAACAGTACGTAAACGAATGACTCGCCGAAGAACGAGTAGCCGCGCACCGTGGTCGCGCCCGGTACCGACAGAAACGCCGACGTCAATGGGTAGGTCACCTGGTCCTCGACGATGCGCGGTGCCTGTCCGGGATATGGCGTGCGCACGATGACCTGCACGTCGGTCAGGTCCGGAATTGCATCCACCGGCATGCGCGCCAGCGCCCAGAAGCCTGCAAGCGTCAGCAGGCCGGCAAGCATCAAGATCAGGGCACGATTCGCAAGCGACGCCCGGACGATCCACCTGATCATTGCGCCTCCCCCGCATCCCCGTCGAAGCGCGCGAGACCGGAGCGCAATTGCGATTCGGAATCGATCATGAACTGACCCGAGACGACAACTTGCTCGTTGCCTTCAAGCCCGCGCAGGATTTCGACTTCATCGCCGCCCTGGCGACCGGCCACGACCTCGCGAGCAATGAACAGACCTTCACCGAGCGACACGATGACGCGCTCAGACTTCTCGGTCCGGATCAGGGCCGCAAGTGGCATGAGTAGAGAATCCGCGCCCGTACCGGCCGCGAGGGTCACGTTCGCGACCATGCCTGCGGCGAACCTGCGACCTGGATTCGGGAGGGTCAGACGCGCCTGCACCGTTCGCGTTTCTGCATTGACCGCTGGCAGCAGCTCCAGCACCCGCACCTCATATTGCTGGCCGGGCAATGCGCCGAATGTGACGATGGCAGCGAATCCAGCCGTGACAGCCGAAGCCTGTGACTCGGGGAGCTCCGCGATGACCCAAAGCCGGTCGAGCGGTGCCAGCATCATCGCGCTGACACCCGGCTCCACAAATCCGCCATCGCGCACGCCGAGATCCACGACCACGCCGTCAATTGGCGCGAAATAGCTGACCCTCTCGGCCGGCACGCCGCCTTCGCGCAGGGCCTTGATTGCCGCATCACCGAGACCGAGTGCGTGCAGGCGCGCCGCCGCGGACTCGACGAGACTTCCATCTCCCATAGCAAGTGCTGCTTTGAACTCACGCTGCGCTGCGGCAAGCCTTGGTGAATAGGCCGCAAACAGCAGCTGTCCGCGCCGCACTGTTTCGCCGGCTGCGCGCACTGCGAGACGCTCGACGTAGCCCTCGGTTCGCACACGGACGTCCACGCGACCTCGCTCGTCATAGGCCGTCAAGCCGACCGCGCGAACTTCGGCCGCGAGCGCGCCGCGCCGGACCGGTGCGGTACGCACGCCGAGCTTGTTCACCATTGCCCCCGACAATGCGACGACGCCGGATTCGTTGGTCCCGGCGTAGACCGGGATGTAATCCATATTCATGCTGTCCTTGCGTGGCACGTCGGACGTGATGCCCGGATCCATCGGGCTGCGGTAGTACAGCGGCTTGCGTGCCTCCTGGGTTACGGGCGTTGGTGCGGATTGCTGTCCCGGACCGCAGGCGGTTGTCGTGGCTGCCAAGGCGAGGACAGAAGAAAACAAGACTTTACGTACGATCATGTTCCTGCTCCCACGAGGGATTCGATTTCAGCAAGCGCGACACCGAGATCCGCATACAGCCGCAACTGGCGTTCATGCACTTCGAGGCGTTTTTTCTGCGCGGCGATCACTTCGGCAAGCGATCCATCGCCGGCGCGATACGCGGCGAGCGCCGCGTCGACACCACTCGTTGCGAGTGGTGTCATGCCGGTTGCGTAGAGTTCGAGTGCCTGCTCCAGCGACGCGGCGGATGCATGCACGGTGGCGAGCCTGGCTTCGAGCATGCGTTTCGCGTCGTCACGGCGCGCGTCTACCCCCCGGAGCATCGAACGAGCCGCCGACAATTCCCGGTCCTGCCGGTCGTGCGTGAAGAGCGGTACGTCGAATGTCAGCATCGCCGTGAGCATGTCGGACCTGCTGCTGCCACTGATGTCCCGGCCCTGGCGGAATCCGTAGCCGAAGTCCACGCCGAAGGCCGGCTTGTAGCGCTCCTTGATGAGTTCGGTCTCGAATCTCGCCGCGCCGGTTTCATGCTCCAGCCCGCGCAGCATGGGGTTTGTGTCGAGCTTTGCCTCAAACGCGGCAAGCGTTGCCAGGCCATGGCCCGGAACGGGTGCTGCTTCGCGCGGTCCCCCGTCCGCACCGATCCAGCGTTGCAGCTCGGCCCGGGCAGTCTCGCGGTCACGGTTGCGCTGTATCAGCAATTCATCGATTTCGAGTGCCGCAATCCTCGCGTCCAGGAGTTCCACCTGGCTGCCTGCCCCAGACTCGTACGCGCCTATCGCACCGTCGATGAGTACACGGGTCCAGTCCCTGGCCTCACTGAGAATGGTCATTGCGCTGTCGAGGTAGTCCAGTTCGCGCCAGGTTCGCTCGACTGCGAGCCGTACTTCGCGCCGGCGCAGTTCCACGTCTGCGTCGCCATGCAGGGCGTGATATTCGAGCTGATGTCGTGACAGTTCGCGGCTCCGCCCTGGCGGAAATCGCTGCATGATCCCGATCTCGATCATCGTCATGTCCTCGCGATCGAGGGCAAGCGAATCGACGGGAACATTGATGGCGCCGATCCTGGCTTCCGGATCGGGCAGCTGTCCGGCCGCGACTGCGCGATCGCGCATCGCCGAGGCCTCCGCTTCGAGCGCTCCGCGACCGACATCACGCGCGACCGCGACATCCTGCGCCTGCTCAAGCGTGAGCGGCGACGCGCCGGCGGCCGCGGCCGCGACTGCGCAAAACTGAATCAAGAGGGCCTTCAGACCGGCCCGAGGGTCAAATGACGTAAACATGCCTCCTCCTGCTTGGACGCCGGAAACTGGCGAACCTGGCGGGAGTGGCTATTTCAGGTAGGTGCAGTAACGCTGCTGGATGGAAACGCGCGGAACGGGCAGATGGCGGATGTGCATATCCCGCATGGGCCTGGTGTCAGGGATGAACGCATCGAAGACCGGGAACGCCGGCGGCGGACCTGCCGCTGGCTGTGGAATCTGTATATCGCGGGGTCCGGGAATTGCCATCCCCATTGACGAGCATTCGGGGGCCGCGACCATCGCGCAACCACTATCGAGGTGGGAAGGCGTGTTTGGGCAATGGCCGCAACCGTCGGCCGGCATCGACCCGTGATCCGATGCCCCCTGGTGCTGCTGATGCGGCATGGCCTGGCAGGGTGCGACCGCCATTCCGAGCCAGCCGATCGCGAACATCGCCGCGACCAGGCGCGGGGCCCGGAGTTGGTGAAATCGCATGGCGGTCAGCAAACGCATGGTTGTTCCGAATAAGTACTCAGCCGACAAACACTACTCCGGTGCCAACAGGGGGTCAATGATGTGTTGTGCTAGCATTTGCGCCTCGTCGAGGGATTTCAAAAAACATGAACGCAGTCACCATTGCGCCGCCTGCCGGCGGTGAAAAGATCCGCATTACCGGCGGCAAGCTGCAGGTTCCAGATCATCCGATCATCCCGTTCATCGAGGGCGACGGCACCGGCCCGGACATCTGGAGGGCCAGCGTGCGTGTGCTCGATGCGGCGGTTGCCAGGGCCTATGGCGGCAAGCGCCGGATCGCCTGGATGGAAGTCTATGCCGGCGAGAAAGCCAATCGGTTAAAGAATACCTGGCTGCCCGACGAGACGGTCGCGGCCTGCCGCGAATACCTCGTCTCGCTCAAGGGGCCGCTGACGACACCCATTGGCGGCGGCATCCGTTCCCTGAATGTGGCGCTGCGCCAGATGCTGGATCTCTATGTCTGCCTGCGCCCTGTGCGCTGGTTCATCGGAGTGCCCTCGCCGGTTCGCTCACCGGAGAAAGTGGACATGGTGATCTTCCGCGAGAACACGGAGGACATCTATGTCGGCATCGAATTCGAGGCAGGCTCGGCCGAGAACACGCAGTTCCTCGCCCTGCTGAAGGACCATTTCCCGAGGCTCTACGGAAAGATCCGCTTCCCCGAAAGCTCTGGCATCAGTATCAAGCCCGTTTCGCGGGAAGGCACGGAGCGCCTGATGCGCTCGGCGATCGAGTACACAATTGCGAATCGGCGCAAGAGCGTGACCATCGTGCACAAGGGCAACATCATGAAGTACACGGAGGGCGCATTCCGAAATTGGGCTTACGCGCTCGCCGAGCGCGAGTTCAGTGATAAGACATACACCTGGGACCAGTGGGAACGCACACGCGCCGCCAAGGGCGATACAGCCGCCAATGACGAGCAGAAGAAGGCGCTGGCCGCGGGCCGCGTTCTGATCAAGGACGCGATCGTGGATATCACTTTGCAGCAGATCCTGACACGCCCGGAGGAGTTCGACGTCATCGTGACCATGAATCTCAATGGCGACTACCTCTCGGACGCACTGGCCGCGCAGGTCGGCGGGATCGGCATCGCACCCGGCGGAAATATCAATTACCTGACCGGCCACGCCATTTTCGAGGCGACTCATGGCACGGCGCCGAAGTACGCCAATCTCGACAAGGTCAATCCGAGTTCGGTGATCCTGTCCGGCGAGATGATGCTGCGTTACATGGGCTGGACCGAGGCCGCCGACCTGGTCATCCGCTCCATGGACAAGTCGATCGGCGACAAGGTCGTTACCTATGATTTCGCGCGACTCATGGAAGGTGCCACCGAGGTCAAGTGCAGCGAATTCGGCGACGCGCTGATCCGCAACATGGCCTGACGCGCCAGGCTGCGTTGCGCCGCGCCATGGTCTGCCGTGGCTGAGGCCCCCGCGCCCCCGGACGATGCCGCGCTGGCGCATGATTGCGCCGCCGCAATTGTCGCCGCCTTCGCGCGCTACAACGCCGAGTACCGGGTCATCACGCGGCGCGCACCCGAACGATTCGAGAACCGCGACTGGGACGGCGTGCAGGCGGACGTCGTCGAGCGCCTCGACCTCTACTCGAGGATGGTTAACCAGACGACTTCGGAGTTGCGCCAGCGCCTCGGCGAGCGCGCCATGGACACCGCTCTGTGGGCGGCCATCAAGGCGAGCTACACCGGCCAGATCGCCGGGCTGACCGATCCCGAGTTCCTGAAGACCTTCTTCAACTCGATCACGCGGCGGCTGTTCGACACGGTCGGCGTCGACCCGGCGATCGAGTTTTTCGCGCTCGACGTCGATCCGCTGCGCGGCATCGGCTCGCAGGTTGGCACGAATCGCTACGGGAATCGCGGCTCTGTCGAGCTGCTGTTTGAGGAGCTGCTGTCGGACTTCCGGTTTCGCACGCCGTGGCGGGATTTCGAGGGCAGCGTCCACCACGTCGCGACCGACCTGAAGCTGCACCTCCAGCGGACCAACGAGACGCGGCCGCTACGCGAGGTCGAGGTCATCCGCCCCGTCTTCTACCAGATGAGCAGGGCCTACGTAGTGGGCAGGATCCTCGGTGAGGGTTGGCTGCTGCCGTTCGTGCTCGCTTTCCGCAACACACGGCGCGGCGTGCTGGTTGACGCCGTGATGCTCCGCGAAAGCGACGTATCGATCCTGTTCAGCTTCACGCGCTCCTATTTTCACGTGGATCTCGAGCGCGTCGGTGAAGCCGTGCTCTTCCTGAGCTCCATGCTGCCGCACAAGCCGGTCTCAGAACTGTTCACGGTGCTCGGCCGCGCCAAGCAGGGCAAGACCGAACGGTTCCGGGAGATCTACCGGCACCTCGACGGAACAGAAGACCGCTTCGTGCGCGCGCCGGGCGAGCGCGGCCTCGTCATGGCCTGCTTCACGCTCGAGAATTTCGACGTCATCTTCAAGGTGATCCGCGACCACTTTCCGCCCGTAAAGAATATCCGGCGCGAGGAGGTCATGGCGAAGTACGAGATGGTCTTCAAGCACGACCGCGCCGGGCGCCTGGTCGATGCACAGGAATTCAAGCGTATCCGCCTGCCGCGCCGCCGCTTCGACCCGGATATGCTGGCCGAGTTGACCGGCGAATGCGCCCTGAACGTCCACGTCGAGGGTGACGACGTCATCGTCAGCCATGCCTACGTCGAGCGGCGCATGATCCCGCTCAACCTCTACCTGCGGAGCGCCAGCGCAGAGGACGCCGAGCTCGCCGTGATCGAATACGGACAGGCGATCCGCGATCTGGCCTACACCAACATCTTCGCGGGTGATCTGCTGCTGAAGAACTTCGGCGTTACGCGCCACAATCGCGTGATCTTCTACGACTACGACGAGTTGTGCCGGATCACCGATTGCCGGTTTCGCGACCTCCCTCAGGCCCCGACCCACGACGATGAAATGCGCGCCGAAACCTGGTTTTACGTCGCCGACAACGACGTCTTTCCGGAGACCTTCCTGAATTTCCTCGGCTTCGAGGGACACCTGCGAGAAGTGTTCCTGGAGAAGCACGGCGAGATCCTCGAGGCGGGCTGGTGGCGGGCCCTGCAGGAACGGCTGCATGCCGGCGCTGTCGTCGAGGTACTGCCCTATCACCGGCATCGCGTGCGAGTCGCGAGCAGCGTATAGCCTGCATCAAACAGTCTGGCGGTGTTCATGACTGACTGAATTCCTGCAAGAGACCAGTAATTCCTTGAGAATTACCGCCAACTGCAGACAGTCACGAGCATTGACGAACGAGAACGCGAAAGAGCAAGTACGTTCATAAATCGCGGAGTCCCACTTGGCTCGGCCGCAAGAAAGGAGGCGTGTTGACAGCATATTGGTGCCCAACCCAATGCATCTTCGCGCCAAACGATCCCCAGACGTATTTCCAGAACCCCTCGTAATACCGAGTATCTAACGTTACAGTATGGCACGTCACTCGCATTTACCGTTACGATTCTGGGGATTCATGCGCGATTGGAATACACCGAAGCGATGGCTTGGCTTTCGATTCACGTATCTACGGCTGCGAACCTCCGTTCATGCTGCGGTTGTTGTCATCGGCACCGCAGTGCTCGGGTTCAACGCACAATCGTACGCCGCGACGTCGGAAGCGACTTCCGCTGTCAATCGGGATAGCGTGACCTTTCGGCGCGGTCGAAGCGCGCATGTCGTCTCAACTGCCAGTGATGCCGTTTCAGTCCGCTACCTTGCGGCTCTTGTCGACTATACCTCCAAGGTACTCGATCAGCCGACGATCGTTGTTGATTCGCTTGACAAGGTACCAGTGGGCCGCTCGGCGATTGTGTTTCAATTTGGGTATCAAGGTTTACCGGCGAAAGTGGCCAGCGCTGCCACGCGTCGAACTGACGAGGATTTCGCGCTTGGCATCATTGAGCAGAGCGGCAGAAAAGTGGTACTGGTCGCCGCCAGTGAGCCCAATGGATTTCGTCGTGCTGTGCAAAAGCTGGTTATCGAC
>SHZN01000020.1 GCA_009692245.1 Gammaproteobacteria bacterium
CGAGACTGCGGTCGAAGCCGTCGCGCGCAGCCACACGTATCGTTCTCCCGTCGCCTGCAGAATACGATGGAAGATGGCGACGTCGATTAACTGGCCGACCAGGAAGGCGGTGATCGATCCGCCGATGGTCCACAGGCCCTGCCCGAAGATGCTGGCAAACGCTGCCTGCATGTCGGGAACGCCGTGCTCACTGCCAACCGTGACCCACCAGCCCGCAGGGACCAGGCCGATCGCAAGATAGGCGAACAGGAATGCGTAGGAGATGAGGCCGACTGCCAGCCACGATATGAACCGGACGCCACGTACGCCGAAGTACTCGTTGATGACATCCGTCATGATGAACACGATCGGCCACAGCATCACGCCGGCCGTGAAGGACAACGAGCCACTCTGGCCGAACAATTGCCAGTCGAATGGCGGTAGTCCCAGCGTGTCCTCGAGCGCGAAGATCTTCACGCCGATGAACTCTGCGATCATCGCGTTGGTGACGAACAGGCCCGACAGCATGATGAATAGCCGCGCAGGCTTCGAAGAAAGGACGGCCCAGGGCGCTTCAGGTAATCGCGCAGCCATGACTCAGCCCCTTCCCTGCAACTGCCGGATCGCCCGCCGTCCGCGTTTGTCGGGGCGCCCTGGTGGAGCCGTGTCGGAGCGACGCTCGAGCTGCCGACGCTCACGCGCCACGGCGCGCCGTAACACGCTGTCAGTTGTCTCTTCGTAACAGGCGCGTGCCTCAGTCGCCGGCCCGCGTCGCGATGGCAGTGACACGATGATCACGGTACAGGTATCCGATCCGAGCGTGATATCCAGCCGGTCGCCGACTGCGATGTCGCGCGCGGGCTTGGCTCGTTCACCATTGACATGCACCTTGCCGCCACTGACAGCTGCGGCAGCCAGCGAGCGGCTGCGATGAAACCGCGCGCACCAGAGCCAGCGATCGACCCGATGCCTGCCGTCCACTGCATTCACCACCCGATTTTCCCCGGTCACCCGCCCTCCCCGGCCTGCGGATTATACGGGGCGGTGCACGGGCGGCCGCTATAATCCATGGCTGGCGCTCACTGGCGGAAAATCATGGATCAGGCATTGCTGCGACGGCTCGAGTCGCAGACCGGTGAACTGGAAAAGAACGGCCTCTTCAAGCGCGAGCGTGTCATCGCCTCGGGCCAGGGCCCCGTCGTGCGACTCGAGGATGGACGCGAGGTCATCAACCTGTGCGCCAACAATTATCTCGGGCTCGCCAATCACCCGGAGCTCTGCCGGGCCGCGCACGAGGCGCTCGACCGCTATGGCTATGGCATGGCCTCGGTGCGATTCATCTGCGGGACCCAGACCGTGCACCGCCAGCTCGAACAGCGCCTGTCCGCATTCCTCGGCACCGATGACACGATCCTGTACTCGTCCTGCTTCGATGCGAATGGCGGCCTGTTTGAGACCCTGACCGACGAGCAGGATGCGATTATTTCCGACGCGCTGAATCACGCCAGCATCATCGACGGGATCCGGCTGTCGAAAGCGAAGCGGCTTCGCTACGACAATGGCGACATGAGCCAGCTGGAAATGCACCTCAAGGCGACCCAGGATACGCGCACGCGCCTGGTCGTCACCGACGGCGTGTTTTCGATGGATGGGACAATTGCGCGCCTGCGCGAGATCTGCGACCTCGCTGACCGGTATTCTGCATCCGTCGTCGTCGACGATTCACATGCGACCGGCTGCATGGGGCCGACGGGACGCGGCACTCCTGAGCACTGCGGCGTCATGGGACGGGTGGACATCCTGACCAGCACACTCGGCAAGGCCCTGGGCGGCGCCAGCGGCGGATTCGTTTCCGGGCGCGCAGCGGTGGTCGGATGGCTGCGCCAGAGATCGCGACCATACCTTTTTTCAAACACCATTGCCCCGGTCGTGGCGGCGACGACAATTCGCGTGCTCGGCATGCTGGAGACAACACCCGGTCTGCGCCGGCAGCTCTCCGACAATGCGGCCTGGTTTCGCGAGCGCCTGACTTCGCTCGGCTTCCAGATACCTGCCGGCGAACATCCGATCATTCCGGTCATGCTGGGCGACGCGACGCTCGCCGGGCGAATGGCGGAGCGGCTGCTGGAACTCGGCGTCTACGCGATCGGCTTCTCCTACCCGGTCGTGCCGATTGGCAAGGCGCGAATCCGAACGCAGATGTGCGCCGGCCATTCACGCAATCAGCTCGAATCGGCTGTTGCCGCATTTGCACAGGCCGGCCGCGAGCTCGGCATCATCGGGGGTTGAGGATCACATGAAGGCATTGATCAAGTCGCGCCGCGAACCGGGCATCTGGATGGGCGAGCTGGCGCAGCCCGAGACCGGGCCGAATGACGTGCTGATCCGGATGCGCAAGACCGCGATCTGCGGGACGGATATCCACATCTACCAGTGGGATGATTGGGCGCAGCGCACGATCCCCGTGCCGATGCAGGTCGGGCACGAGTACTGCGGCGAGATTGTCGAGCTCGGCAGCGAGGTGCGCGGCCTGTCGAAGGGCGACCGCGTGTCCGGCGAGGGTCACATCACCTGCGGCCACTGCCGCAACTGCCGTGCGGGGCGCCGGCATCTGTGCCGCAATACGCTGGGCGTCGGCGTCAACCGGCCGGGCTGCTTTGCCGAGTACATGGTTCTGCCCGCCTCCAACGTATTCAGGCTGCCGGACGCGATCACCGACGAGATCGCCTCCATCCTCGATCCGCTGGGCAACGCGACGCATGCGGCGCTGTCATTCAACATGGTCGGCGAGGACGTGCTGATTACGGGTGCCGGTCCAATCGGCATCATGGCCGTCGCGATCTCGCGCTTCCTCGGCGCGCGCCATGTCGTCATCACCGATGTCAATGACTACCGGCTGGGGCTGGCACGCAAACTGGGCGCGACGCGGGCGCTCAATGTCTCGCGCGAGAGCATCGACGATTCGATGCGCGAGCTCGGCATGGAGGAAGGATTCGACGTGGGTCTCGAGATGTCGGGAAATCCCGCGGCATTCCGCGACATGCTGCGCGTCATGCACCACGGTGGCAGCATCGCGATGCTCGGCATCCCACCCGGGGAAGTGGCCATCGACTGGAATCAGGTGATCTTCAAGGGCCTCGTGATCAAGGGCATCTACGGCCGCGAGATGTTCGAGACCTGGTACAAGATGGCGAGCATGCTGCAGAGCGGGCTGGACATCCGCCCGGTGATCACGCACCGCTTTGCCGCGGCAGACTACCAGGGGGCCTTAGATAAGATGGCCAGCGGCCAGTCCGGCAAGGTGATCATGGACTGGGTCGCCTGATCGCGATCTTGTCCTGGGTCAGTCGACGCGGCAGTTGCAGAGGTAGACCGGCCGCCCCTTTGCCGCGAGTTCCAGGTACCCGCGAACTTCCGCCATCGCGGAGCTGAGCCCGGGCAATTTTGCGTGGCGCGGCGCGATTACCTTGACCGCCCATGCCGCCGCGCTGCGCAGGCGCATCGCGATCACATCGCGCCAGGACATGTCGCGCTCGATCCAGACGACACCATAGCCTTCCTCGAGACCGGCGAGTTTCGCGGCCTCCGCGATCGCTTCGTCCACGCCGCCCAGCTCGTCGACGATTCCTGCCGCGTGGGCATCGGCTCCGGTCCAGACCCGCCCCTGCGCCAGGCTCTCGATTTCCTCGGGTCTTCGGCCACGGGCGCGCGCGATGCCGTCCACGAATGTCCGGTAGGAATGCTCGACATTCGCCTGCAGGATCTGCCGGGCCTCATCGCCCAGCTCCCGGTCAAGGTCGGTGGCACCCGCCAGGTCGGTCGTGCCAAAACCGTCATTCGTGATGCCGATCTTGGCAAGCGTGCGCTGGAAGGTCGGGATTATCGCAAAGACGCCGATTGAGCCCGTGATCGTGGTGGGGGCCGCAATGATGTGATCCGCATTCATCGCAATGTAATAGCCACCCGAAGCGGCAACCGTCCCCATCGAGGCCACCACCGGCTTGCCTGCAGCGCTCAGTGCTTCTACTTCGCGGCGGATCACCTCGGAGGCCATGATGCTGCCACCAGGACTGTCGATGCGCAGAACGACGGCCGAGTAATCGTCATCATCGCGGAGGTCGCGCAGCTGTGCCGCCAGCGTATCACCGCCGACATATCCCGGTGACTGCTCGCCATCCAGGATTTCACCGGAGGCAACGATGACTCCTACATTCTGGTCCTCGGAACCCGCCAGCGCCTCGTCGGAACGCACGATGGACAGGTAGGGCCGCCAGTCGACGGCCTTGTAGCCGCCCGTATCCTCGTCCTCGCCGGCCACGCCCGCGACGATCTTCTCGAATTCCTCGCGTGTTTTCAGGCCGTCCACCAGGCCGCGCGCCAGCGCGTATTGGGCGAGATCGCCACCGGTCGCACGAACACCGGTGACGGCTTCATCCGAATAGGCCTGGATCAGTCCGGGCTCAAGATTGCGCGCCGCCGCGACATCAGTCTTGTAGCTATCCCAGAGCGCGCCGACCCAGACCTTTGCGTCTTCGCGGTCCTCGCGCGACATGTCGCTGCGGGTCCATGTATCGGGGTAGGACTTGTTGGTTCCGACCTTGAACACATTGATGTCGACGGCGAGCTTGTCAACAGTGCCGCGCACATAGCTGCGGTAATAGGCATAGCCGTCCAGCAACACCAATCCAAATGGATCGAGATAGACCTCATCGGCCTGTGCGGCGAGGTAGTACTGGCGTTGGCTGAACATCAACCCGTGCGCGTAGACCTTCTTGCCCGACTCGCGAAACCAGCGAATCGAGCGCGCCAGGTCCTGGAGCGCCGGCAGGCCCGCATGGTCCAGTCCATCGAGATTCAGAACGATGACACGGATACGCTCGTCGTCGCGCGCATGGTCCACGACGTCGATGAGATCGCGAAGGCGGGTTTCCTGCGCATCCTCGCCGGTCACATCAGCGAGCGCACGATCGAGCGGATCGCCGCTTTCTTCCTCGACGATGCTTCCCATTGGCGCCAGTTCCAGCGCCGCGCTGCCAGGAATGATCGGCAGCGTCGTATGACTGACGGCCAGCAGTGCGCCGAAGATGATCAGCAGCAGCGCCAGATGCAGGAACTTGCGCAGTCCGTCGAGGGCGTACAGCACGCCCTTCAGCAAGGATCCAAGCGCGCGCATCAGACCCATGATCAAGTTGCCAGCTTTTCCTCGATGCGCGCGGACTTCCCGGAGCGCGCGCGGAGATAGTAGAGCTTGGAGCGGCGCACCTTGCCGCGACGCTTGACTTCAACGTCGGCGATCGCCGGGCTGTGCGTCTGGAACACGCGCTCGACGCCCTCGCCGTGCGATATCTTGCGCACGGTGAATGAGCTGTTGAAGCCGCGGTTCTTGCATGCGATCACGACGCCTTCGTAGGCTTGGATGCGCTCGCGATCGCCCTCGCGGACCTTGACCTGCACGACCACGGTATCGCCGGGCCCGAACTCGGGAAGCTTGCGATTCATCGTGCGCGATTCCAGTTCCTGAATGATCTTGTTCATGGGTTGATTCCAGATTCCAGACTTTGTCCCTTCACCATCACTCACCGCGGCGGATCAATACCCACCCCGGCACAATATTCATCGAGCAGCGCGCGCTCCTCGCCGGTCAGCGCCCGCGCGCTGAGCAGGTCCGGCCGCAACTGCCAGGTCCGGCCCAGCGCCTGCTTCAGCCGCCAACGCCGGATCGCGGCGTGGTTCCCACCCTGCAGAACAGCAGGCACCACGTGCCCTTCCCATATCTCTGGCCTCGTGTACTGCGGCCAGTCGAGCAGTCCGTCGCCAAAAGAATCCTGCTCCGCTGATTCCGCATCGCCCAGCACGCCGGGCAGCAATCTGGCCACGGCATCGATCACCACCAGCGCGGGTAACTCGCCGCCCGACACCACATAGTCACCGATCGACAACTCCTCGTCGAACAACTCGTCGACGACCCGCTGGTCGAAGCCCTCATAACGCCCCGCGACCAGCATCATGCCCTGAAGATCCGCCAGCCGCCGCGCAAGCTGCTGCGTGAATGGCCGGCCTTGTGCGGACAGGCCGATCACGGGCGAACCCCGCGGCAACCGTCCTGCACAAGCGCGAATCGCGCTCCCGAGCGGCTCGACCTTCATGACCATCCCGGGCCCACCGCCGTAAGGTCGGTCATCCACGGTCCGGTGCGCATCCGTCGCGAACGCCCGCGGGTCCTCCGTACCGACCCGAAGCAGGCCGCCCGTCAAAGCGCGCCCGACGACACCCTCCGCGAGACCCGCCCGGATCAGTTCCGGGAACAGCGTGACGACTTCTATGTGCATCTAGAAATCGGGGTCCCAGTCGACCGTAATGCACCCGCGCTCGAGATCTACTTTCGGTACATGGCGCGGAACCGTCGGCAGCCAATGCTCGCGCTCGCCGATCACGACCATGACGGCGTTGGCCCCGGTATCCAGAAAATGGTCCACGCGCCCCAGCACATGGCCCTCCAGATTCACGACCTCGAGTCCGACCAGATCGGCCTGGTAGTACTCACCGCCCGGGAGCGCCGGCAATTCGCGACGCTCGATCCACAATTCCTGCCGCGCCAGCGCCGTGGCCTGATCACGGTCGTCGATACCCGTCAGTCGCGCCACCAGGCCCTTGCCGTGACGACGACCCTCAAGGTGCGTCAGGTCCCGATGCCCGCCACCAGGCAGGTCAGCCCGCCATACCGGGAATGCCAGTATCTGTTCCGGCGGTTCCGTGTAGGACACAATCTTGACCCAGCCGCGGACACCGAAGGACCCGGTGATGCGGCCCAATTCGATCCGGCTATCTCCAGCCGCTTGCGACGGTGACTCCGCCATGCGGCGACCCGCTAGGCAATCAGGCCGCCGCCTGCTTGCGGAATGCCATCACGAGCGTGCGGACACGATCGGACATCTTGGCGCCCGTGCCGGTCCAGTAGTCGATCCGCGGCAGGTTGAGCTCGATTTTCTGAGCCTTCCGCCGGGCGACCGGGTTGAAGAACCCGACTTGCTCCAGCACCAGGCCACCCTGCCGCTTGCGGCTGTCCGTGACGACGACGTGATAGAACGGCGCGTTCTTGCCGCCACGGCGTGTCAGTCGAATCGTCACCATCGGATGAATTCCTCGCAGCCCGGGAGCCTTCTGGCCCCGTCAAAGAGCCGGGCATTCTACTCAGATCATGCGGGCAATGAAAGGCTTAGGCGGCACTGCTGACCGCTCGATTCAGCGCGGGCCGTGACCGCCGGGGTTGCGCCCTGCAAGGCTTCGCAACATCCGTGTAAGGCCACCACCCTTCATCTTTTTCATGACCTTTTCCATTTGCAGATGCTGCTTCAACAGCCGATTGACTTCCTGCACCTGCACGCCTGCGCCGGCCGCAATGCGGCGCTTGCGCGACCCGTCGATGATGCCCGGGCGCCGGCGCTCGGCAGGGGTCATCGAATCGATGATCCCGATCTGGCGCCCGATGGACCGGTCGTCGACCTGGGCAAGCGCACCTGGTGGCAGGGCCTGCGCGGGCAGCTTGTCCGCGAGTGCGGCCATGCCTCCCATCTGCTTCAGTTGGCCCAGCTGTTCCCGCAGATCGGCAAAGTCGAAGCTGCGGCCCTTGGCCAGCTTCTCTGCCAGCCGCCGCGTCTGCTCCTGATCCACGCCTGCCTGGACCTGCTCGACCAGCGTCAAGACATCGCCCATGCCGAGGATGCGCGATGCCACGCGCTCCGGATGGAAAACCTCGAGTGCATCGATTTTCTCGCCGACACCGAGGAACAGGATCGGCTTGCCGGTCACATGGCGCACAGACAGCGCCGCCCCGCCGCGCGCATCACCATCGGCCTTGGTCAGGATTACGCCGGTCAATGCCAGTGAGGCGTCAAAGGCACGAGCTGCATTAACGGCATCCTGGCCCGCCATGCTGTCAACGACGAAAAGTTTCTCGGTGGAGCAGACGGCGCGGTCGATCGCCTGCACTTCGGCCATCATCTCCTGGTCCACGTGCAGGCGACCGGCCGTGTCGATAATGACCACGTCGTGCAAGTGACGGCGTGCATGGGCGACGGCCGCGACCGCAATGTCGACCGGGTTCGTGCCCGCGGGCGCTTCGAAGTAATCGGCATTGACCTGGCCGGCGAGCCGGGCGAGCTGCGTCATGGCGGCCGGCCGGTAGATATCGGTGCTCGCCAGCAGCACTCGCTTGCGCTGTTCGATCAGGATCCGCGCGAGCTTGGCCGCCGTCGTCGTCTTGCCGGCGCCCTGCAGCCCGGCGAGCAGGATAACGACCGGCGGCTGGGCACGCAGATTGAGCCCGCGGCCCGGTTCGCCCATGACCCGCGTCAGCTCCTCATGGATGATTCTGACGAATGCCTGGCCGGGCGTCAGGCTGCGCATGACCTCGGCGCCGATCGCGCGTGCGCGCGCGGCATCGATGAATGCCTTGACGACCGGGACCGCGACATCCGCCTCGAGCAGCGCCATGCGCACCTGGCGCAGCGTATCGGCGATATTGGCCTCGGAAAGGCGACCCCGTCCACGCAGCGAATCGACTGCCTGGCCGAGGCGCGCGGCGAGTGTATCGAACATCCGGGAGGCAGCCTCGCGGCGCTTGCCGCAAAATCGTGCAGCCGCGGATTATAAGTCGGCCCCCTGTACAATGACCGCACGCGATTGCGGAGCCAGTCTTGCGCGGTTTTATCGTCATCCTGCTTTACCTGGTTGCTGTTGCGGCCTCGGTGCATGCCGCCAGGCGCGGCGGTGGCCGGGTGGCATGGCGCGAGCCCGCGCTGTACCTCGCGGTCGCTGCCTGGCTTTCCCATGCGCTGTGGCTCGCCGACTCCCTGCGGCCGCTGGGTGAGGCCGCGATGGACATCGCCGACAGTGCGTCGCTGATGGGACTGGTCATCGGCGCCGGCGGCGTGCTCGCGCTCGTCTCACGGGGTTATCGCGGGGTTACCGCGGTCGTGCTCGGGATCGCAGCACTGCTTGCAGCCGGCACCGGCAGCATGCCACAAGCGCGTGATACCGCCGAAGTGGGCTGGCCAGTCGCGGCACATATCCTGCTGGCGCTGGGGTCGGCCGGCATGTTCTCGATCGCCGCCGTGCTTGTCATCCTGCTGGCACTGCAGGACGGGCAATTGCGCAGCAAGCGCCCCGCGAACTGGCTGATGTCATTGCCGCCCGTCGAAAGTCTCGAGCATGCGATGTTCACGGTGATCGGCACCGGCATGGCGGCATTGACCCTTGCGATATTGGCCGGCCTCTTGTTTGTGACCGACCTGTTCGCGCAGCACCTGGTGCACAAGGCGATCCTCGCGCTCACCGCCTGGCTGATCTTCGCCGTGCTGCTATTCGGGCGCTGGCGCTTCGGCTGGCGCGGCCGCAAGGCGGCGGTCTACACGCTTGCAGGCTTCGTCGTGCTCGCGCTTGCCTATTTCGGCAGCAAGTTTGTGCTCGAGGTCCTGCTGGGGCGGCACTGGGGTTGAACGCTTGAGCGGCCTCGCGGCCATTGTGCTGCTGTTCCTGACTGCCTTGCTGGATGCCGCGACACCGGCCTTGCGATCGAGGCGCCTGCCGGCGCGGCAGCCGGGCGACTCTGCCGCCCTGAGTCTTCGCCGCCGGTTCGCCACCGAGCCGCGCCGCGCGCGCCATGCCGCCTGGCTTCTGCGGATCACACTCCTGGGAGCGATTGCAGCCTGCGTTCTGCTTGCGCCGATCGAGATCCGGATGACGGTCGCTCTGATCGCGGTCGTGGGGCTTGCGTTCCTGCTCGCACTCACGGGTGGCAGCGCGTTGCGACGGCCCGGCATTCAAAGCGAATTTGCCGCTGTCGTGATGCTCTGGCCGCTGGCGCCATTCTTCCTGTTGTTGCCAGCGGCGCGCAGTGGACAGCCTGCCGCTCGACGCGATCCCGACGAGACCATCGCCGACATCGCCGATGCGCTTGCCAGCGAATCCGCGGAGCGCCAGCTCATGGTGGAGGCGCTGCTGGATCTCGAGCGACGCAGCGTCGAGGACATCATGGTGCCGCGCAGCGAGATTGAGGGTATCGACATCGCGGCGGACTGGGACGATATCGTCGGGCTGCTGCGGCGAACGCAGCACACGCGCATGCCATTGTTCGAGGGTGGCCTGGATCGCGTACTTGGCATCATTCACATGAGGCTCGTCGCCAACGAGATTGCTGCCGGTCGATTGACGCGGGACAGGCTGCGTGAAATTGCCGGGCAGCGCGAAGCGCTGTTCACGCCCGAAGGCACGACGCTCCATGCACAGCTGCTGCGCTTTCGCAGGCTTCGTCGTCGCATCGCATTCATCGTCGATGAATACGGCGACGTGCGCGGCCTGGTCACGCTGGAGGACATCCTCGAGGAAGTGGTCGGGGAATTCACGACCCAGCCGGCAATGCCGCGCCTCGACTTCAGCGCGCGGCCTGATGGGAGCTATGTCGTTCCCGGCGGCGTGACGCTGCGATCAATCAACCGGGCATGGGGACTGAGCCTGCCCACGGACGGACCAAGGACGCTCTCCGGGCTGATCGTCGAGCACCTCGAGTCCATACCGGAGCCGGGGGCGACCCTGCAGATCGGCGGGCGCACGATCGAAGTCCTTCAGGTCGCCGACAATGCCGTGCGCACGGCCCGAATCCTGCCCGCCCGCTGACGGCGGCGATCGGATTCAGCGCAAGGCCGCGAGCGCCTCCGGCAGCCTGGCCGCCGCCACCACTTCGATGCCCGCGATGGCCTGACGTGGCGCATTGGCCTGCGGCACGATCGCGCGGCGGAAGCCGTGCTTGGCGGCCTCACGCAACCGCTCCTCGCCATAGGGCACAGGCCGGATTTCCCCGGTCAGGCCGAGCTCACCGAAAACCACAAGTTCCTTCGGCAAGGATCCCCCGCCCACGCTCGATGCGATGGCCGCAACCACCGCGAGATCGGCGGCCGTCTCGGCGAGACGAACGCCGCCGACGACATTGACGAATACATCGTGTGAATGCAGTGCGATCCCGGCATGCCGGTGCAGCACGGCGAGCAGCAGGGCCACGCGGTTCCCCTCGAATCCGGCCGCGACGCGGCGCGGATTCGCCGCCTGGCTCGGGTCAACCAGCGCCTGGACCTCGATCAGCATCTGCCGCGTGCCTTCGCGGGCCACAGTCACGACGGAACCTGGCACCGCCTCGCTGCCGCGTGACAGGAAGATAGCCGAAGGATTACGGACCTCACGCAGGCCCTGCTCATCCATCGCAAACACGCCGATTTCATTCACTGCGCCATAGCGGTTCTTGACCGCCCGGATCACGCGAAAACGGCTGCCGGAATCGCTTTCAAAATAGAGCACGGTGTCGACCATGTGCTCGAGCACGCGTGGACCGGCGATGACGCCCTCACGCGTCACGTGGCCGATCAAGAGCACCGAGGTGCCCGCGGCCTTGGCATGGCGTACCAGCCGCGCCGTCGATTCCCGCAACTGCGTCACGGCGCCGGGCGCGGCCTCCACATCTCCGACGGACATGGTCTGAATGGAATCGATGATCAGTACGCTGGCGCCCACGCGCGCGCACTCCTCCTGGATGCGTTCGACCGAGGTCTCTGAAATGAGTGAAAGCGCTGGTCCTTGCACGGCGAGCCGCCTGGCGCGCTCCGCAACCTGACGCACGGATTCCTCGCCGGTTGCGTACAACACCGGAACACCGGCGGACATCGCCGCGGCACATTGCAACAGCAGCGTGGACTTGCCGATGCCTGGATCACCGCCGATCAGCGTCACCGATCCCGCGACCAGACCGCCACCCAGCACTCGGTCAAATTCGGCATAGCCGGTGCCAAGCCGGTCACCGTCGGTTGCAGTAATCTGCCCGATCGGCTCAGCTTGCGACGCGGCAATGTCCAGGGTGCCCGACTGGGCGGCGCGCGGCTTCCGCGGCGCGTTGAAGGCAGACATCGTGTTCCACTCGCCACAGGACGGACATTGGCCTTGCCAGCGGGGGGAATCGGCGCCGCAGGACGAGCAAACAAACACGGTGCGTGGCTTCGGCATCGCTGCGGTCCGGCCAGGGGAAGCGGTGATGCTAGCACGCACCATCCGCAGGCTGGCGGCCGATTGGACTGCGGCCCAGGTCGCGGTTTAGGCCATAACACATTGAAAATCCGGCGATTACAGTACCGGCGGACTGCTCGCCTGTTTATGATTCGTGGATGTTGAGATGCATGGGTCGGATGGCGCATGCCTGACGAATCCGGTTGCGGTCGCTGGCTGCGCAACCGATCCGGCCCGCCGGGTCAGGGTGCGGGCAGCGCTGCGCCGGCTGGCGGCAGGCCACCCGTGGCGGCGACTCCCGCAGAAAAGCCCCGCGGCACGCCGGGATTCGCGTTGCGCCCAGGTCAGGTATTCCACCACTACCGGCTGCAACAGCAACTCGGCCGCGGGGCGACTGCGACCGTTTACAAGGCGATCGATGAGAACAATGGCAGCGTCGTCGCGCTGAAGATGCTGACGCTCGCCGATGACTGGCCCGACGACCTGCTCGAGGACGCCAAGATGCGGCTGCTGCGCGAAGCCGACGCGGCCGGCGGGCTCGCCCACCCGGATATCGTCGAGGTCCGCGAATCCGGCGAACACGACGGCCTCGTGTACCTGGCGATGGAATACGTGGAGGGCGTCAATCTCGGCATGCACGCATTCGAAGGGAAGCTGCTGCCGCCACGCATGGTGACCGAGATGTGCGCGAGGGTCGCGGACGCCCTGTATTTCGCGCATCAACGCGGCGTCATTCATCGCGACATCAAGCCGGCCAACATCGTCTTCGACCAGCGCAACCGGCGCGTCCGCGTCATGGATTTCGGCGTCGCACGGCTCGACAACAGCCGCGCAACACGCACCGGCGTCATCCTCGGCTCGCCCTCCTACATGGCGCCGGAACAGCTCGATGCACGACCCGTCACGGCCCAATCGGATCTGTTTTCGCTTGGCGTCACGCTGTTCCAGCTGCTGACCGGCATGCTGCCGTTTCGCTCCGATTCGATACCCGGATTGATGCAGAAAATCTCGGCTGAAGCGCACCCGCCACTGCGCGCCGTGCGTCCCGACCTGCCGGAATCCATGTCCGTAATCATCGACCGCGCTCTGGAGAAAGACCCGGAGTTGCGCTACCGCAATGGCGCCGAGATGGCCCAGTCCTTGCGCGACTGCTCGCGCACGATAGATCCGGCCTTGCGTTAATTGGTCGTTACGTCTCCCTGCGAAATCGCATCCAGGCCGTCGGTTTGACCGACACCGGCAAGGTGCGCGAGCACAACGAGGACTCGATCTCCTGGGACGGCGACATCGGGCTGTTTGTGCTGGCCGATGGCATGGGTGGCTACAACGCGGGCGAGGTCGCAAGCGGAATTGCCGTCAAGACCATCGTGAATCTGGTGCGCGAGGCATACCTCGCCCAGGAACTGGAAGGTATCGACAAGACGACCGGCCTGCACCGTCCGGGCATCATCCTGCGCGACGCGATTGCCCGCGCCAACAAGATCATCCACCAGACTTCGAAATCCCAGAGCCAGTGCGAAGGCATGGGCACGACCGTGGTAACGGCGCTCTTTCACGACAATCGAGTCGCAATTGCCCACGTCGGGGACTCACGCATGTACCGGCTGCGCAAGGAGAATTTCGAGCAGCTGAGCATGGATCATTCGCTGCTCCAGGAGCTGGTCGACCGCGGCTTTTACTCGCCTGAGGAGGCGCAGCGCGCCACCAACAAGAATTACGTGACCAGGGCGCTCGGCGTCGAGCCAACCGTGGACGTCGAAGTGCATGAGTACCCGGTCGAACCGGGGGACTGGCTGGTACTTTGTTCGGACGGCCTCACAGATATGGTCGAAGACGAGGATATTCACTTAACCATCAGTACGTTCGGCGGTAATCTTGACACGGTTGCCAGGCAGCTGGTGCAGCTGGCAAATGATAGTGGTGGCCGGGACAACATCTCGGTCCTGCTGGCGCAGGTGGTCGAACTTTTCCCCGCGCGGCGGGGCATACTTGACAGAATATTGGCCTGGTTTGGTTAACGGGCAGCGAGGGAGTCTATGGCGCGCCTGATTTTGAGTCTCGATGGCCAGGTTTTGGCCGAATACAACATGACCAAAGAGCGGTACACGGTCGGCCGCCTGCCGGACAATGACGTGCGCATCGACAATGCGGCGGTCAGTGGTCACCACGGCCTGCTTATCAACATCCTGAACGACTCTTTTCTTGAGGACCTCAACAGCACGAATGGCACCTACGTCAATGGCAAGCTCATCAAGAAGCATGCCCTGACGCACAGTGACGTAATAACCATCGGGCACCATCACCTGCGCTTCGTCGACAGCCAGGTCGAAAGCTCGGAGCAGGACGATTTCGAACGCACATTGGTCATCCAACCCGGCCAGGTCAATGAAAGCCGCCTGAAAGCAGCTACCGATGCAGCCGCCGCGGCTGCCGCAGCCGCGGCGGCAAACGCTGCGCCGGTACAGCGCAGCCGCACCGGCCGCGCCGACAGGCTTTGGGGAGAAACCACCACCGTCACGCCCGGCCAAACTGCAGGTTCTATCCGGCCAGTTCGCCGGACGCGAACTGGAACTGGCCAAGACCCTGACGACACTCGGGCGACCGGGTGTGCAGGTGGCAGCCATCAGCCGGCGCTCCGACGGCTACTATGTCGTCCACGTCGAGAGCAGCAAGCCAGGCGATTTTCCGCTGGTTAACGGCCAGCCGATCGGCCCACAGGCCCGCAGGCTGCATGACAACGATGTGATCACGCTCGCCGGCGTCAAGATGGGGTTTTTCGACGGCTAGGCCCCTAGGCCAGCAACTGCCAGGCCAGCGTCGCCTGACAGGCGAATGCCACCGCAAATGTGACAGTGCGCAACCACGGTATGCCGAACGCATACACGACGGCATAAGCAAGACGCGCCCAGAAATAAACGCAGCACGCGAGCACCGTTGCCTCATTCGATAAGCCGATCGCGTCTGCGACCAGCACCAGTGCCGCGAACACCACCAGATTCTCGACCGCATTCGCATGGGCGGCCTGCAGGCGCTGGGCCCAGCGTGCCTGCGGCTTTGGGTCTTCTGGATAGCCGACCGCGTCCACGAGACCGCGCACGGCCATCCTGTTAAGAATGTACGGCACCCACAGTAATGCAGTCTGCACTGCAACGAGTACGAGGTATTTCAGTTCGAGCGTCATGATTTCATCCCCTCTGAGTTACATCGACGAAAACTGGCCGACCAAGCCGAACGCGAGTACGCCGGTGGCCCCCAGAAGCCAGTCCGAGCCTAGCCCGCCATGCCGCCGGCCGGCCGTCTCGCAAGTTCCAGCGCGACCACTGCCCAATAGGCCACCAGCACCAGCCAGCTCAACGCAAAGACGCGAAAACGCCAAAGCACGTCATTTGAGCCGAGGTGTATGAAGCTGTGCAGATACCGCAGCCCCACGTACGCCCAGCCGAGTGCAACCAGCAGCATTCCCGCGGCTCCCGCCGCGAATGCAATCGCGGTGCCTCCGTAGAAAAGCGTCGGTGCCTCATAAAGATTGATGAGGTGGCGTGACACGACCGCGACTTCTTCCGGTTCACCATCGCCGCGATAGATCTTGTAGAAGCGCGGATCGACCAGACGGGCGCGCACTGCACGCCAGCGCAGGCCGGCGAGCCGCAATACAACGGCCGCGGTCAGTGCAAACAGGGCAAATGCCGGCCAGAGAATTTCCATCGGGGCCTCCGGTATCGGGTCAGCCGTGCGTAATCGGCTTGTCGCTGAACAGGAACGCCTTGAGCTGCTTCGACAGCACGGCATCACGGCGCCTGATCCATTCGAGGACCATCGCCGCGTGCTCCTTCTCCTCGTCGCGATTGTGCGCGAGGATTGCCTTCAAGTCAGGGTCCTTGCAGGCATCGGCACGCTGATTGTACCAGTCGACCGCCTCCAGCTCCTCCATCAGCGAGACGATCGCCCTGTGCATGTCACGGGTTTCATCCGACAATTCCTCGATGGGCTCGTGGTATCCGACGCTCGACATGGACATTCTCCTCAGCGGAACAGCGATTTGAAATCATGCGCTGGCCGGTATCCGAGCCCCGCGATCGCCTTGTCCACAACATAGACGCGATCGATCGACTCCGGCAACGCCCAGCCGCGACGCGCGAACTCGGGCAACGCCCAGGGATGATGCGCCAGCACGGCTGTTCTTGCGTCCGCAAGCAGTGTCCCGCACTCGGCGTGTGTAAATGGGGAATGCGCGGAGACATTGAAGACCTGGAATCCCGAAAGCCCGGGCGCGAGCGCCAGTTCATGGGCCTGCGCGACGTCCGCCGCGTCGACGCCGCGATACAGCCGGTAGATCGCAACCAGGCGCGGATGCTCTGGAAAGCAGCGCGACATCCGCAGGCTGATGCAGGTCATGCCACCGCGCGCCGCTTCGGCACAGGCCTGCTCGGCACTGAGCTTGGTCTCGTCGTAAATGTCGCGCGGCTCCGGCTGCAGTTCTTCCGTGACCCACACGGCCTCACCGCTGACGGGCATCAGCGCGCAGCCATAGAGCGAGGTCGTGCTCGTGTAGACGAAGCGGGAGACGCCGGCCTCGCCGCAGGCGGCCAGCAATCTTTGCGTGCCCTCGACGTTGGTGTCGCGGAACTCCTGCTCCGATCGGATTCCCAGGTCGGGTGCGTGCAGCGAAGCCGTGTGGATTACAGCGTCGATGCCGCCACAAATCGTGGCTAGCAGGCGAACATCGCGGATGTCACCCAGCACCGATGTCATTGGGCCGGCTGCCAGGTCGAGACCGGTGACCTGATGCCGCAGCGAGAGCCGTGCGGCGATGGCGCCGCCGATCCGCCCGGAGGAGCCCGTGACCAGGATCCTCACGGGTCGGTCAGCACACTTCGATGTGCACGCGTTGACCGACGCGGCACACGAGTTCGTAGGGGATGGTGCCGGCCCCCGCGGCCACGGTCTCCACCGGCAGGCCGTTTCCCCACAGGATGACCGGGTCGCCGATCGCGACCTGCGGCAGTTCCGTGACATCGACCGTCAGCATGTCCATCGAGACGCGACCGGCGATCGGCGCCGGCCGCGCGTTGACGAGGACCGGCGTACCGTTCGCGGTATTGCGCATGTAGCCATCGCCATAGCCCGCCGCGACGACCGCGATGCGTGTCGCGCGCCGTGCGGTCCAGGCCCCGCCATAGCCGACGCGATCACCGGCCACCAGCTCCCTGACCGCGATCACGCGACTCTCCAGCGTCATCGCAGGCCGCAGGCCGAGACCAACACCGGTTGCGCCGGCAAACGGCGAAATTCCGTACAACATCAGGCCGGGCCTGACCCACTCTGTGCGGGTCGCCGGCCAGCCAATCATGGCCGCCGAATTCGCGATGCTGCGCTCGCCCGAAAGACCCGCGGTAAGCCGCTCGAAACATTCAAGCTGGGCACGGGTACGCTCGCTGTCTTTCAATTCAGCCTCGGCAAGGTGGGTCATCAGCGCGATAGGCCGCGTGATGGCCTTGCAATCTGAGAGACGCCCGAGCGCCGCAGGAAGCTCGCCGGGCCGGAACCCGAGCCGACCCATGCCGGAGTCGATTTTCAGCCAGATCTGGAACAGATGCGCGCCACGCCAGGCTTCGAGCAGGGCGATCTGCCCAGGCTCGTGCACGACCAGTTCGAGGCAGTTCTCTGCGGCTTCGCGAAGTTGTTCGGCCCCCTGCACGCCCTCGAGCAGCACGATTCTCTGGGTGTATCCGGCGGCGCGCAATCTGATCGCCTCGTCAAGTCGTGCGACCGCAAATCCGTCCGCGCCCGCGAGGGCCGATGCGACCGCCACCATGCCGTGACCGTAGGCGTTCGCCTTCAGGACTGCGAGCACGCGGCTGTCGGGCGCGACCTCGCGTACGCGGGTGAGGTTGTGGCGCAATGCCGCCGTGTCGATGACGGCACGGATCACAGGGGTCAGAACACGCCCTCGCCGTAGGACTCGGCTACGAGGTCCTTGAACTGGGTGTATTCGCCGAGGAAGGTCAGCTGCACTTCGCCGATCGGCCCATTGCGCTGCTTCGCGATGATGATGTCCGCGATGCCCTTGCGCGTGGTGTTCGGGTCGTACACTTCTTCGCGGTAAATG
>SHZN01000021.1 GCA_009692245.1 Gammaproteobacteria bacterium
GGATACCCAAGGAAGTGGAAGAAGATCCGGATCTCGCGGACAAGACGCGCATCTATCCTGACATCCGCAAGGCCGAGGCGCGCTATTTCGCGATGCAGTTGCGCGACACGCTTGAAGGCACCGGCCATTGGGGCACGGCGCGGGTTGTACCGGCGACAGTTGTTTCATTCGACCTGACGGTAGATGGACGCATCATCGAATCCACTGGCACGACGCTGAAGCTCGCCGTGACGGCGACCGATGCGACAGGCCGCGCGTGGATCGCCGGCAAGGAATACGAGGGCCTCGCCGACACCCGTGCCTACAAAGACGGCTATAGCGCCGGACGCGATCCATTCGAGAATGTCTATGTCGCGATCGCCGACGACCTGCTGGCGGCGCGCAAGACCAGGTCAGGCGCGGACCTTGCCAACATCCGCCGCGTCAGCGAATTGCGCTTCGCCGCCGATTTCGCACCCGTGGCCTTCAGCCAGTACCTTGAAAAGAACGCGAAAAAGGGCCAGTACCGCGTGCTGCGCCTGCCGGCGGACGATGACCTGCTGCTGCAACGCGTCCGCCAGATCCGCGAGCGCGACTACGGCATGATCGACACGGTCAGCGAGAACTACGCGGCATTCAGTGAGAAACTCGCGGAGCCGTACACGGGCTGGCGACGCTACACCTACGACGAAATCACCGCCGAGGAGAAACTCAAGGCGCAGAAGCACAATCGCATGGCGTTGGGCGTAGCTGCGATCGCCGCGGCGATATTTGTTCTGGACAGCTGCTCTGGCAGCACCTGCGACCGGGCGGTGAGCGCCGCTAGCTACGGCGCGGTCGCGGGTGGCGTCGCGGCCGTCGTCAGTGGCTATCGCAAGGGCGAGGAAGCCAAGATGCATACGGAGTCGCTGAAGGAAATGTCCAATTCGTTCCAGTCCGAGGCTACGCCGCTCGTCGTCGACGTCGAGGGGCGTACGCTGCGCCTGACAGGTACGGCGGAGGAGCAATACGCGGAATGGCGCCGGCTGCTGCATGAACTGTACCGCGAGGAAACCGGGCTGGTGCCGACTGCGCCGGCCGTGGACGCGACCACGCCGGGAGCGCAGGCGGGCGGCGCGGGCTGATCCAGGATGATGGAACCGACTCCCGGGCTCGAACTCGGCGCCCGGTTTGTGTTGATTCGCCAACTGGGCAGTGGTGGCACCTCCGAGGTGTGGCTCGCGAATGACGCCACGCGCGGCGAACCCGTTGCGCTCAAGATCTTCTTCCAGGCCGATCCTGGCCTTGCCGCGCGCCTCGCAGCCGAACTAGCCGGCGTGCGGTCGCTCGGTGTCGAACATGCGGTTCCGATCCACGATGTGCTGCGGGTCGAAGACTGCTCGCTGGTCGTCATGGAATACCAGCAAGGCGGCGATCTCGGCCAGTTCCGCGGCCGGTCCTTCGAAAGCTGGAAACAGGCGGCGGACAATGTCATCGGGGCACTCGCTGCCGCTCACGCGCAGAATCTGATCCACCGCGATCTCAAGTGCAGCAATGTGCTGCTGGACGCCACGGGTCGCGCGCGTCTCGCTGATTTCAGCCTTGCCGCGCTCGCGGGCGGGCCAGCACCGCCGGGTGGCTCGCCGTACAACGCGAGCCCGCAACAGTTGCGCGGCGCTCCGGCGACACCGGCTGACGATCTCTATGCGCTCGGCGCGATGTTCTACGAGCTGATCGCCGGCCATCCTCCTTATTACCCCGAGATCACCCGCGAGCGCGTGCTGTTCGAACCCGTGCCGCCGCTGTTGCCGCGTGGCACGGTGCCGGTCGGCGTGCGCGAGTTGGCGCTGCGGCTGCTGGCGAAATCGCCGCAGGAGCGGCCCGCGAGCCTGCCTGAGCTGCGCAAGCGGCTCATGGCATCGGATGAAGATGAGATCGGCATGGTCGAGGCGCATGCGCTCGGCGCGACACCGGCGCCAGCGAGCAGCCCTGGCCGCCGCTGGCTGCCCGCGGTGTACCTTGCAGCGGCCGCTGCGGTGGCGGCTATTTTCATCTGGCTGCCGAAATATCTCGCCACGCACGACACGGGCATCGTGCAGGTGGCCCGCGACGACGCCGAGGCAAAGAGCCGCGAGCGCAAAGCCGCAGAACAGAAGTCCGCGGACACCGCGACGCAGAAAGCCGCCGCGGAAAAAGCGCGCGCCGGTTTCGATGAAGCCTTTGCGGCGCTCGATGCGCATTCGGCGGCAAGCTGGGCGACAGACGGATTCGCCGCGGCGCGTGTTGCTGGCGGTCAGGCTGCGCAAAGTTTCGCGGTCGGCAATTACGCTGCGGCTCAGCAGGCCTGGGAGGCGGCGGCCGCGAAACTGGCTGGCCTCGAGAAAGAAAGGCCCGGCGCGTTGCAGAAGGCGCTGGATCGCGGCAAAACGGCGCTCGCGCAGGGGAAGACCACGGAAGCTCGCGCGGCATTCGAATCCGCGCTCGCAATCGAGCCCGGCCATGCAGCGGCGCGCGCCGGTATCGAGCGGGCGGCGCGGCTGGATCAGGCCTTCACGTTTGTGGATGCCGCGGTCGCGCAGGAGCGCACAGGCAGGCTCGCTGAGGCCGAGCAGGGATTCAGGAAGGCGCTCGCACTCGATGCGGCGGCGCCGGGAGCGACCGATGGCCTGGCGCGGCTTGCGGCCCGCAAGTCTGATGACGCCTTCGCTGCGGCGATGTCGCGCGGACTCGCGGATCTCACGGCAGGCCGTACGGGACCGGCGCGGGCGTCATTTCAGCAGGCGCTGGCGCTGCGGCCGGATTCCAGGGAAGTGCGTGATGCGCTCGCATCGCTCGACCAGGGCCAGCGCGTGTCTGCACTTCAGCTGCTCGAGGCCCGCGCAGCAAGCGCCGAGAGTGATGAACGCTGGGACGAGGCCCTCGTGGCATGGCGGGAAGCCGCGGGCCTGGAGCCGGGGCTCGCATCGGCGCGCGAGGGAATCGTGCGCAGCCAGTCGCGCGTGGAACTGCAGCAGCGAATCGACGCACTGATGCAGCATCAGGAGCGTTTGTGGGACCCGACGGGTCGGGGCGAGGCGCGCACGGTGCTTGCGATGGCGGCCGCCACCGGCAATCCGCGCCAGCACCTGGCCACGGCAGCCAGTGACCTCGAGCGTCTCGCCCTGGCTGCGGAGAAGCCCGTGCGCCTTCGCCTCGAGTCGGACGGCCTGACCAGCATCGCGATCTATCGCATCGGCCAATACGGTACCTTCTCGCAGCGAGACGTCGAATTGCTGCCCGGCCGCTATACGGTCGTGGGCACGCGCACCGGTTTCCGGGACGTGCGGCGTGAAGTGATATTGATGCCGGGCTCGGCGCCGCCGGCGGTCGTCGTGAAATGCGAGGAAACGATTTGAGCGAACTGTGGCTCGCTGAACCGCTGGGTGAACGGCCGCTCGTGCCGTCGGACCTGCCATTGACGGTCGGTGGCCCAGGTGCGGCTGTCGTGATTCCCGGTTGCGCGCCTGGGGAGATCCGCGCCCGCGTGAATGTGTCGGGAAAAGACCTGCGCGTGACGCCCGAGGCGGGCAAGCAAGCAGTGATGGATGATGTCAGCTTCGCGCTGGAAGAGCGCGACGGCAGGCGCACGATCGTCGTCCGGCACGGCGGCGTCTCCAATGTGACGCGACCGCCGGAGTTCGAGGGCCAGCCATTCGAATCCACGACGGATCAGGGCGACCGGCTGCCGATCGCAGTCGTCGCCTTTGAGCCGCGCCGCAGAGACGGCGCCCGCCCACGCGCGCGACGGAACTGGCGCAAGCTTGCGCTGTGGGGCGCCGTCGCGGTTACGCTGCTGGTGCTGGGCTTCATGATGGCCGCGACGACGGTCCAGGTCGTCACGAGTCCGCAGGTCGATCCGGACGACATCGAGTTCAAGGGCACGATGCTCGACTTCGGCCTGAAGGGAAATTACCTCGTACTGCCGGGCGACTATGAATTACTGGTCGAGGCCGGGGGATTTGCGAAGGCAGCGATGGCGGTCAAGGTTGGCAATGTGGCGGAGCAGCGGGTCGTCGTCGCGCTCGAGCGCCTGCCGGGAATCGTCGTATTCGACACCGGCGGCGTTGCCGCAACGCTCTCCGTGGATGGCGCCGCGCGTGGCAAGCTGCCGGGCGAATACGAACTTGGCGCAGGTACGCGCGAACTACTGATCCAGGCGCCGCATTACGCGGAACAGCGCATCCGGTTCGAAGTCGCGGGCGGCGGCGAACACCAGCCACTGACCGTGAAGCTCGATCCGCTGTATGCCGAATTCACCGTGAAGAGCTTGCCGGCAGGCGCAATGGTCCTGGTCGACGATCGGGAGCTTGGCCGCACGCCGCTTGCAACCGAGCTGGACGCCGGGCACTACACGCTCGCGATCGTGCATCCGCAGTTCCGCCGTTTCGAAAGCCCGATCACCGTGCGCGCGGGCGAGCTGCTCGCGATCGGGCCGATCGAGCTCGGCATGCCGGACGGCACGCTGATGGTGCGCAGCAATCCATCCGGTGCCGATGTCAGCATCGGTGGCCGTTATCGTGGCCGGACGCCACTCTCGGTGTCTGTCGTGCCCGGCCTGCCGCAGGAAATCCTGGTCAACAAGGCGGGTTACAAGCCGGTGACGCAGAGTGTGAGTGTCGCGAGTCGCGCCGAGCGCGCCGTGTCGCTGAATCTGACGCCGGTGCTCGGCGAGATCCGCGTGCGCGGCGATCCGGCGGATGCCGTGCTGTACGTGGATGGCGCATCGCGCGGTCCTGCGAATCAGTCGCTATCCCTGCCCGCTGCGCCGCATGTGCTCGAAGTGCGCAAGGCCGGGCTCGAGACATTCAAGGCAACCGTGACGCCGCAGGCCGGTCAGCCGCAAATCGTCGAGTACGCATTGAAATCGGCGGGCGCGGCGCACGTCGCGGGCATCGCCGCGCAAAGGATGACGGCGCTTGGCCAGGAACTCGTGCTGATCAAGGGCGGCCGCTACACGATGGGCAGCCCGCGTCGCGAGCCGGGACGGCGCTCCAACGAGACTGAGCGCGTGATCGAGCTCAGGAGGCCCTTCTATCTCTCGCGTTATCAGGTCACCAACAAGGAATTCCGCGAGTTCCGCGCCGAGCACCTGTCGGGCATCTTCAAGGACGAGACGCTCGATCTCGAGCGGCAGCCAACGGTGCGCGTGAGCTGGCAGGATGCGGTCGCGTTCTGCAACTGGCTCTCCGATCGCGACAAGCTGCCGCCGGCTTACGAACGCCATGGCGACCGGCTCGAGCTGGTCGATCCAGTGACGACTGGTTACCGCCTGCCGACCGAGGCGGAATGGGAATTCGCGGCGCGGAACGATGGCAGGCAGGCAATACGAAAATATTCCTGGGGCAGCGACCTGCCTTTGCCTGCGGGTTCCGGCAACTGGGCTGATACTTCGGCGATCTACCTGACACCGGTGACAATCACCGGCTACAACGACGGATACCGGGTCGCCGCGCCGGTCGGTCGCTTCCCGGCCAGTCCGCTCGGCCTCTACGACATGGGCGGCAATGTCTTCGAGTGGATGACTGACCGGTATTCGATCTACGTGGTCGCGCCGGATCATGTATCGACGGACGCTGTCGGTCCACGCGCCGGGGAAAGTTACGTGATTCGCGGCGCAAGCTGGCTCTCCGGCAAGATCCCGGACCTGCGCCTCGCTGCGCGCGACTCGGCAAGCAACGGCCGCCCGGATATCGGTTTCCGCATCGCACGTTACGCGGAATAGGCAGATGCGCCATTTCATATTGCTGCTCGCCGCATTGCTGACGACCAGCGCACTCGCGATCGATCCGCCGAAGCCACAGGCGCCACCGCCTGCGACGATAGTTTCGCCACCGGTAGCGGAGCGGCCGGATATCGCGGACGACGCGAAGGAAGTCGCTGCAAAGGAAACTGCCGCAAAGGCGGAAGCCGAAGCCAGGGCCGTAGATGACGAGGTGCTGCCGCCCTTGCCGGCCGACATGGTGCCTGCGGGCCCGCCGCCCGCGCGCTTCAACCCGACCGAGAAAGTGCGCGCGGACTTTCCGGTTTCATTCCCGATCGATATCTGAGGATCCCATGAAGACCCGTTATCCGAAAGAGTTCCTGTTCAGCATGATTTCCCTGCTGGCCGCCACCATCGTGATCCAGACGATCTGGTCCACCTGGGTGCGGCCCAATGCGCGCGCGGTGCTCGCGGTGCAGACCGAGGAGATGGACAAGGATCCGAACTATGTGCCTGAACGGTCGCTGTTCGTGATCATGAAAGACTGGGAGCAGGAGAGCTGCGTGATCCTGATGATCTGGGCACTCGCAATGATCGGCTTCAAGAACCGTGCGACGCGCAGCGAACAGGAGCTGCTGGACCAGGACCCGGTGCGCGTGCCGGAGGGTATGCGGATCCTGCCAGAGGATACCCGTGAATATGTGCGTCAGCTGGAGTCGATGCCGGCGCTCCTGCAGCAATCGCTGGTTGTGCGCGCTTCCAAGGCGGCGCTGGCGCGCTTTGGAGCAACCCGCAATGTCCAGAATGTCTCGGACGCCGGGCATGCTGTCTGTCAAGCTGAGGCCGAGCGACTGGATTCGGAGCTGTCGATGATCCGCTACATCGCCTGGGCGATCCCGGCGATCGGTTTCATCGGCACGGTGCGCGGCATCGGCGACGCGCTCGCGGAAGCGCACAAGGCGGTAACCGGCGACATTTCCGGTGTCACCGAGGGCCTGGGTGTCGCGTTCAACTCGACACTGGTCGCGCTGCTGCTGTCGCTGCTGCTGATGTTCCTGCTGCACAACCTGCAGCTCGCGCAGGAGCGGCTGGTATTGGACGCGGAGACCTACCTGGACAACAAGCTGTTGCGCAACCTCCAGGTGCGATGAGGATGGGCACGATCGGCCTCGAACTGGTGGATGCGGCGCTCGTTGCGGTGCGCGACGGTGCGCGCGTGGCGGCAAGTCCCGGTGTGGCGCTGCTGGATCCGCAGGGATTGCTGGTCGGCGAGGCCGCAGTTGCCGCGGTGCAATTGCAACCCGTGCTGGCGGCCGACCGCTTCTGGTCCGATCTTGCGGCCGATTCGCAGGCACCGACGACCGGTCTGGCAGTCTCAAATGCAGATCTCGCGCATGCGCACCTGTCTCTGTTGTGGAACTCGATCGGACAGCCCGGCGATCAGGTCGTGCTGGCGGTGCCAGGCACGATGCGCCTGCAGCAGATCGGCCTGGCACTCGGCATCGCAAAATGCATCGCGATGCCCGTGGCCGGAGTCGTGGACGCCGCGGTCGCTGCCTGTGCCGATCTGCCTGCCCACGCAACAGTCCTGCACCTGGACATTCATCTGCACCAGGCCGTACTGACGCAATTGCAGGGCGCAAGCCTGTTGCGCCGCTCACGCGTCGAGATCACGCCGCGTGTCGGTATCAAGGCCTTGCACGGAGTCTGGGCGCAGCTGATCAGCGAGGCCATGGTGCGGCGCACGCGCTTCGATCCGCTGCATCAAGCCTCATCCGAATTGCAACTTCACGAGCGGCTGCCGGGCTGGCTTGCAGCGCTATCTGCTCAGGAGACCATTGACGTTTCGATTGAAACCGATGCACGTACATTCACGGCAACATTGCGCCGGGAGCAGTGTGCGCTGGCCGCCGAGGCCTACTACGCGCAACTGATCGACCTGGTGCACAGCGGTCGCCGCGCTGGTGAAGCAGTGACGCTTGCGCTGTCGTCGCGTGCTGCGGCATTGCCGGCGCTGCGCGAGCGGCTGGCTGCTCTGCAGGACCTCGAGATCGTGTCTCTGCCCGATACGGCCCCGGCCGCAGCGGCCGCGGCGCGCGTCGACGAGATCGGCGCAGCCGGACCGCCCACGCTGACGACAGCATTGCAACGCAGGCACGTGGTCGCCGCAGACCAGGGATTGCGGCGGACGGTTGCAGTCTGCCCGACCCATGTCATCTTGAATGGCCATGCGCATGTGATCGACGATCGTCCGCTGCTGATCGGGCTCGGTGACGGTCAGGGTCGCCGCCTGGCGCTCAGCGGACCGCAGGCAGGAGTTTCACGGTCGCACTGCACACTGCTGCGTCGCGACGGCGTCGCCATGGTCCGCGACCACAGCCGCTACGGCACATTTGTCAACGGCGAAAGGGTCGACGGCGAGGCCGTGCTCGGAACGGGTGACCGGCTGCGGCTCGGAACGCCCGGAATCGTCCTCGATCTGGTGACGGTGGCCTGAGCATGGCGCGGCGTCAGACCCAGACCTTCAGTATGTCCTTCCTGGACGTTATTTCCTGCGGGTTCGGCGCGGTCGTGCTGTTCTACACGATCATCAGCGCCCAGTCCGGTCTGGACCGGATCAAGTCGAGTGCAGATCTCTCCGCAGAGGCGCGACGTCTCGAACAAGAGGTGCTCGAGGGTTATACCCATCTGGCGGAGTTGCGCAATGCGCTTGCGGAGACCGACGAGGACAAGGTCAAGGCCGCCGGCCTTTCGCGCGAGGCGCTTGAGAAAATCCGCCTGACGCAGGAGGAGCTCGCACGCTACGCATACGACACGCTCGCGCGGCGGGAGAGCCTCGAGCGCCTGAAAGCCGACCTCAAGTCACTCGAAGAAGGCACCCGCCGGCTCAGGGAAAAAGCACCGCCAGCCAGTGGCACAACCGACGTGCGCGTTGTGGACCAGCAGCAGCTGGTGACGCTCCGCATCGCGGGGAAGCGAGTGCTGGTCCTGGTTGACGCCTCGGCGAGCATGCTCGATGAGACCATCGTCAATATCATCCGCCTTCGCAACATGCCCCCGGAGCGCAGGATCGCCGCGGCCAAGTGGCAACAGGCGATCAGTACGGTCGAATGGGTGGCGGCGCGCCTGCCGCAGACGACGCAATTCCAGGTCTACGCCTTCGACACCGACGCGCGGCCGCTGGTTGATGGCAGCGATGGCCGCTGGCTGAATGTAAAGGATTCGGGACAGATCGCGCTCGCGTTGAAGGCACTGCGCAGCACGGCTCCGACCCGTGGCACCAGCCTGCAGAATGCCTTCGCGGTGATCAGCAAGCTGTCACCTGCGCCGGACAACGTCATCCTGATCACTGATGGCCTGCCGACCCAGGGCGATAAACCGCCGCTGCTCCGCCGGCTGGTGACGGCGGAGGAACGCGAGGACCTGATGAAGGCCGCGGTGAAGTCGCTGCCGTCATCGCCGCCGCCGATCAGCGTCGTGCTGTTGCCGATGGAGGGCGATCCTTCCGCCCCGATCTATTTCTGGCGCCTGGCGCGCTTGACCGGCGGCGGATTCCTGAGCCCAGCCAAGGACTGGCCATGAGCCGCCGGCAGCGTCGCGAGACGGAGGTCTTCAGCCTGGCATTCCTCGACTGCATCTGCTGCGGCTTCGGGGCGATCATCCTGCTGCTGGTGCTGAGTGAATTTGGAGTGCCGATGCAGCTTGAACAGGCGAAGGCGGACCTTGACGGCCAGATCGCGAAATTGCAGCAGGAACTGTACGAGCTACGCGGTACCTCGGTCGTGCTGGAACGCGAGTTGCGGGGACGGATCGAGCAGCTTTCGGAGGAGCAGAAGCGCGTCGCGAGGCTGCGTGGCGACCTGTCGGCGATCGAAGGCAAGCACAAGGCAAGCATTTACGAGGAGGAGTCCACCAAGAAGATTTCCGAGACGCTCGAGGCGGCGCGCCTTGCGCTGATCGAGGAAGTGCGCACCCGACAGGTATCCAGCCACCAGCGCATCTACGACAAGCCGATTGCGGGCGTTCCGATCGACAGCGAATGGGTGGTCTTCATCGTTGACACCTCTGGATCGATGCAGTCGCAGAACTGGCGCTATGCGGAACAGAAGCTCGGCGAAGTCCTGAACATCTACCCCAAGCTCAAGGGCATCCAGGTCATGGATGACGAGGGCGGATACATGTTTTCGGAATACCGCGGTAAGTGGATCCCGGATTCGCCGGCGCGGCGCAAGGTGATCCTGAAACTGTTCCGCGGTTGGCAGGCGTTCTCGAATTCGAGTCCGTCGGAAGGCATCATCGCTGCGATCCGGACATTCTGGACGCAGGATCGCTCGATCAGCCTTTACGTGTTCGGCGACGAATTCACGGGGCCGTCGATCCAGGAAGTCGTCGACACGGTTGATCGTATCAATCGCGCTTCCGGCACGGGCGAGCGCCTGGTGCGTATCCACGCGCTCGGATTTCCGATTCCGAACGAATATCCCCAGCATACGAGCATGCGTTATGCGACGCTGATGCGCATACTGGCGGCGAGAAACGGTGGAGTGTTCGTCGGTCTGCCGGAAGGCGAATCAAGCGCGCGACGGAGTGTTCCATGAAGTTTTCCACACTGCGGCCCTGTCTCGCCGCCCTGGTCGTGCTGCTGCTGTCGGCCTGCACGGAGACGAATCTCTCTGCGCAGGCCCAGCTGCCGCCGCCATTGATCGACAGGCTTCCGGCGCGGGTCGGCATCTACTACTCGAAGGAATTCCGCGAGTACGTGCACAAGGAAACGCGCAGCGAGATTGACTACGCGATCACGCTGGGTCCCGCGCACGTGCAGAATCTGGACTGGCTGCTGAAGGCGATGTTTGCGGAAGTCGTTCAAATCGAGGACCCGACGCGTGTTGCCGAGCTGCAACCACCGCTCGTGATGGTCCTGGAGCCGCGCTTCGAGGAATATTCTTTCCTGACGCCCAAGGATGTCGCGGGAGAGGCATTCATCGTGACGATCCGCTACCTGCTGACCGTCTATGACGGCAGCGGCGGGCGCGTGGATGCCTTCACATTCACGGGTTATGGCCGCGAAAAAGTGCATCAGCTCGCAAGCAAGGAGCCGCTTCAGATTGCGACCCAGCGCGCCATGCGCGATGCCGGCGCGAAAGTCGCGGTCGAGTTCACCGATCAGGAATCGGTGCGCCTGCTGCTGCGAAATCCCGGGGAGTTGTTTGCGCCGCCGCCTGCTACGGTAGTGCCAGCGTCTACGGTAGTGCCAACGCCTACGGCAGTGCCGCCTCCTGCGGAAACGCCGACTGCAACGGAAGAGTTACCACCCTCAACTGGTGGTTGACGGCGCTTCAGCCTTGAGTTGCTCGTACCACTTGCTGGTGAACTGAACGCCATCGGTTGCCACCGGCTTGCCATCCTCGAAACGCGGGCTATAGACCGCGCGCTCAACGGCGCGACGGGATTGCGCCAGCTGGCCTTCCGACATGTCCGTGGTCACGACAGTGAGATCCTGCGTATCGCCGGTCTCGCTGACGACGAAACTGAATAGCGTCTCGCGCACGACGACCGTACCCGTGACGTTATCGGTACTGCGCGTTGACGCAAGCGGGGGCCGATAGAAGACCATCCTCGGGACGAGCAGCGGATTGCCCTTGCCTGAATCCATGTCCGCCGCAAATATGTTCGAGGCCTCGGCGTAAAAGGGCGTTGCCGTGTTCGCCCTCGAGGTGGCCTGGTACCAGTCACCCAGTTCAACGAGGGCCTCGGCCAGCAGTGGCCGCGGCGGATCCGCTACGGCGCGCAAGAGCTCCAGCGCCTGTAAGATGGACTTGAGACCAGCTCGTTCCGTGGCCTCCGGCACCCGCGAATCGCTGTAGACCTTGCCAACGATCTGGCCGGGTATCTGATCGGTGGGCAGCCGCTGGTATTCGAGTGATTCCGGCTGCATCGTGTACTGCAGCCGGTGCGTGCGGCCGATGGCGATCAGGCTCCTGATCACGAGCGGATTGAATCCGCCGCTCTCCTTCATGCTGATGTCGCGCACGTGCAGGTAAAGGCCGCGGGCTGAGACAAACTGCTTCAGGGACTCATAAAAAACAGCAAGCTCCATCGTTGCCGGTATCGTGCGCGGATCGTCGTACCCATAGTTCTGCTCCGCGATCCTGAGCGCGTACAAATAATTGCGCTCGACGCCACCGTAGTCGCTGAGTGCAAAGTAGCTGGCGGCGACTTTCTTGATCAGCGGCAGTTGCGCCAGGTTGAACAGGCCTTCCGAGCGGCGGCTGACCGCAAGCGCGCGGTCGTACTGCTGCACCGCCAATGCGTGCTGGTCGGTCGCAGCGTAGACCGCGCCGAGGCCTGCAAGCGGAGCGATCATCCGTCTCGACGAGATACCCTGACTTTCCTCCAGGAGTGCGAGCGATTTCCCGTAGCTCGCTTCCGCCGCCTGGTAGTCGCTGAGCTGGTATTGCGTCGCGCCGAGATTGTTGTAGGCGACTGGCAGTTCGGCATCGTGTTCCGGATGGGTTTCGGACAATTCCACCACACGCTGTGCGAACGGCAATGCTTCCTCGAATCGCGCCGTATCGAACAGTGTCTTGAACTGCTCGTAAGCCTCCATGCGCTGGTCGATGGCCTGGCTCGCGACGGACACCGGCGTCGCGCCTGCAGGCGCCGTGCCCATAGCAGGCTCCTCGGCGATGGCGGCAGCGGCAAGCGTCGCGGTGGACAACAGCAAGGCGGCCAGTACGGGTTTCATGCTGACAAAGATAGACCATGCCGGCCCGAAGGTGTTCCCGTGCGGTCGCGGCCCGGCGTTCATCGAGTGGCCCTATCGCGCTCGAAGACGGCGATCAGGCCGCCGGCCGCGATCGCGAGCAGCGGATCAGTGATATCCGCCGTATGCCCTGGCAGCCAGGTTTGCAGCAGCTCGACCGAAAAGATGACGCCTGCCCCCAGCATCGTGGCCGGTAAAACCGAGAGTCCGCTGCGTGCCAGAAGCCAGACCAGGGCGCCATAGCTGTAGCAGCACAGAAACATATCCGGCAGGTTGGTCGCGCGATAGTGGGTCAGGGATTCGCCGAAGGGAACCAGCGCGAAGCGGTCCTGGGCCAGCTGGAAATCGAAAGGCGAAAGACCCTGGATCGCGATCAGCACAATCAGGGCGGCTGCAAGAAGACTGGCGGCGCGCTCGACGGGCAGGCGCAGCACTAGCCCGCCGAGTGCAAGCGCAATGGCCATGCCCGTGAGTTCCACGGGCTCGAGCCGCATATCCGTGAACAACACGCGCCCTGCCAGCAACAACAGCATCGCGATCGTGACCACTCTGCGCGCCCGTCCCGTGGCAATGCGCTCGGCAGCAAGCGTCAGCACGAGCCAGGCGAACATGTGCGGGAGGATCGCAGCCGGGCTCCACCAGCCGCCCTCGGCGAGCGGCACAAATGCCGCGGCCCATTTTCCTGGATCAAACACCGGCGTGAATGGCGCGAGCCGGTAGCCTGCCCAGGAAAGAAGGAGCGCAGTGGCAACCGGATGCCGCAATACGCCGGACAGTGGCGAGGCGCGCAGCCGGCGATGAGTCGAGGCAATCGCGAGTGCGATGAAGGCGCCTGCGGCCGTACCGATCGAGTTGCAGGCGACGTCGGTCAGGCTAGCAACGCGCCGCGTTTCATAGAGCTGGGCCAGTTCGATGCTGAATGACAGGAGCGCGCCGATCGCGGTCGCCGCGACGACGGCCAGCAGTCCGCCGAGCCGGGTCGTGAGCAGCCATGCAAGGCTTGCACCCAGCGGCAGGTAAAGCAGCACATTGGCCGCGAGGTCACTGCGCGTCGTGCGCGCAAATGACAGGCGCTGCAACAGGTCGAGTGGGCCGGCGCCGTCCACGCCCGCGAAGCGAAACGGATAAAGCGAACCATAGGCGATCAGGAACGCCATGACGGCGAGCAGCCAGGTCGCGGTTCTGGTGTTTGAATCCGCCATCCGCAGAGTTTACCGGCCCGGAGAGGATGGCGCTGCCGCATGCCAAAGACCGGTCACGCGATTCAGTGCCTCGATTTCGGGCGCGCGCAGGCGCCGGTACTGACCGATCGGCAGGCCGCCGAGTTGCAGGGGCCCGAGTGCGATGCGTTCGAGCCTACGCACCTTGACGCCGACGCGCGCAAACAGGCGGCGGATCTCGCGATTCTGGCCCTCGCGCAATGTCACCGAGACGAGCGACAGGTCGCCGCGACTGCGGTCCTTTTTCTGATTCAACACGCGCAGGCGCTCAGGCCGCGCACGCTTCGCGCCGCCAACGGGATTATTCACATCGGCGAGATAAAGGCCTTTCGAGAGTCGCGCCAATGCCTCCGAAGTGAGCTGCCCCTGCACGGTGACGCGGTATTCCTTCGCGACACCGTGACGCGGATGCGCCAGCCGGTGCGCCAGTTCGCCGTCATTGGTGAGCAGCACGAGCCCGATCGAATCCGCGTCGAGCCTGCCGACCGGATAGACACGCTCACCGGGTGCCAGGGCAGGCTGGACCAGGGCCACGACATTCGGCCGGCCGCTGGGATCGCTTGCCGTTGAAATCACGCCGCGCGGCTTGTTCAGCATCAGGTAGACGCGGTCGCGTTCGCGAATGCCTGCGCGGCGACCTGTATCGATGACCACACCGTCGAGCTCGACGAGATCGCGGCCACCGACGACCAGGCATGGGAGTGACGTCACACGCCGGCCATTGACGCGCACGCGGCCCGCGCGGATCGCTAGTTCGCAATCGCGACGCGAGGCGACGCCGGCATCGGCCATTACCTTTTGCAGGCGCTCGCCATCGACGGGCGGTGGCGCAGCGGGGCGCGGTCGGTTGGGAAAACGCGGATCGTTCAAGGCCCACTCGGAAAGTCACAAGCCATTGATAATAAAGGAACTCGTTGGACTTGGCACGCAAGGAAGGTCGGCCCGGTCGCCGCCGTTCCACCCGGACCCCGAGGCACCCCAGTCTGCCGGGGCCGGTTGGTCCGCCGACGACCGGTACCGACGGCAGCAGTCTCGTGATGCCGCACTGAACCGCGACTGAATGGATCGGCTGCGGCCGCAAAGCAAAGGCCCGGCGCCATCGGGCCGCCGGGCCTCTCAATCGGAAATACGCTTCGGAATCAGCCGAGCGTCATGCCGGGCTTCAGCATCCAGACCTTGCACCAGCCATTGGCCTTGACGAGCTTGTCCTTGAAAATGGCGCATTCACCATCGGCTGCACCCGCCTCGCCAGCCTTGTACTGGAAGCAGTTGGCGCAACGTTGACCCGGCTTGTAGTTCGGATTGGACGCTGCGACAACTCTCTTAGCATCGGCGACATAGCCGAACGACTTCGCCGTCGCATCGGTCTCGGACAGCGGTTCCGCTGCGCTCGCGCTGCGTGCAATCAGCGTTGCCGCGGGCACCGCGGCGAGACCCACGAGTGCGCCCTGCAGCAATTGGCGCCTGGAAAACTTCTCATCGATCATCGTGACAGCTCCTGCTTTGGGGGGACTTGGGGTGCCACCCTGGTTGACAGTCGTATTGTCTCAAGTCCGGCCTTCGCGCGCGAGAAATCAGCTCAAATGAGAATGATTCGTAACGGCGCGCGAGCGGCCTTGCTAGACTTTCATCGGGCCTGTAGCTCAGTGGTTAGAGCAGGGGACTCATCTTTTTGGGAAAGGTGCCTCGACCCCGAAAGGGTTCGAGTGGACGGGATGAATTCAGGGAAACCTTCCAGCGCCTCGGGCGGCTGATGGCAATCCTGAGCCAAGCCGGCGGTGCACCGCCGGAAGGTGCAGAGACTACCTGAGGGCTCCAGTGCCCTTGATGACAGGCAAGAGCGTCCCGCACCCTCACGGCGAGCGAGCGCCGCGGGTGAAGAGATAGTCCGCGCCCGCCGGAAACGGCGGGGCCACGTGAATCCCTTGGTCCTGGGTTCGAATCCCAGCGGGCCCACTATTTCGCAGTGCAACCGGCACTGCATAGTGCCATGTTGTTTCTTCGCAACAACAGCGCGGACTTGCGGGAAAACCGCTGTGCGGCGAAACTGCGAACTAACAACACGCTTGGGGATGCCGGGCAGTAATAGGGGCAATGAGATGCACAGCAATTCCTGGTCACGACCGGCGTCATTGGTGGCAGCAGCTGTCGCGCTCGCGATCAGCGGCGTGGCCGTTGCACAAGAAAAAACCGACAGCCCGGCGGACAGCAAGTCCGTTGGCGCCTCCGCGCTGACTGAAGTCATTGTCACTGGAACGCGGCGTGTCGATCGCTCGGTCACCGACTCGGCTTCGCCGATCGATATCATCTCCGCCAGCGACATCACCGCGCAGCCGACCGCCAACATGCTCGACACGGTGAGGAACCTCGTGCCGTCGTTCTTCGTTGGCCAGAATACGATTTCCGACGCCTCAACTTTCGTGCGCGCACCTTCGCTGCGCGGACTGCCTTCCGACCAGGTGCTGGTGATGCTGAACGGCAAGCGCTTCAACCGCTCGGCGCTGGTACAGGTCTACAACGGTGGCGACACGGGCCTGTCGTTCGGCTCGCACGGGTCGGACATCGGCTCGATTCCGTCGATGGGCATCAGCCGCCTTGAGGTGCTGCGCGATGGCGCCACGGCGCAGTATGGCTCGGATGCCATCGCCGGCGTGCTCAACTTTGGCCTGCGCAACGATGACGGCTTCGAGGCGACCGCGCGCTATGGCCAGTTCCAGGAGCATAGCGACGGCGAGAGTAACCAGATCGCCGCGAGCTTCGGCGCGCACTTCGGCAAAGCCTTCGTCAACCTGTCGGGCGAATACACCGATGATGAGCAGACCAGTCGTGGCGTCACGCGCCCGGTGGCCGTGGCCTTCGCCGAGGAAAATCCGTCGCTTGCCAGCGAGTTGCCGCACTACCCGCTGCCGGCGCAGATCTGGGGAAACTCGCCCAGCCACGGCTACAAGCTCCTGCTGAACTCGGGCTACGAAGTCTCGGACTCGAGCGAGATCTACCTGTTTGCAAACGTCGCGGAAAACCACGCGGACCAGAGCTTCAACTTCCGCTCTTCGCTCGTGGGCACCCGGCCGTTTGAGACCACATCTGGCACGATTAACAATATCGGCGGGCGTTCGTTCTTCCAGCACCCCTACTACAATACGCAGTGCCCGACGGGCAACGCGACCTGCCCGGCCGGCGGTTACGTGCTCGACACCAACATTTTCATGTTGAGCTCGATCTACCCGGCCGGCTTCACGCCGCGCTTTGTGGGCGACACCGAACAGCTGTTCGGTACGGTCGGTTACAAGGGTACGACCGACTCGGGCCTGCGCTATGACCTGTCGGGCTCGCTGAGCGAGAACTCGCTCCGCCTGTCCATGTACAACTCGATCGCCCCGTCGTTCGGCCAGGAATCGCAGACTAGCTTCGAGTTCGGCAAGCTGATCCAGAAAGAGACCAATGCCAACCTCGACCTGGCCTACGACATCGACGCCGGCTTCGCCAGCCCGGTGACGCTGTCCGGCGGTGCCGAATACCGCCGTGAAACCTACGAGTCGACCGAGGGTGACCCGCAGTCCTACGGGACCGGCGCCTACGGGACGGCGCATGATCTGTACGTGGAGACAAGTCCGGGCGTGTTCGCGCTTTGCACACCCGCGACCTGCAATGGCGAAACGCAAACCGCGGTTGAAGACCCGTCTGCGAGCGGTTACGGAGGCACGAGCCCGACCTATGCGGGCAGCAACCGCGAGAACAGCTACGGAATCTACCTCGGTGCGGAAACCGACCTCACCAGCCGCCTGAGCGCCGGAGCTGCCGTGCGCTACGAGAATTACGACACTGCCGGTGGCGACACCGTGTTCAAGCTCAACGGGATCTTCAAGATCGTCGACAGCCTCTCGGTTCGTGCCACCTTGGGCAGCGGCTTCCACGCGCCGTCGCCCGGCCAGAACAACACCCAGGTGCTGACCACGAATTTCTTCATGGGCAACTCAGTTCAGACCGGCACCTATCCGGTGACGAGCACCGTGGCCCAGTTCTACGGCGGCCAGCCGCTGAAGCCCGAGACCTCGGACAACTATGGCGCCGGCCTGGTCTTCAATCCGTCACCGAACTTCACGGCGACGCTGGACTGGTACCGCATCGATGTGAGCAACCGTATCTTCATCTCGCGGGTCTTCGTCGTAACGGCTGCAGACATACTCGCGCTACCAGAACTGGCCAACGTGGGTTTGAACGGAAACGTCCAGTACTTTACGAACTCGCTGGAGA
>SHZN01000022.1 GCA_009692245.1 Gammaproteobacteria bacterium
CATATCCCGGCGGTGATCGTGCAGGGCCGCTATGACGTCGTCTGCCCGCTGACGACGGCCTGGGACCTGCATCGCGCCTGGCCCGAGGCGGAATTCCGTGTCGTCGTCGACGCCGGCCACTCAGCCTTCGAGACCGGCATTACCGACGAACTGGTGCGCGCAACGGATCGCTTCGCGGGCTGATCAGCACTCGGGCACGTTGACCGCGAGCCCGCCCTTCGATGTTTCCTTGTAAATCGATGACATGTCGTGGCCGGTCTGGCGCATGGTCGCGATGACCTGATCGAGCGAGACCTTGTGCGATCCATCGCCGCGCAATGCCAGGCGCGAGGCATTGATGGCCTTGACGGCGCCCATCGCATTTCTTTCGATGCAGGGAATCTGGACCAGCCCCGCAATCGGATCGCAGGTCAGGCCGAGATTGTGCTCCATGCCAATCTCCGCGGCGTTCTCGACCTGCTCGTTCGAGCCCCCGAGTGCCGCTACCAGGCCACCGGCCGCCATCGAGCAGGCCACGCCGACTTCGCCCTGGCAGCCCATCTCGGCGCCAGAAATCGACGCATTGCGCTTGTACAGCAGGCTCATTGCACCGGCCGTCAGCAGGAACCGGCGCACCCCTGCTTCGTCGCCGCCCCTACACAGCTTTGCGTAGTAATGCAGCACCGCTGGCACGATACCGGCCGCGCCATTGGTCGGTGCCGTGACGACTTGTCCGCCTGCGGCGTTCTCCTCGTTGACGGCGAGCGCCCAGGCGTTGACCAATTCCATCGCATCCACCAACCCGCCGGGCGCCTCGGCCAGCAGCATGCGCTGCAGGCGCGGCGCGCGACGCGGCACTTTCAGCACGCCGGGCAGCACGCCCTCGGCCGCAAAGCCGCGCTCGACGCAGGCCTGCATCACGCTCCAGATGCGCGCCAGGCCGGCGTCGATCTCGGCCTGCTTGCACAGGGCGAGCTCGTTCTGGAGCATCAGCTGCTCGATCGTCAGTCCCGCCTCGCGACAGCGGACCAGGAGCTCGTCGCCATCCGCGAAGGGCAGCGGCACTGCCGGTGCGTCCGCCGGCGGGCCGCCAAACTCATCGCCGGCACGCAGCACGGCGCCACCGCCGATCGAGTACATCTCCTCGCCCAGCAGCGTCGCGCCCGCAGCGTCGCGCGCCGTGAAGCGCATGCCATTCGAGTGGCCCGGCAACATCTGGTCGCGGAGGAACAGCAGATTCATCGGTTCGTCGAAGGTGATCTCGTGGCGGCCCAGCAGACGCAGCCGGCCGCTGCCACGGATGCGCGCCAGGGTCGGCTCCATGATCGCCGGATCGAAACCCGCCGGATCGTTTCCCTCGAGGCCCAGCAGTACGGCGCGATCGGTACAGTGCCCGAGACCCGTCAGTGCCAGCGAACCGTAGAGTTGCGCGAAGATCTCGGTCGTACGGTCGAGCAGGTTGCGCGCCGCCAGGTCCTGCACGAACATTCGCGCGGCCAGCATCGGACCCATCGTGTGCGACGATGAAGGTCCGACACCGACCTTGAAGACGTCGAATACCGAGAGGTTCACAGTGCCGCCAGGCGCCGCAGCATCAGGCCGGCCAGTTCGTCGGCGAGCGCCGCTCGCAGCGACTGCTCTTCATGTTCCTTGGCGAGCACCGCCGTTTCGTCGTAACTGACGTCGCGTGTCAGCGTCACTTGCTGGCGCGCGAGCAAGTCACTGCCGCCCGCGCTGACCGAGTACTCCACAGTGTAGTAAACCTCGAACTCGCCCGGCGTGTTGCGCGCCGAGACCGACAGCAGCTCGCGGCCGGTCTCATCCTTGTGCAAATGAATCACCGCACTCGCAGTCGCGGGGTTAGTCGCGAGTTTCGCGCCTGCGGCGCGCAGTCGCGTTTCAAATGCCGCGTAGAGCGGCGTGTAACGGTCGCTGGTCTCGAGGTAGGGCGTCGCGAGCGTGGCTGGAAGCGCTGCCTGGCCGCGCAACTGGAAGCCGCAGCCCGACATCAGTGTCATCCAGCCGACAGCGAGCCATAGAAACGACTGGCGCATCAGATCACCACGTTAATGAGTTTGCCGGGGACGTAGACCAGCTTGCGCACCGGCTGGCCGGCGACAAAGCGCGCGACACCGGGATCCGCGAGCGCCGCCGCACGTGCAGTCGCCTCGTCGGCGCCGGCCGGCACGGGTACGCGCCCGCGCAGCCTGCCATTGACCTGCACGACGATCTCGACCGTGTCCAGCGCCAGCGCGCGGGTATCGGGCTCGGGCCAGGCTTCATCGACGACTGCTGTCGCATGCCCCAGGCCGCGCCACAAGGCATGCGTCGCATGCGGCACGAAGGGCGACAGCATCAGCACGACGAGATCCAGCGCTTCCTGCATCACGGCCCGGCCTTGCGGCGAGCTGTCGGTGAACCGCACCAGCGAATTCAGCAATTCCATGACCGCGGCGATCGCGGTGTTGAAAGTCCGGCGCCTGCCAATGTCGTCGCCGACCTTGGCCAGCGTCTGGTGAACCTGGCGCCTCAATTCGCGCTGTGCGGGATCGAGTGCAGCCACGTCGGGCGCAAGCGCGGGACCCGCCTGCACATGCGCGTGCACGATCTTCCAGAGGCGCTTCATGAACCGGAATGCGCCTTCGACGGCCTCGTCAGACCATTCCAGCGAGTGTTCCGGGGGGGCCGCGAACATCGTGAAAAGCCGCGCGGTATCAGCGCCGAAACGATCCACGAGTTGCTGCGGATCCACGCCATTGCGGCGCGATTTCGACATTGTGCCGATGCCACCGTACTCGACCGGCTCGCCATCGGCCTTCAGCACGCCAATCTTTCGTTCGCCATCGGCACGCGATTCCACCTCGGCCGGATCGTGGTAAACGACGCGGCCCGTGGCGGGCTTCCGGAACCAGATTTCATTCAACACCATGCCCTGGGTCAGCAGCCGCTCGAACGGTTCGTCGATTCGGGTCAGGCCGCAGTCGCGCATCACGCGGGTCCAGAACCGGGAATAAAGCAGGTGCAGGATCGCATGCTCGATGCCGCCGATGTACTGGTCCACCGGCAGCCAGTAGGCGGCACGCTCGTCCACCATCGCGTGTGCGTTGCCGGCACTCGCGTAGCGGAAAAAATACCAGGACGAGTCCACGAAAGTGTCCATCGTGTCGGTTTCACGCCGCGCCGCCATCCCGCATTTCGGACAGCGGCATTCGAAGAAGGACGGCGTCTTCGCAAGCGGATTTCCGGAACCATCCGGCACCAGGTCTTCCGGCAGCCGCACCGGCAACTGGTCGTCGGGCACCGGCACGTCGCCGCAAGCCGGGCAATGGATGATCGGAATCGGGCAGCCCCAGTAGCGCTGGCGCGAAATGCCCCAGTCGCGCAGCCGCCAGATGACCTGCTTGCGGCCAAGGCCGCATGCCTCGAGGTCGCGCGCGATTGCATCCGTTGCAGCCTGATAGCCGAGGCCCTCATAAGCGCCGGAATTGACGCAGCGCCCCTCATCCGCGTACCAGGGCTGCCAGGCATCCGTCGAATAGGGGCGGCCGTCCACGTCGATGACGGGCAGGATCGGCAGGCCGTACTTCTTCGCGAATGCGAAATCACGCTCGTCGTGGCCCGGCACGCCCATCACGGCGCCCTCGCCGTAGGCCATCAGCACGTAGTTGCCGACCCACACCTCGACCTCAGCGCCGTTCAGCGGATGACGAACGAAAAAACCGGTCGCGACGCCCTGCTTGTCCATGGTCGCGATGTCGGCCTCCATGATGCTGCCGCGGCGGCATTCGGCAACAAAGGTGCGGACCTTCGAATTGCGAGCCGCTGCCAAAATCGCGAGCGGATGCTCGGCGGCGACCGCGACGAAGGTGACACCCATGATCGTGTCGGCACGAGTCGTGAAGACCTTCAGTTCGCCGCGCTCGCCGTCGATGCGCCACGGAAATGTGATATTGACGCCCTCGCTGCGGCCAATCCAGTTCGCCTGCATCACCCGCACGCGTTCCGGCCAGTCCTTGAGCCGGTCGAGCGCCCCGAGCAGTTCTTCCGCGTACTGCGTGATGCGCAGGTAATACATCGGGATCTCGCGCTTTTCAACCGGCGTGCCGGTGCGCCAGCCGCGCCCGTCGATGACCTGCTCGTTTGCGAGCACGGTCTGGTCCACCGGATCCCAGTTGACGACGCCGGTCGTCTTGTAGGCGATGCCGCGCTCGAGCATGCGCAGGAACAGCCACTGATTCCAGCGGTAGTAATCTGCGTCGCAGGTTGCAAGCTCGCGTGACCAATCGATGCCGAAGCCGAGTGACTTCAGCTGCTGCTTCATGTGCGCGATGTTGTCGCGGGTCCAGCGCGCCGGCGGCAAGTCATTCTCAATCGCGGCGTTCTCGGCCGGCAACCCGAATGCGTCCCAGCCCATCGGCTGCAGGACATTGAAGCCGCGCATGCGCATGTAGCGGGCGAGCACGTCGCCGATCGTGTAGTTGCGGACATGACCCATGTGCAGCCGGCCACTCGGATACGGGAACATGCACAGGCAGTAATATTTCGGCCGTGTCGTGTCCTCGCGCACGGTATACGTGCCCGCCGCCTCCCATTCACGCTGGACGGCGGTCTCGATGTCGGCGGGTTCGTATCGCTCATTCATGCGGCACGAGGATACCCGATACATATCATCGCCATCAGCAGGCAGCCGAGCAGCACGGGCCAGTTGCCGGTCCGCGCGTAGGGCGTGAGCCCGGTCATCGGCTGCACGCTCGACTTGAGGACCGCCTGCACGAATTGAGGTGCCTCGGCCGAGATCTTCCCGTCCGGCGCGATTACGGCCGTGATGCCATTGCTGGTCGAACGGATCAGGCTGCGCCCGGCCTCGCGTGCGCGAAAGCGTGCCATCTGCAGTTGCTGATGCGGTGCCGCCGAGTCGCCGAACCAGGCATTGTTGGTGACATTGACCAGCAGCGTCGCCTCCCCGAGCACGGCCAACTGCTCGGAGCCATAGGCGTCCTCGTAGCAGATCGTCGCGCCCAGCTTCTGCCCCGCCGCCGCCAATGGCGCCTGGTTTTCGGCACCCGGTGTCATGTCGTAGTACGGAAGGCTCATCAGGCGCATCCAGTGGCGCACGAAGTCCGGCACGGGAAAGAATTCGCCGAAGGGCACGAGGCGGCGCTTGTAGTACCACGCATCGCCCGCGTCACTCATCGCGAACAAACCATTCCTGATCTCACCGGTTTCGAAATCGTATCGAAGCAACCCGATCAGCAGGTCGGAATTTCGGGCGCGCGCTTCCGCGCGGATTGATGCCAGGTAGACTTCCGCCTCATGCGCCAGCACCGGCAGCGCAGCCTCCGGCCAGACTATCAGCCGCTGGCCGAGCGCCTCGCGATTGAGCGCGCGATAACGATCGAGCGTTTCCTTGCGATGATCCACCTGCCACTTCTCGTCCTGGGGGATTGCGCCCTGAAGCAACGCGACGCTTATCTCGTCTCCGACGGTCGTCGTCCATTGCTGCCCGGCGAGGCCCCATGAGCCGCCCCAGATCGCGACGATGATGGCGAACGCAATGCCACGATCCCGCCAGGCGCCCCTCAGGATCACGAGCAGGGCCCCTGCGGTGACCGCGCTTGCGAGCGTGACCAGGTGCACGCCGCCAATCGGCGCAAGTGCAGCAAGCGGGCTGTCGCTGTGCGCATATCCGAGTTGCAGCCAGGGGAAGCCCGACAGCAGCCAGCCGCGCAGCCACTCCATCAGCGTCCAGCCGCCCGGCAGCAGCATCAGGCAATGCGCAAGGCGTGACCGGCGATCGAACCGCGCCGCGAGCCAGCCGAGCAGCGCGTAGTAGCTGCCCATGACCGCGATCGGCACCAGCAACACCAGCGTCGCCAGCCAGGCCGGCGCGCCACCGAAATCGTGGATCGCCGTGTAGATCCACCAGGTGCCGGCGAGAAAGAGCCCCGCACCCCAGGCGAATCCGAGTCTCGCCGCCCGGCGTGGCGTGGCGTCGTCCCACAACAGGAACAGGAATGCGGGGCCGAGGACAGCGAGTGGAAACAGTCCGTAGGGAGCGAATGCGAGCGTCGTTGCAGCGCCCGCGAGCGCGGCGAGCCACGTGCCGTGGCGCCGGAGCGTCATTCAGGCCGAGCGCGTGTCGCCGGCGCGCGGCGGCACCGGTGCGGGCGAGGTCACACGCAACTGGTCGATGCGACGGCGGTCAGCGCGCAGCACCTTGAATTCATGACCTTCCATCGTCACCGCTTCGCCGCGCCGTGGCAGGCGGCCAAATTGGTGCATCACGAGGCCGCCGATAGTGTCGTACTCCTCCTCGCTGAATCGTGTCGAGAAATAATCGTTGAATTCCTGGATCCGCGTCAGCGCCAGCACGACGAACTGCCGGTCACCCTCGCGGCGAATGGTCTGGTCTTCGTCGATGTCGTATTCATCGGCAATTTCGCCGACGATCTCCTCGATGACGTCCTCGATGGTCACGAGACCGGACACGCCGCCGTACTCGTCCACGACGATCGCCATGTGGTTGCGGCTCACGCGGAATTCCTTCAACAGCACATTCAGCCGCTTGCTCTCGGGCACGAATGCCGCGGGACGCAGTACTTCGCGGATGTCAAATTTTCCCGTCGCTCCTTCCGAGTAGTAGCGCAGCAGGTCTTTCGCGAGCAGGATGCCGACCACCTGGTCGCGGTCATCGCCAATGACCGGAAAACGCGAGTGCCCGGACTCGATGATGACCGGCAGCAACTGGCCGGGCGCGGAATCACGCTCCAGCACGACCATCTGCGAGCGCGGCACCATGATGTCGCGCACCTGCAGGTCGGCGACGCCCAGCACGCCCTCGATCATCGCGAGCGCATCGGCGCCGAGCACACCGCGGCGCGCCACGGCGCGCAACAGCTCGATCAGCTCAGCGCGATCGCCCGGCTCCTCCTTGATCAGGCGCCGCAACCATTTCCTGCCAGGCTTGCGCTCGGCCATCTATTCAGTCTCCATAGGGATCCGCGAAGCCCAGCCGCGCGAGCAACTCCCGCTCGCGTCCTTCCATGCGGCGCGCCTCGGTAGCATGCTCATGATCGAAACCGAGCAGGTGCAAAGTGCCGTGAATCACCATGTGCGCCCAATGCGCGCGCAATGCCTTGCACTGTTCGTGTGCCTCACGCGCCACGAGCGGTGCACAGACCACGATGTCACCGATCATCCCGTGCGCCTTGCCGGAATCGGCCTGCATCGGAAATGAAAGGACATTCGTGGGCAAGCGCTTGCCGCGGTATTGCAGATTGAGTGCGCGGCTCTCGGCGTTGCCCACCACGCGGATCCCGAGTTCGCCATTCCTGCCGCCGGCAGCAAAACGCGCCCAGTTGCGCAGTGTTGCCGGTGCAGGCGCCCAGGGCCGGCGTGTGCGATAGCGCAGCAGGACTTCGAGCGTCATTTGTCGCTCCCATGTCCCGGTTCACGTTCATAGGCCTCGACTATGCGCTGCACCAGCGGATGACGCACGACATCGCGCGCCGAAAAGCGCGTGACGGCAATGCCCTCGACGCCATTGAGCACTTCGAGCGCGTGCCGCAGTCCGGACTGCCGGTGGGCAGGCAGGTCGGTCTGGGTGATGTCGCCGGTAACCACGGCGCGGGAGCCAAAGCCGATCCGCGTCAGGAACATCTTGATCTGCTCGACCGTCGTGTTCTGCGCTTCGTCGAGAATGATGAAGGCTTCATTAAGGGTACGGCCGCGCATGAATGCCAGTGGCGCAATCTCGATGATGTTGCGTTCGATCAGGCGGGCGACCCGGTCGAAGCCGATCATCTCGTAGAGCGCGTCATACATCGGCCGAAGATAGGGGTCGATCTTCTGTGACAGGTCCCCCGGCAGGAATCCGAGGCGCTCGCCGGCCTCAACCGCCGGCCGCACCAGCACGATGCGCCGCACGGACTCGCGTTGCAGCGCCTCGACGGCGCAGGCGACTGCCAGGTAGGTCTTGCCGGTGCCCGCCGGCCCGATGCCGAATGTCAGGTCGTACTCGCGGATATTGCGCAGATACTCCTGCTGGTTCGGGCCGCGTCCACGGATCCGCCCGCGCAGTGTCTGCACGGAGAGTGCGTCATCGGCAGACTCGCCGCCCATGCCGGTTTCCTGGATCGCCAGGTGCACGTCTTCCGGTGTCACCGCATTGGCGCCCGCGCGTCCGTAGAGGAGTCTCAGCACGGTCGCGCCGGCCTCGGCATTCGCACCGGTCACCGAGAAGTGCCCGGAGCGATGGCGGATCTCCACGCCGAGCCGGCTCTCCAGCTGCTGTAGATTCTGGTCGCATGGGCCGCAAAGCGCGGCGAGTCTGGCGTTGTCCGCGGCACCGAAGTCGACGCCCGATTCCGTGCCGCTGGTCAAGCGACCAGCCGGCCGCGCAGCGAATTTGGCATGGCCTCGGTGATCTGGACGCGTGCGAAGCGGTCGACGAGCTCCGCGGGGCCGTCGAAATTGACCCAGCGCATGTTCTCGGTTCGACCCGCGAGCTGGCGCGGGTCGCGCCGCGATGGCCGCTCGACCAGAACGCGCTGGATGCTGCCGATCATGCCCACGCTGATGCGCCGCGCCTGCTGATTGAGCCGCGCCTGCAGCTGTGCAAGCCGCTCCTGCTTCAGTTCATGCGGAACCTCGTCCGGCAGCGCGGCGGCCGGCGTGCCTGGCCTCCGGCTGTAGATGAAGCTGAATGACTGGTCGAAGTCGACGTCGGCGATCAATTCCATCGTTTGGCCGAAATCAGCCTCGGTTTCGCCTGGAAATCCGACGATGAAATCCGACGAGAGGCTGATGTCGGGGCGAACCGCGCGCAGCCGCCGGACCTTCTGCTTGTACTCGAGCCGCGTATAACCGCGTTTCATCAACGCAAGGATACGGTCGGAGCCGCTTTGCACCGGCAAGTGCAGGCAATTCGCAAGCTTCGGCAAAGCGGCATATGCTTCGATGAGTGCATCGGTGAATTCAACCGGGTGCGACGTCGTGAAGCGGATGCGCTCCAGGTCCTCGATGCGCGCAATGTGCCGCACGAGGGTCGCGAGGTCGCAGATCGTGCCGTCGGCCATCGGCCCGCGATACGCGTTGACATTCTGTCCGAGCAACGTGATCTCACGCGCGCCCTGCGCGACCAGCGATTCGACTTCGGCGACGACCTGGCCGAATGGACGGTTCATTTCCTCGCCGCGCGTATATGGCACGACGCAGAATGTGCAGTACTTGCTGCAGCCTTCCATGATCGACACGAATGCCGTCGCGCCAGTTGCACGCGGCTCCGGCAAGCGGTCGAACTTCTCGATTTCCGGGAATGACACATCGACCTGCGGCCGGCCGGTCGCGCCCAATGCCGCGATCATGTCGGGCAGCCGATGAATGGTCTGCGGACCGAACACGAGATCGACAAACGGCGCACGGCCGAGGATGCCCTCGCCTTCCTGGCTCGCGACGCAGCCGCCGACTCCGATCACGAGCCCGGGCTTGCGGCACTTCAGCAACCGCCACTTGCCGAGCTGCGAGAAGACTTTTTCCTGGGCCTTTTCGCGTACCGAACAGGTATTCAACAGGATGACATCGGCCTGCTCGGGGTCATCGGTCAGTTCGAGACCCGATGACACGCGCAGCACGTCGGCCATGCGCGCCGAATCGTATTCATTCATCTGGCAGCCGAAGGTTGAGATGTATAGCCGGCCGCTCATGTACCGCTGGGGACCCGCATCAAAAAGGGGGCCTAGGGTAACGGTTTTGGGGCTGCCGATGAAGCGCTGCCGGGCGCGCCCAGGCGCCTGAGCATTGGCGCAAGCTTTTGTTTTAAATCAATTTATTTTGGCTTGGAGCGACCGAAAGTGCCAGTTGCCATCGGTTCGGTTTCCGAACGCTGCAGGTTGCCGATCAGGAAACGCCCCGTGGCCGTGAATCGGGCGCCCTGCGGCAGCGTATCCGCCATCGTGCGGCGGCGTTTCATGTGCACGGAATGCTCGAGATCCTGCAGCAAGCCCGGCTTTGCATAGAAGTAACCCTGACCGGCGACGCAACCGAGCTCGATCAGCTCGCGCTGCTGGTGTTCGAACTCGACGCCTTCCGCGATCACCTCGAGCCCCAAAGTGTCGCCCAGCGTGATGATTGCGCGCGTGAGCTCGGCGCCGTCTTCAACGCCGCCCAGACGCTAGATGAATGAGCGGTCAATCTTCACGATGTCGATCGGGAAACGGTGCAGGTAGGCAAGCGACGAATAGCCCGTGCCGAAATCGTCAATCGCGATGCGCACACCCAGCTTGTTCAGCTTGTTCAGCTTGACCAGCATGCTCTCGGTGTTGTGCATCAGGACGCCCTCGGTCACTTCGATGACCAGGCAGCCCGGATCTAACTGTGATTCGAGTAGTGCCTTGGTCACGTCAGCGACGAGATCGGAATCCCGCAGCTGGCCGACGGACACATTGACCGCGAGCCGGACCTGCCGCCCCTCGAGCAGTCGCGCCTGCCAGGCTTTGACTTCCGCGCAGGCCTGACGCAATACCCATCGCCCCAGAGCAATCATCTGCCCGGAACCCTCCGCGATGCCCAGGAATTCGTCCGGTTCCACGAGACCACGTTGCGGGTGCCGCCAGCGCACCAGCGCTTCGACACCCAGCAGGTAACCGGAGCGCAGCTCGACGATAGGCTGGTAATACAGCTGGAACTGGTCACCCGTCAGGGCCTGCGCGAGTTCCGCTTCGACCTGCCTCCGTTTGTCGGCAACACCCGGCATTTCCGTCACGAATATTGCGTAGCGGTCCTTGCCCTGGGCCTTGGCCGAGTACATCGCAACATCGGCATTCCGCAGCAATTCCTCCACGCCGTCATCCGGCGCCGCGAACGCAATTCCAATGCTGGCGGCAATCTTCCTGTCACCGCCGAGGAACGGGAACGGTTCCCGCAACGCAATGATGATGCGGCCCGCAATCTCGACCACTGGCTCCTTGTCCCCGAGATTCTCGAGCAGGATCGCGAATTCGTCACCACCGAGCCGCGCGACGGTGTCGCCGCTGCGTGTGCACTGGATCAGGCGCTGGGCAGTGGTACTGAGAACGCGATCACCCTGGCTGTGGCCGAAGTTGTCGTTGATCGCCTTGAAGTTGTCGAGGTCAATGAACAACATTGCCACGCCGCGGCCGCTGCGCTTGTCGACGGCCAGCGCATGCTCGACGCGGTCGCGGAACAGCGCTCGATTGGCAAGCAGTGTCAACGGGTCATGGAATGCCAGGCGCCGCAACTGCTCTTCGATGTCCTTGCCGTTGGTCGCGTCGCGTGAGTTCAGCAGACGGGCATCGAGCGCCTCGGACGCGTAAGTAGCGCGGCCGGGCTGCGCCGTATCGACTTTGGTTGCTGTGAATGCCCGCCGTGCGAACAGCAGGACCGCCAGGACACCGATGCTCCAGGCAAGAAAACGCGCCGGGCCAGCAAGATCGGGGAAGCGCGGCGCCAGCAGTTCCATGCCTGCAAAGCCCGCGCAAAGCGGCAGGAACCACGACGCCGGGTGGTCAAGCCACCGCGCCAGTGCCCTGCGCAAGCCGCTGCTTGGCTGCTGGTCTGCTTCCAGCTCCATTGATACCGCTCCCGAAAACGGGCGAACCAGCCTGATGGTGACTTAATATGGCCCTGCGGGACGCCAAGCCGGTCACAGATCGGGCCCAGCCCGCCGTGCGACGGCTGCCGTAGGGCACGGTTTCACGGAAAAGCATGAGCGCAAGGGACCGAATCCAGCGCCTCCTCGACAGCGCCGATGTCCGGCTTGACGGCGATCGAGCCTGGGACATCCGCGTGCACGATGCGGCATTCCTCCACCGCGTACTGGCCCACGTCTCACTGGGCCTCGGCGAGAGCTACATGGACGGCTGCTGGGACGTGGTCGAACTCGATTCGATGATCTGCCACCTGCTGGACGCGCGACTCGACCGCCGGGTGCGGACGCTGGATGACTATTGGCAATGATCTCTATCGTGCGATGCTCGGCAGGCGGCTGGTCTACAGCTGCGGCTACTGGCGGCAGGCACTGGATCTCGACGAAGCCCAGGAGCACAAGCTCGACCTCGTCTGCCGCAAGCTGGGCCTGGGTCCCGGCATTCAGGGACTCGATATCGGCTGCGGCTGGGGAGAAGCGCTGAAGTTCGCAGCCGAGCGTGATCACGCGCGTGGTATCGGCGTCACGGTTTCGGAACAGCAGGTCGGGCTCGCGCGCGAACTATGCCGCGGGCTGCCGCTCGACATTCGCCTGCGGGATTACCATGAGGTTTCCGGCAGGTTCGATAGCGTGTTCTCGCTTGGCATGTTCGAGCATGTCGGGTTCGCGAATTACCGGCGTTTCTTCGAGCTCGCCTGCTCATGCCTCGCGGATGCCGGCCTGTTCCTGCTGCACACGATCGGCAGCGATGAAACGATGCGTACCATGGACCCATGGATCGGCAAGTACATCTTCCCGAACTCGATGCTGCCGTCCGCCGCCCAGATCACGGCCGCGACCGAAGATCTGTTCATCATCGAGGACTGGCACAATTTCGGCGCCGACTACGACCGGACGCTCATTGCATGGCGCGCCAATGTGGAACGCGCGTGGCCGGCGCTCGGCGAGCGCTATGACGAGCGCTTCCGCCGCATGTGGCGCTATTACCTGGCGACCTCGATGGCGAGTTTTCGCGCGCGCCGTTCACAGCTCTGGCAGATCGTGCTGTCGCCGCGCGGAGTGCGCGGCGATTATGTTGCTCCGCGCTGTGAATCCCTAGAACGGGATGTCGTCGTCGAAGTTTTCCGCGACGCCCGCGGGTTCTGCGCGTGGACTGCTGTCCTCGGCACGCTCCGGTGCCGGCCGGTCGCGGCCGGCTCCCGCACCGCCGGCTCCCGCACTGCGCCCGCCCAGCATCTGCATTTCGTTCGCGACGATCTCGGTCGAATAGCGATCGTGGCCTTCCTTGTCCTGCCACTTGCGCGTTCTCAACTCGCCCTCGATGTAGACCTGCGAGCCCTTGCGCAGATATTCAGCAGCGATTTCGGCCAAGCGATCGAACATCACCACCGTGTGCCACTCGGTGGACTCCTTGTTCTCGCCGGTCTGCTTGTCGCGCCACTGCTTGCTGGTGGCGATGCGGAGATTCACGACCGCCTTGCCCGATGGCATCGCGCGGCTCTGCGGGTCCTGCCCGACATTGCCCAAAAGGATGACCTTGTTGACGCCGCGTGACATGGCCGTCTCCCCGCCTCTTGTTATCGATGGGCCATTGTAATCGCCGGCCGGCCCCCGGCACACCGTCAATTAGGGCGAATTCAGGGGGATTCTGACCGGCCTGCCACCGTCAGCCAGCCGGCGGCGGCCAGGCCCGCGAGCAGGAACACGCCGGGAATCCCCGCCGCGCTGCCCAACAGCCCACCGCCCAGGATTCCGCCGGCGAAGGCTCCTGCAAACTGGCAGGTCGAGAACACCCCGAGTGCCGCGCCGCGCGCATCCTCGCCCGCGGCCTCTGAAAGGCTTGAGGGCAGGCGCGCCTCGAGAAAATTGAAGGCCCCGAAGAAGATCACCACCGCCACCGCCATTGCCATGAAATTCAGGTAGCAAAGGGCGAGCGCCACCTGTGCGACCGCCAGCAGCAGGCCACCGATGACGGAAGTCCGCGCCGGCCGATTGCTGCGCTCCGACCATAGGAGCATCGGCACGGTCAACAACAGTGACGAGGCAAATACGGCCAGGTAGAACTGCCAGTGATCCGCCGCGGCCATGCCGTGCGCATCACGGAGCGCATGGGGAACGGCAATGAATGTCGCGGTCAGCGACAGGTGCAGCACGAAGATGCCAGAGTAATGCGGCAGCAGATGCCGTGTCAGGACACTCCGCCAGGGCTTGCGGCCCTGGCCGATTTCGCGCTCCGCTTCCTTCGGAACCGCGAACAAGATCAGCGCGAGTGCCACGAGCCCGAGGCCGCCGATCAAGGCGAAGATCCCGGAAACGCCGATCGCGCCAGCCAGCACCGGTCCGGCCACCAGCGACACGACAAAGGAAATGCCGATGCTGATGCCGATGAAGGCCATCGCGCGGGTGCGCGAGGCCGCGCGCGTGCGGTCGGCGAGGAGCGCCATCACCGGGCCCGATACCGCGCCAAGGCCCTGCACTGCACGCGCGATCACGAGCGTCCAGGCGGTTGCGGCGAAATACCCGAGCGCCGAGCCGCCGATATGCAGCAACAGTCCGGCCACGATCAAGGGGCGCCGGCCCAGGCTGTCGGACCATACCCCAAACGGGATCTGCATCAGGGCCTGGGTCAGGCCATAGGCCCCGACCGCGAGTCCGGCGAGCAGCGGCGTGCCCCTGGGAAGAGAGCCCGCGTGCAGGGCGAGAACTGGCAGCAGCAGGAAGAGCCCGAGCATCCTGACCGCGTAAATGACGGCCAGTGTTGCAACGGCCTGGCGTTCAGGAGGCGAGAGCGCCGCGGCAGTTTTGACCACCACTGGAAATCCCTTTGCGGCGCAAGTAACGGACCGGCTATTCTAACAGGCTCGCCTCATGTCCAAGACCATCCAGATCCGCGGCGCGCGCACGCACAACCTGCGCGGCATCGACCTCGACCTGCCGCGCGACCGGCTGATCGTGTTCACCGGCCTTTCGGGCTCCGGCAAGTCGTCACTCGCCTTCGACACGATCTACGCTGAGGGCCAGCGCCGCTATGTCGAGTCGCTCTCGGCCTACGCACGCCAGTTCCTCTCCATGATGGAGAAGCCCGACGTCGATTCGATCGAAGGGCTGTCACCGGCCATCTCGATCGAGCAGAAATCGACTTCGCACAACCCGCGCTCGACCGTCGGCACGGTCACCGAGATCTACGACTACCTGCGTCTCCTGTACGCGCGCGCCGGCATCCCGCGCTGCCCGGATCACGGGCTGGACCTATCGGCGCAGACCGTCAGCGAAATGGTGGACCAGGTGCTCGCACTGGCAGAGGGCACGCCCCTGGCCTTGCTCGCACCGGTCATCGCGGGGCGCAAGGGCGAGCACCAGCAGGTCATCGACGAGCTGCGCGGCAAGGGATTCGTGCGCGCACGTGTCGACGGAAAGCTCATTGAGCTTGACCAGAAAATCCGGCTCGATCCCAAGCGCAAGCATTCGATTGACGCGGTCGTTGATCGCTTCAAGGTGCGCGCGGACCTGCAGCAACGATTGGCGGAATCCTTCGAAACTGCGCTCAGGCTCGGCGAGGGAGTGGCCCGCATTGCGTTTCTCGAAGAAGCGAAGCGCGAGGAACTCGTGTTCTCGGACAAATTCGCCTGCAAGGTCTGCGGTTATTCATTGTCGGAGCTGGAGCCGCGCCTGTTCTCGTTCAACAACCCGTCCGGCGCCTGCCCGGGTTGCGATGGTCTCGGCGTGAAACAGTTCTTCGACCCCGAGCGGGTCGTCACGCATCCGCAATTGTCATTGGCCAGTGGCGCGGTGCGCGGCTGGGACCGGCGCAATGCCTACTACTACCAGATGGTCCAGGCGCTCGCCGACCACTACAAGTTCGATCCTGAAGCGCCCTACAGCAGACTGCCGACGCGCGTGCAGGAGGTGCTGATGCAGGGCAGCGAGGGCGAGGAAGTTGAGTTCCGCTATTACGATTCACGCGGGCGAACCATCAAGCGCACGCACAAGTTCGAGGGCATCCTGCCGAATCTCGATCGCCGCTACCGCGAAACCGAATCGATGGCCGTGCGCGAAGAACTCGCGCGTTACCTCGGCACACGCCAATGCCCCGACTGCGAGGGCGCAAGACTTGCACGCGCGCCTCGGAATGTCTTCGTCGGCGGCGTCGCCCTGCCCGCGATCGCCGCCCTGCCCGTGCGCCTGGCGCTCGAATTTTTCGCAGGGCTGCGTCTCGAGGGCTGGCGTGCGGACATCGCCGCGAAGGTGGTCAAGGAGATTGCCGACCGCCTGGGATTTCTCGTTGACGTCGGGCTCGACTACCTGACACTCGATCGCAGTGCGGAAACGCTGTCGGGCGGCGAATCCCAGCGCATTCGCCTCGCGAGCCAGATCGGCTCGGGACTGGTCGGCGTCATGTACATCCTGGACGAGCCGTCGATCGGCCTGCACCAGCGCGACAACCAGCGCCTGCTCGATACGCTGCACCGGCTGCGCGATCTCGGCAACACGGTGATCGTCGTCGAGCACGACGAAGATGCGATCCGGCAGGCCGATCACGTCGTGGATCTCGGCCTGGGCGCCGGCGTGCATGGTGGGCGCGTTATTGCACAGGGCAGTCCTGCCGATATCGAATTGAGTCCGACCTCGCTGACCGGGCAATATCTGTCCGGTCGTCTGCGCATCGAGATTCCCGGGACTCGCAGGCAGCGCAACCCGAAACGCGCTTTGCAAGTGCGCGGAGCGACCGGAAACAACCTGCAGTCCATCGACGCCGCATTCCCGATCGGGCTGATGACCTGCGTGACGGGCGTATCCGGCTCGGGCAAGTCGACACTCGTCAACGACACGCTGTACCGGCACACGGCCCGCGAACTGGATCTTTCATCGGAGCAGCCGGCGCCCTGCGCCGGTGTGGATGGCATCGGCGAGATCGACCGTATCATCGACGTCGACCAAAGCCCGATCGGACGCACGCCGCGCTCGAATCCGGCGACCTACACCGGGCTATTTACGCCGATCCGCGAACTGTTCGCGGGTACGGCCGAATCACGCTCGCGCGGCTACCAGCCCGGCCGCTTCAGCTTCAACGTCAAGGGCGGCCGCTGCGAGGCCTGCCAGGGCGACGGCGTCATCAAGGTCGAGATGCATTTCCTGCCGGACATCTATGTCTCATGCGATGTCTGCAAGGGACGCCGCTACAACCGCGAGACCCTCGACGTCCGCTACAAGGGCAAGAACATCCAGGAGGTCCTCGAGATGACGGTTGAGGATGCCTGGCCATTCTTTCAGGCCGTCCCCACCATCGCCAGCAAGCTGCAGACCCTGCTGGATGTCGGTCTCGCATACCTCCGGCTCGGCCAGAATGCGACGACGCTCTCCGGCGGCGAGGCACAGCGCGTCAAGCTCGCCAAGGAACTCTCCAAGCGCTCTACCGGCCGTACGCTCTATATCCTCGACGAGCCGACCACCGGCCTGCACTTCGAGGACGTGAAACACCTGCTCGCGGTGCTTCACCGGCTGCGCGACGAGGGCAACACCGTGATCGTCATCGAGCACAACCTGGACGTCATCAAGACCGCCGACTGGGTCATCGACCTCGGCCCCGAGGGCGGCGGCGGCGGCGGCCGGATCGTGGCCGAGGGCACTCCCGAGCAACTCGCGCGCGCCGGCGCATCATTTACGGGCCGCTACCTGAAGCGCGTGCTGGCACGCGCAAAGAACGCGGCATGAACATGCGACGACTGGCCGTACTCGCGTTGCCACTGGCTTTGCTCCTCGCGGCCAGCAGTGCGATGGCCGGCGAACTGAGTGTCACCTACGCCTGGGCGCGCGCGACGCCGCCGGGCGCGGCCATGGGCGTGATTTATCTCCGCATCGACAATGGGAGCACGAAGTCGGACCGCCTGCTGAAGCTGAGGACCTCCGTCGCCGCGAGCGCCGACGTTCACCGCACGGAAATCGTGGACGACATCGCGCGCATGCGCGAAGTTGCGGTGCTACACGTCGCGCCCGGCGAAAAAGTTGAGTTTGCGCCGGGCGGCTTGCACGTGATGCTGATGGGGCTCAAGAAGCCGCTGGTCGCGGGGAAGACCTTCGAAATCGAACTCGTATTTGAAGTCGCCGGTCCGCGCCGCGTGGTGGTCTCGATCCGGGACTGAACTCAGCGCGCCGGCACCGTCGCCGCACGGTGGGTCGAGAACTGGTGCGCGACTTCGCCGTGGGCGCGGCGCTCGCGAAAATCGCCGTTCGTGTATTCGGCGACGACGCGACGCCAG
>SHZN01000023.1 GCA_009692245.1 Gammaproteobacteria bacterium
ATGATCGGCGTGGGCTCCACCATTGGTACCGGCATTTTTTTTACCATGGTCATAGCGGTACCCAAAGCGGGCCCTTCGGTCATATTGTCATTCATCATCGCCGCAATAACTGCGGGCCTCACGGCATTGTGTTACGCCGAGCTGTCATCAAGCATTCCTTCTTCCGGCTCCTCCTATTCATTTGCCTACGCGACCGTGGGTGAGTTCCTGGCATTTGTGGTTGCTGCGTGTTTGTTGCTGGAATATGGCCTGGCGGCCAGTGCGACTGCCATCGGCTGGTCTGACTATCTGAATAATTTTTTGAGCAACGCCATGGGTTGGCAGATTCCATCGGAGCTGCGCGCACCGATGATTGTATCGGGCGAAAACGGCGCCGAAGTGCATTTCAATCAGATTAATTTTCCCCCCATGATCCTGGTAGCCATATGCGGCTTTCTGCTGCTCCGCGGCGCTAAAGAATCGGTCACGGTCAACGCCATCATGGTATTGATCAAGCTTGCCATCTTGTTGTTTTTTGCGGTCGTTGCTTTTTCAGGTTTCAATGCCGAACATTTCACGCCATTTTTCAATACCGACAACAGCAAGGGTCTGGCGGGCATGGCAGGTGTCACCGCAGCGGCAGGTACCGTGTTCTTTTCCTTCATCGGTCTTGACGCCATTGCGACAGCAGGCGCCGAAGCCAAGAACCCGAGACGCGATGTGCCTTTGAGCCTGATAGCAGCGCTGATCATCGTCACCGTGTTCTACCTGGCGGTTGCCATCACGGCGATTGGCGCTCAACCTGCGAACATGTTTGCAGGGCAGGAGGCGGGGCTGGCGGTTATTTTGCAAAACGTAACGGGTAAGGCCTTGCCGGCGTTGATTCTGTCTGCCGGTGCGGTCATTTCCGTGTTCAGCGTTACGCTGGTCACTATTTATGGACAGAGCCGTATCCTGTTTGCCATCAGTCAGGACGGATTGATCCCTCAGTCTTTTCAAAAAGTCAGCAAGCGAACCAAGTCCCCCGTCAGCAATACCGTTATCGTCTGCATCATGGTGGCGCTAGTCGCCGGTTCGGTTAATGCCAATTTTCTGTGGGACATGGTCAGCATGGGCACCCTGGTTGCCTTCATCGTGGTTGCCATTGCGGTGCCGGTATTGCGCCATAAACAGATCGGCAAGGAAACGCCGGGCTTTCGAATCCCGTTGGGTCCTTATTTCATACCGGGGCTAAGCATTCTTGCATGCTTATACATACTCAAAGATCTATCAGCAGCCACCTACCGCACGTTTTTTATCTGGATCGCTGTCGCCGTGTTGATTTACTTTGCGTACAGCATGCGTAAGAGCAAGTTGCGCAACCGCAGTTAGTCTCTTATTGGCTGCATTGACTTCGCTCAAGACGCTGGCTGCTCGGGTGCCGAAGCCGCAGGTGAACCGCACCCGATACCCTGTTGTTTTCGCCCCGCACAGCCGCCGGCGGGCGGCTTGAGGAAGCTCAGGTCTGGCGGGCCGCGGCACGATCCTGGAGATAGCTTTGGCCGCGACGCATCAGCCGCGCAAATCCGGCGGCGTCCTGATTTGCGACCAGGGCTTGCAACTGTCCGACCGCGTTGGCCAGCGCCGCTAGCGACTCGCCTCCGTATTCGTTGAGCGCCTGGATCTCGAAATAGAGTGCCGGGCTATCACCGGCGACCAGCGAGGCGACGGCGAGCTGCGCGTCAAATGTCGTGCTCGAGAGCCGCGCGAGTCTCGGCGCCGCTTCCCCGCTATCCGCCAGCGCCGAGAAAAACGCGATGTTCACCGCGTGCGACAGTCCCAGCACATAGGCAATCAGCCGGTCATGGTCATCGAGGGTCGTGACCACCTGTTCGGCCATTGTCGAGGCGAACAGATTCTGCGTATCCGCGACAGCATCCGGCCGTCCGACGTCAACATGGATGACGTGCCGCCCCGAAAGGAGGTCGGTGTCCGGCCCGAACATCGGGTGCACTGACGAGACCCTCACGCCGGCCTGCATCAGCGCCGTCAGGCCACTGCGCAGCGGCGTCTTCAGCGATCCGATATCGAACACGAGTCCGGGCGGCCGGTGCCGGGCAAGCTGTTCGAGGACGGCTTTCGTGATGCCGAGCGGTGTCGCGACGACGATGACATCGTGGGTCAGGTCATCCGACTGCCAGTCGGCGCGATGTGCGTGCGGCGGGACGGTGCCGGCCGGGTCCGCCACTTCCACGACGAAGCCCTGGGAATGCAGGAATTCCACGAACCAGCGGCCCATCTTGCCGGCGCCGCCGATCACGAGTGCGCGCTTGCCGCTGCCCTGACCCTGGGCTGCAACCTGCGCCTGCTCCTGGGTCGCGAGCGAGCTGCGGATCAGCAGCCGCAACAGGTTGTCAGCGAGTGCGGGCGGGAGGCCCAGCTTCACTGCGACCGAGCGCGCATTCATCAGCACGTCGCGTTCGCGCTGGAAATCGCGGGTCGGGTGGCCAGTCGCACGCTTGACGCGCGCGACCTCCGTGGAAAGTCGCTGGCGCTCGGCGATCAGCGCGAGCAATTCGCCATCCAGCCGGGTCAATCGATCGCGCAGTTCCTGGAGATCCATTCGGGCAGGCGCCTTTGTTGCATCCCCACTGTGTACCGGCCCGCCTGCGCATACGCAAGCGGGCCGGTAGGTATTGCATCAACTCGCCTGGGAATCAGCCATTGATTTCAAAGCCGAAGTACCAGTAGTCGTCGCGCGGATCGCGATACCAGCGGCCCGGGCGATCATCGAAGCGGCAGCTCCGCGACCCATCGTGCCATCCGGACTCGTAGCCCGCCCGGTACCCGCTGCTGCTGCGGTAGTGCGAAGGCGGGAAGTGCCGCCAACGACGGTCGTAGCGGTAGTTGCCGTCGCGTCGGTCGTCCTGGCGATAGGTCTGGGCCTCGCCACGGAAACGGTAATCGTCCCCGTGCTTCGACTTGTCGTCCGCAAGCGCCGAGCCCGCAAACAATGCCGCCAGTGTCGCCGCCACCAATGTTGACTTGATCATTATGGCTCCTCCTCAGGGTGCGTGGAGCCAGTCTCTGCCCGCCTACCTGAATCGGGGCTTAATCAATCACTTAGACCGGTGAGAAATGCCTGAATCACGCGATTCAGGCGCTCCGGGGAGTCGAGTTCCGTGTGGTGGTGGCTGCCGCTGATTTCGACGAAGCGAGCGTGCGGGATGCGCGCGCACCAGCGCCGTTTTTCCTCGCTGGTCGTAAAGTCGTGCTGGGCACCGATCACGAGGGTCGGTGCGCGGATTACGCCGAGTCTCGATTCGGCATTCCAGCGCGTCAGCGTCCGCAAGGTAGCGAGATAGACCCAGCGACTGGTCTGACTCGCGCGCCGGATGAATCGCTTGCGCAGCCTGCCCTGGCTGCGCGCCGGAAAGGCGCCCTGCCCAGACACGCGTGCGACCCCGCCGACGCCCAGCACGAGCGCCAACAGCACCCGCAGCCAGGCCATGCGCCGACGCTGCCAATTGGTCAATGTGAATCCCGGCGCCGTGTTGACGAGCACCAGCGAGGCGACGGCCTGCGGTGCGCGCAACGCGAGCTCGATCGCGACCGCCCCGCCCATCGAGAGGCCCACCACATGCGCAGATTCGATTGCAAGCGCCGAAAGCAGCGCCATCATGTCGCGGGCATGGCGCTGGATTGTAAAGGGCTCGCGCCGCTCGCTCGCGCCGAAGCCACGCAGGTCCGGCACGATCACGCGGTACTTCGCCGCAAATTCCGGTATCTGCATACGCCAGTCGTCGTGACTGCCGCCCAGGCCGTGCAACAGCAGGAGCGGCGCGCCTTTCCCGATGTCGACGCAGATGATCCGGATGCCATTGATGCTGATGCTTTGCATGGAACCCGCAAATTACACCGGTCCGGCCGCACCGCGTTAACATCACGTCATGCAGTTGCCGGCCCAATCGCTCCCGGACTCCTTGCCAGTGGACCCGATGCCGCTGGCCGCGGCATGGCTGCGCGATGCCATGGACGGGAATATCCAGCGCAATCCGAATTCGATGGTGCTTGCCACGACGGATGCCGGTGGCCGGCCCTCGGCCCGCGTCGTGCTGTGCAAGGAGATCGTGATCGAACCCGGCTATCTCGTTTTCTATACGAATTACGAATCGCGCAAGGGCCACGAACTTGCGGCGAAGCCCTGGGCGGCCGTCGTCTTCCACTGGGACGCGATGGGCCGGCAATTGCGTCTCGAAGGGCCGGTTGTCAGGTCGCCCGAGCGCGAGAGCGACGATTATTTCGCGAGCCGCCCCTGGCAAAGCCGCCTGGCCGCCATGACCAGCCAGCAGAGCGCGCCGATCGCATCGCGCCAGGACCTGCTCGGGAAACTGCGCGATACGGCGGCCCGGTTAGGGACGCCGGATCCGTTTGCGGCTGCCATTGACGAGCAGGACGCCGGCTCGCGATTGCCGCGACCACCTGGCTGGGGCGGATATCGTCTTTGGGCGGCAACGGTCGAACTATGGGTCGAGGGCGAACACCGTTTGCATGATCGAATCCGCTGGACCCGCGAATTGAAAGCCACTGGCGGCACGCATAGCCAGACCAGGCCATGGCAGCACGAGCGGATGCAACCCTGATCGACCACGCCGGGCCGCGCCTCTCGAGTATTGGCCTCGATGTCGCGGTCAATGGCCACATGCTCGTCCGCGCATTGTCCTTCGAGGCGTTGGCCGGCGAGTTCATCGCGGTGCTCGGCCGCAATGGCGTCGGCAAGACGCTGACCCTGCATACATTGGCTGGACTTCGTGTGCCGGCGGCGGGTTCCGTCGAGCTCGACGGCCGCGGCCTTGCCGATTGGACAGGCCGCGAGCGCGCGCGCCGGCTCGCGCTCCTGCCGCAGACGACCGAGGATCCGTTTCCATCCACCGTGTTCGACACAGCGCTGATCGGGCGGCACCCACACTTGCCATTCTGGCAATGGGAAGGCGCCGAGGATCGCGCGCGCGCGCAGGCGGCGCTCGCCGCGGTCGGGCTCGCCGATCTCGCGGCACGCGATGTCGGATCCCTGTCGGGAGGCGAGCGCCGGCGGATCGATATCGCCACGCTTCTGTCACAGGACGCTGCTGTGTGTCTCCTGGACGAACCGACCAATCACCTGGATCCCCAGCATCGCAATGAAGTGCTGGAACTATTCCGCGGGCGCGCGGACGCGGGCGGTCTTGTCATCGCGGCCCTGCACGATGCCACGCTCGCGGCACGTCACGCCGATCGCGTGCTGCTGCTATTCGGCGAAGGGCGCTGGCTGTTTGGCGACGCCGGCTCGACGCTGAATGCGGAGAGTCTCTCCGAGCTCTATCGGGTGCCCATCGAGGAACTGAGTTCGCGTGGCAGGCGCGTGTTCGTCAGCGCCTGAATTCCTCAAGGATCGGCTCGTGCAGCAATCCATTGCTCGCGAGGATGCTGGTCGAGGCGAGCGAGATCGAGGCGCCCTCGAGATCCGTCACCCGTCCACCCGCCTCCTCGACGATGACCGTGAGCGCAGCGATGTCGAGGATGTGGATATTGGACTCGATCACGGCCTCGATCTTGCCGGCCGCCAGCAGGTGGTAGTGCAGGAAATCGCCGAAGCCGCGGATCCGGTCCAGGCGCGTGATCATGCGCCCGAGCGCCGCCCAGCGTGGCCCGGCAGCGAGCGCCTTCAGGTTGCCGGTCGAGATCGTCGCATCCTCGAAGCGGCCGATCCGGCTGACTGCGAGTCGTACGCCATCGAGCCAGGCGCCCTGGCCGCGCTCAGCCCAGGCGATCTCGCCGTAGACCGGCGCAGAAGACACACCGAGGTCCAGGTGCCCAAGCTGCATCAGCGCGATCTGTGTCGAGAACATCGGGTATTCGCGCACGAAGGACTTGGTTCCGTCGATCGGATCGACGAGCCACAGGCAGTCGGCGTCCATGCGCTCCGCAGCGGATTCTTCGCCGTAGAAGCCGTCTTGCGGAAATTGCCCCTGCAGCACATCGCGGATCGCGGCTTCGGCCGCAACATCGGCCTCGGTCACCGGTGAGCGATCGGCCTTGATGCGCACCTTGATGTTGCGCCGATACGAGTTGCGAATGATTTCCGCCGCCACCGCGGCGGCGATAAGCGCTGCATCCAGTCGCGCCGAATTCGCCATGCCGCAACACTGCGTTCTGGATCGGGTGCCGTCAACGGTCGCTTGACCGCGGCGGCCGCGCTGCCTACATTGGCCTTGATGACAGGTGTCCCGGGTCTGGTCCCGGGCTAATCGGGAAGCCGGTGCGCGAGTCGCTCGCAATGCCGGCACTGCCCCCGCAACGGTAAACGGCGCAAGCCGCATCACGCAGGTTTCCCTGCAGCCACTGCCGGATCCTCCGGTGGGAAGGCGATGCGAATGGCCCCCAGGGCCCGCCGTGAGTCCGGAAACCGGCCTGTCAGCTGGCGCCAGTCGCGGTGGGCGACATGGGGTGCGGGCTGACAGCCCCTCCTCCCATGTGCTCCTCACGACCCGCGATTTTTGATCGCTCGGGAGGAGCATGTATGTACTCGTTACCCTTGATAGAACCCGTCGTTGTCACGGCTACCCGCACCGAGAGTCCTGTGGACACAGTGCTCGCCAGCGTCGACATCATCAGCGGTGCGGAACTGCGCCGCCAGCCGGCCGCGGATCTCGGCGACCTGTTGCGCATGCGCGCCGGCGTCGAGGTTGCGCGACTCGGCGGCCCGGGACAGCAGACTTCGCTGTTCCTGCGCGGCACTGACTCGAATCACGTACTGGTCCTGGTGGACGGCGTACGCATCAAACCCGGCACCATCGGCAGTGCTTCGATCCAGAACATCGCGCCCGAACTCGTCGAGCGCGTCGAGATCGTCAAGGGACCGCGCTCGACGCTCTACGGCTCGGACGCCTTGGGCGGCGTCATCAATGTGATCACGCGCCGTCGCACGGAGAACGGCGCCAGTGTCCAGGCGGGCGTCGGGAGCTACGACAGCAGGAGCGCCAGTATCGACGCCGGCATCGGCGGGACCCGCGGCGATGCTTCGCTGGGCGTCTCCTGGGTCAACAGCGATGGCTTTCCGACCCGAAGCGGCGACTCGACCGATCGCGGCTATGAAAACCTGTCACTGACGGCGGCGGCGCGCACGGATCTTCCCGGTGTCGAACTCGGCTTGCGCGCCTGGCATGCCGAGGGCACATCGGAATATTCGGACTTCTTCGTGACGCCCGTGGACCAGGATTTCGAGAATGCGGTGTTCGCGCTGACCGCGGGCTTCGCGCCCGCGGAATCCTGGCACTCGCGGGTCACGCTCGCGCACATGCTGGACGAGCTCGAGCAGAACCAGTCGACAGAATTCCAGCCGCACGATTTCCTGCGCACCCGACGCTGGCAGATCGACTGGCAGAATGACATCGCGGTATCGGAGCATCACGCATTGACCGCGGGCGTGGTCTGGCAGGACGAAGAAGCCGATGCGGAGTCTTTCGGCCTGCCGTATGCGGCGGATATCGCAAGCAGCCAGTTCTACCTGCAGGACCAGATGTCATTCGGGCGGGCGCAGATCCTGCTGGCGGCAGGCTTTGTCGATCACGAGACCTTTGGCGGTCATCAGACCTGGAATGCTGCATTCGGCTTCGCGCTCGGCGATGCGACGATGCTGACCCTGGCGGCCGGGAGCGCGTTCCGTGCCCCGGATGCCACGGACCTCTACGGCTACGGCGGCAATGCGGCACTCGACCCGGAGCGTTCGCAGAGCTACGAGGCCAGCCTGCGCCACAACACGGCCGGCGGTCACCGCTTCTCGGTGACCTTGTTCCGCAACGAGATCGACGACCTGATCGAGTACGTCGTCACCGATTTCGTGACCTACGAAGGCGAGAACCGCAATGTCGAGCGGGCGCGCATCGAGGGACTCGAGACGAGCTGGCGCTACGAAGGCGAGCGCTGGGCAGCGAACGCCACAGCGACCTTGCAGGATCCGCACAACCTGGTCACGGACGAGCGGCTGTTGCGTCGCGCCGAGGAGCACTTCACCCTGGCAGTTTCCCGCAGGATCGGCGCCCACGAGATCGCCGTAGACCTGCTCCATGCCGGCGATCGCAAGGATATTGGGGATTTTGGGAACCCGCCCGTGACGCTGCCCGCCTACTGGCTTGCGAACCTCTCGGCGAGCGTAGCGCTCAATGAGCGCTGGACATTGCTCGCGCGAATGGAGAATCTGCTGGACGAGGACTACGAGCTCGCGCGCGGCTACAACACGATGGGCCGCAGCCTGTTCGTCGCCGTCCGGCACGAGTTCCGGTGAGGAGGCCCGATGGGCAACCGGCTGTCGAAGATCTACACCCGCACTGGCGATGACGGCACAACCGGCCTCGGCGATGGCAGCCGCGTGCCCAAGGACGACGCGCGTGTCGAGGCCTATGGCAGCGTAGACGAATGCAATAGTGCAATCGGCGTCGTGCTTGCGGTCGAGAGCATCCCGGCGGATGTCCGCGACGTCCTGATGGCCATTCAGCACGAACTCTTCGATCTGGGAGGCGAACTCTGCATCCCGGGCCATCGCGCGATCCAGGCGCCCCAGGTCTCGCGCCTCGAGCAGGCGCTGGATGCTTTCAACGAGCAGCTGCCGCCGCTCAAGGAATTCATCCTGCCGGGTGGCGGCACGGCAGCCGCTGCCTGCCATCTGGCACGCACGATCTGCCGGCGCGCAGAACGGCGCTGCTGGACACTCGCGCGCATGCAGGCCGTCGCCGCAGAACCGCTGCAGTACCTGAATCGCCTGTCGGATCTCCTGTTCGTCATCGCGCGCGTGCTGGCGCGCCAGGAATCCGGCAGCGAAGTACTCTGGAAACACGAGCGGCGCTGAGCGCCGCGCGTGCTGTCATGGGGTTGACATCATTCCGGCACGTCGGCGCGCGTCGTCGAGTTCCGAACAGACTTCGGCGGCGCCCTGGCTGATGCGCGGGCTCGGCCGCGCCAGCAGATCCGCCGGCGCGTGGTAGACGCTCCCGGTCGCGACCGCCGCGAGTCCACCGAAGCGCGCCCAGAACTCGACTGGATCACCGTCTCCGATCGACAGGATCATCTGCGGAGCCCGTACCAGCACCGATTCGAGATCCACCGGCAGGGCGAGCGCCGTCGAATCCGCGAACACATTGCTGCCGCCACACAACTCGACAATCTCGGTGATCAGGTGGGTGCTGCCCACCGTGAATAGCGGCGCATCATCGATCTGCACGAACACGCGGATTCCCGGCCGATCGCGGTATTCAGCCCGAAGACCGACGATTTCGGCTCGAAAGCCGGCCGCCACCCGGGCCGCGATTTCTTCCGTGCCTGCCAGTGCCCCGAGCGTCTCCAAACCAGTGGCGATGTCGTCGAGCTTGAGTGTCGGGATGCCAATCACGCGGATGCCAAGATCTGCAAGTCGGGTCCGCACTTCGGGCGGCGTGCCGGACTCCCAGATCACGGCGACTGTCGGTGCGAGCGCCACGATGCGCTCGTAATCGAGCCGGAATGCGTCGCCGATCCGCGGCAGCGACTTCGCGGCCTCTGGATAGTCGCTGAATTCACTGACGGCAACGAGCTGCTTCGCCGCGCCCGCGGCGAACAGGAGTTCCGTGAGGTTTGGCGCGACGCTGATGATGCGCTCGCCCTTTTCCGGCGGCGCCTCCGCCGTGCAGGCTGCGAGGCAAACTGCCAGCAGGACCGGAAACAGCGTCAGGCGACCCATGCGCCGAGGGACAGGAGCGCGATGACGGTGAGCCAGATCAGCAGCGATCGCCGGATCAGCCGGAGCGCAGCCTGAACCGGCGCCGCTGCCTTCGCATCCGCGGCCTCGACCTTGGCGAGCGACCCGCGGCCAGCCAGCACCAGCAGCAAATCGTTGCGTTCCATCATGCGGCCAACCGCGTTAACGCCCCGGCCCATCTCACGGCGCGCCTCCTCGAAGCTGCCAGCCAGCGCGTAGCTCAGGGCCACGAGGCGCGCCGGCAACCAGGCGAGCCCGAAATGAATACGCTCAAAGCAGCCAGCAACCGCTGGTAGTGGCACGGGATCGGCGATTGCAGAGCGTCGCAGCAGATCGCTGGCACGGAACAACCAGGCTGCGACCGGACCCAGGCCCGTGGGTCCAAGCAGCACAAACCAGAACAACACGCCGAATACGCGATTGTTCGCCTGGACAAATGCCGCCTCCTCGACACTCTCCGCGCGCGCCTCGTGGCGCTGCGCGGCATCGTGCTCGATGATCACGGCCGCAGCCGCTTTCGCCCGTTCGGTGTCGCCGGCCGTCTCGGCCGCGATGTAATCCTCGAGTTCCTCGTCGAGATCGCGCGGACCCAGAGAAAAAACCAGCACGAGCGCGGCGAACATGATCCAGGTCAGGGGCGGCAGCCAGTGATCCAATGAGATCGCGGCGAGCACCACTGGCAGCACCAGGAGCAGCAGGCCCGCGATGCAGCCGACGGTCTGGACGCCAGCGCTTGATCCTTTGACGAAGCGTCGCAGCCATCGGTAGTAACCGCCCACCCAGCCTGCCTCGCGCAAATGAAGCGCATGCCAGAGGGCGCGTTCGAGGAGGAGACCCAGCACAACAGCGATCAGTGTCATGACAGGGCCGCACGCGAAAGTCGACCACCGGCAGTGCGGACGCCGCGATTCAGGCGGCGCCAGTCGAATGCGGGGCCGGGATCCGTCTTGCGTCCGGGCGCGATGTCGATGTGCCCGGCGACCGCGCCCGACGCCAATCTCGGATAAGCCAGCTGCAGCGTGGCGATCACCGCTGCCAGCACCGGATACTGCCGATCGTCATATGGGTCGTCATCCGAGCCTTCCAGTTCGATGCCGATCGAGAAATCGTTGCAAGCCTCCCGTCCGCACCAGTTGGAAGCGCCCGCGTGCCAGGCGCGCATGCTGAATGGAACGTACTGCGTCAAGGTGCCGTCGCGTGCAATCAACACGTGGGACGAGACTCTAAGGTCCTGGATCGTTGCGAAATAGGGGTCTGCCTCGGCAGGCAGCGTATTCGTGAACAACCGGTCGATCCATGGTCCACCATAGCGGCCCGGCGGCAGGCTGATGCCGTGAATGACGATCAGTTCAACCCGGGCGCCCGCAGGCCGGGCGTCACGATTGGGGGAATCGACGCAGTGCACCCCGGACAGCAAGCTGGTCGACGGGTCCACGCTCAGCATCGGCCAAGCTTAGCCTGCCCTCATGGTGCCGGCGACTGGTTCCGCGACACTTCAAGCTTCCGATGAAAAAGACGGCCCAGTTTCGCCGGCTGCTCACGAGTCGGGAACTCGAGTTCCTGCTCTAGGCCCACAACGGAATCAGCGCGCGCATCGGCGAAGAAGCCGGCTTCCGCGGGCTGTGGGCCGGCGGCCTGTGCCTGTCGGCGCAGTACGGCGTGCGCGACTCGAATGAGGCCAGCTGGACCCAGGTCCTCGAGATGCTCGAGTTCATGGCCGATGCGACCCGAATCCCGATCCTGCTCGACGGCGATACCGGCTATGGCAACTTCAACAACGTGCGCCGGCTCGTGCGCAAACTCGAGCAGCGTGGCGTCGCCGGCGTCTGCATCGAGGACAAGCTGTTTCCAAAGACCAACAGCTTCATCGACGGCGACAAGCAACAACTCGCTGACGTCGACGAGTTCTGCAGCCGCATAAAGGCGGGCAAGGACGCGCAGCTCGACGATGAATTCACGATCATCACGAGAGTCGAGGCCTTTATCGCCGGCTGGGGACTGGGCGAGGCGCTGCGCCGCGCCGAGGCCTACCACGCAGCGGGCTCCGACGGCATCCTGATCCACAGCGCACTTTCGCGGCCGACCGAAGTGCTCGCCTTCCAGAAAGAGTGGGCCGGACGCTCGCCCGTCGTCATCGTGCCCACGAAGTATCATTCGACCTCCACCGACGTATTCCGCGAGGCAGGCTTTTCAATCGCGATCTGGGCCAATCACCAGCTGCGGGCCGCAGTGGTCGCAATGCAGGAGACAGCGCGCACGATCGCGGCAGAGCAGAACCTGCGCTCGGTCGAGGATCGCATTGCACCGGTCGCGGAACTGTTCAGGCTGCAGGGCGCCCCCGAACTTCAGGAGGCGGAAAAGCGCTACCTGCCGAAGCCGCAGGCGCAATGCCGCGCGCTGATCCTCGCGGCGTCGCGTGGTTCCGAACTCGGCGAGCTGACGGCCCAGCGGCCGAAGACCATGGTAAAGGTGCGTGGCCGGCCGCTCCTGTCGCACATTGTCGCCGCCTACAACGCGTCGGGCATCAAGCGCATCCAGGTCGTGCGCGGCTATTGCGCCGTAACCATCGACCTGCCGTCGCTCACCTACACCGACAACCATGAGTACGCTGATTCCGGCGAACTGCTGTCGCTTGCAGCAGGCCTCGCCGGCGAAGCTGACAACGGCCTCGACCTTTGCGTCTCCTATGGCGACGTCATCTTCAATCACTACATCATCGACACCTTGAACGAGACCGAAGATGACTTCGCAATCGTCGTCGACACGGACTGGCGCGAGTCCGCGAACCGCGGTCGGGCCGCCGATTACGTTTCCTGCACGCAGGCGCATTCGCGCCGCAATTTCTACCAGCAGGTCTTCCTTGAGTCCGCCGCTGCCGATCTTCCCGAAGAGCGGATCCACGGCGAATGGATGGGATTCCTCAAAGTCGCCGCGACTGCGTTGCCACGATTCCGCGATGTCGTCGCGCGGCTTGCCGCGAACCCGGCCAACCGCCAGGCCAAGATGTTCGCGGTACTGACCGAGTGGATGCGCGGCGGCGAAAAGCTGCGGGCAATCTACACGACCGGGCATTGGCTCGACGTAGACAGCCTCGACGACGTGCTGGCCGCCAGCGAATTCGGATGATTCGCGCCGAGTCATTCATCGCGGCGGCGGAGAAACACGGCTTCACCCTGTACTCCGGGGTGCCCTGCTCCTACCTGACACCGTTCATCAATCACACGATCAGTTCGCCACGGCTTCGCTACGTTCCCGCCGCCAACGAGGGCGATGCGGTCGCGATCGCGGCCGGCGCCTCGCTCGGCGGGCGGCGCGCGGTCGCGATGTTCCAGAACTCGGGTCTCGGCAATGCCGTCAACCCACTGACCTCGCTGACCCACAGCTTCCGCATCCCGGTCCTCCTGATCATCACCTGGCGCGGCGAGCCGGGTGGCGCGCCCGACGAGCCACAGCACGAGCTGATGGGATCGATCACGCCCCGGCTCCTCGAGCTGATGCAGATACCGTGGGAGACGTTCCCGACCGAGGAGGCGCAGATCGCCTCCGCGCTCGAGCGCGCGGTCGCGCACATGGCACGCGAATACCGGCCCTATGCGTTCGTCATGCAGAAGGGCAGCGTCGTCGACACGAAGCTCGAGGCCACAACGCCTGCTCACGACCTGCCCCTGGTGGGCCAGCGGTCGAGGCCGCTGGCCCACCACCGGCGCCAGCCAATGCTCGCGGCGATCCGCGCCGCATGCACACCAGGGGACCTGCTGATTGCGACGACCGGCTACACCGGCCGTGAACTCCTCGCCCTCGGCGACGCCCCGAACCAGTTCTACATGGTCGGCTCGATGGGATGCGCGGTCAGTCTCGCACTTGGATTCGCGATTGCGCAGAAGAATCGCCGCGTGATCGCGATCGATGGCGATGGCGGCGCACTCATGCGACTCGGTGCGCTCACGACCGTCGCGCACGAACGGCCGGATAATCTCGATCACGTGTTGATCGACAATGGCCAGCACGAGTCCACCGGCGGGCAGGCCACCGTGTCCACCGGGGTAGATTTCTGTGCGCTCGCGGCCGCGAGCGGCTATCCGGACGTCGCCATTGCCGCCGATCCGGAAGCGCTGACCCGGGCGCTCAGCGCGCGTTCGCCCGGCCCACGATTCATCTACGTGCCAGTGATCCCGGGAGTCGTTGCATCATTGCCACGCCCGTCCATGACACCTGCCGAAGTCGCGGCACGGCTACGTGCCCATCTTGGGACCTGAGGCATGACATCGAAATCACCGGCCGCCGGCCGCATGATCCTCCTCAATCCGGGGCCGGTGACACTCACCGATCGTGTGCGCGCCGCGCTCGGCGCCGGTGATTGGTGCCACCGGGAAGCCGAGTTCGCGGCGCTGATGCAGGACATCAACACGCGCCTCGCGGGCGTGCACCCGGAACTCGTGTCCGGCTACCGCGCTGTCACGCTCGCAGCCTCTGGCTCGGGCGCCGTCGAGGCCATGCTCGGAAGCTTTGCGCCCGACGCGGGCTGCACGCTCGTGGTCGCGAATGGCAGCTATGGCGAACGCATGGCGCGGATGCTCGCTGCACACGGCAAGCCAAACGAAGTTGCGTCGCACGCCTGGACGGCGGCACCGGATGTCGCCGCCATCGAAATGCGACTCGGGCTCGATCCGCGCATCACGCATCTTGCCGTCGTCCATCACGAGACGACGACGGGGAGGCTCAATGACCTCGAGGCGATCGGTTCTCTATGCCGCCGGCGCGGCGTGACACTCCTGCTGGATGCGGTCAGCAGCTTCGGCGCCGAACACATCGCCGGCGCCGGATGGAATCTCGGTGCGCTGGCCGCGACCGCAAACAAGTGCCTCCACGGCGCTCCCGGGCTCTCATTCGTGCTGGCGCGCTACGACCTGTGGGAGCGACAACCGGCGCGCGCCGGCAGCGTCTATCTAGATTTACACGCCTATCACAGCGCGCAGCACCAGGATGGCTACTCGCCCTTCACGATGCCGGTTCAAATCGCGTTTGCGTTGCGGGCAGCGCTCCTCGAGCACGAGGAACAGGGTGGCGCGGAGGCGCGGCTGCGGACGTACCGCGCGCGTGCGCGCGCCGTTCACGTGGCACTGGCAGGCGCCGGTGTCGCGACACTACTGGATCCCGCAGAGTATTCGTCCGTACTCTGGTCGTACCGGCTACCGGCGTGGCAAAGCTATTCCGGATTGCACGACGCTTTGAAGTCGCAGGGTTACGTCATTTACGCCGGCCAGGGCGCGCTTGCGCGCGAGATTTTCCGCGTCGCGTTCATGGGCGACATCCGCCCAGCCGAACTCGAGCGGCTCTGCGAGCTGCTTGCGCGCCAATGCGCACCGCAGCCGTGACCAGACCCAGGAGCGCCGTGATCCTGGCCGCCGGGCGCGGCACGCGTCTCGCCGCGGAATTGCAGGACCGGCCGAAGGGATTCATCACGCTCGGTACGAAACCCATTGTCGAGGAATCGATCGAACACCTCGCGGCTCTGGGTATCGATGACGTCGTCGTCGTGACCGGCCACCTTGCTGGACATTATGAGGATCTCGCGCGCAGGCACGCCGGTCTCGTACGCACCGTGCACAACGAGTGCTTTGCCGATTCCGGCAGCATGTATTCATTGCATTGCGCACGCGCGCTGGTGCGCGGACCCTTCCTGCTGCTCGAGTCCGATCTCATCTACGAACCACGCGCGTTGACGATGCTCCTCGACGGTCCGTCCGGGGATGCGATCCTGCTGTCGGGCTTCACCGGCGCAGGCGACGAAGTCTACGTCGAGACCCGCGACGGGAATCTCGTCGGCATGTCCAAGCGCCGGGCCGAACTCGGCAGCGGCGAAGTTGCCGAGCTGGTCGGCATCACGCGCGTTTCGACCGGGCTGTTCGATCTGATGTGCAGCATCGCTGCCGAGGCATTCCGCAGGTCATTGCACTGCGATTACGAAACCGATTGCCTGGTCGCGGCCGGGCGCCGGCGTCCGATCGCCTGCCCTGTCGTCCACGATCTGGTGTGGGGAGAAATCGACTTTCCCTCCCACCTGGTCCGCGCGCGCGACCGGATCTATCCGGAGATCCTGCGACGGCAGGCGACCGCGGTTGCGCGGCCCCGAAATTGACTGTATACAGCGGCCAGCGATTCCCGCCACCGGCGGGGGGCGAGGAAATATCCGGCGCGCAATTTCGAGTGGGGCGATTACGGCCGCGTTCGTTGCATCGCTCGCTGTCTCTCCAGTGGCGCAGGCCTACCTGGATCCCAGCACGGGCAGCATGATCCTTTCCGCGATCGTCGGCCTGCTCGCCACAATCGGGCTCGCGCTGAAGACCTATTGGTACCGTCTCAAGAATCTGTTCCGCAGCGCGCCCAAAGCCGGTGATGGCGCGACCGGATCGCCCGCCGGAAGACAGGAACCCACGGCTGCCAACCGATCCGCCGGGCACGATTCCAGCCCGTGCGTGTGAGTTTTTTCGGGGAATGGCGGGCCTACCGCGCATTCCGCGCGGTGCCGCGGTGCGAGCGGTGCATCGTGTTCCTGGCGGAAAGCCAGCAGGACTGGCATCACTTCAAGCCGGTGCTGGATCACTTGACCGGGCCGCTCCGCGAGACGGTGCTATACGTGTGCTCTGAACCCTCCGATCCTGCGATGCAGCCGTACTCGCCGCAGATGCGCACGTTCTGCATCGGCAAGGGTCTGTGGCGCATCTGGTTCTGCCAGTTCGTGGACGCCGATGTGCTCGTCACGCAGATCCTCGACCTCGGCAACCTTGAACTCAAGCGCTCGGTGAATCCCGTGCACTACGTGTTCATGACGCATTCGCTGACCAGCACGCACATGGCCGATCATGCGAACTCCTACGACCACTACGACACGATCCTCTGCTGCGGCCCGCACATGGTGCGCGAGATTCGCCGTCGCGAGGAGATGCACAAACTGCCGCCGAAGCAGCTGGTCCCGCACGGCTACGGCCGCCTGGACGAACTGCTTGCGAACCGGCGCGAACCGCCGCCAATCCATTCGGCCGCAGACATCCACGTGCTGGTCGCACCTAGCTGGGGACCGCATACCATCCTGCCGGTCTGCGGAATGGAAATCGTCGATGCACTCCTCGGCGCGGGATTCCGCGTGACGCTGCGGCCGCATTTCCAGACGCGCTGGACTACGCCAGAGGTCATCGACCGAATCGTCGCGAAGCATCGCGAACATCCGCGCTTCAAGCTGGTCGAACAGATGCTGGAAAGCAACTCGTTGTACGATTCGCACGTCATGATCACGGAATGGTCCGGCGCTGGACAGGACTACGGCATGGGTCTCGAGAAGCCCGTCGTCTATATCGACCTGCCGGCGAAGTCGCGCACCGACACCTGGCGGGAACTCGACATGGAGCCATTCGAATCCTTCGTGCGCGACAAGCTCGGAGCGCTGCTTGCGCCCACGCGGCTGGCAGAGCTGCCCGGGCTAATCCGCGAATTGGTGCATGATCCGGCGCGCTTTCGCGCTAATGTCGCGGCGCTTCGGCAGGACTGGGTCTACAACGTCGGGGGCAGCGGCGTCGCCGGCGCGGAGGCCATTGCGCAGGTCGCCAATGAAGTATCCGCGCGCAACGCCGCCGCGGCGGGTCTACCGAGGTGAACGCACCGGTTTCCGCCGGGCGCAGGCCACTGTGGCGCTGGCTCGGATGGTTCACGGCTGCCAATGGCGGTCTATACCTGCTGGTGTCGCTGCGCTACCTGCAGGGCTATCACTGGCCCGATTCCCTGCCAGGCGCGATCTATATTCCGCTCGCGATGATCGGCCAGAGCACCGTGCTCGCGGTACTGCCCGCGGTACTCCTGATCGGCTGGTTAATCGCGATCCGGCCGATGCGCCGTGCGGTCATGACTGGCGCCGTGCTGATTGCCGCGCTAGGCCTGACGCTGTTCGTGCTCGACACCAATGTCTTTGTCGAGCGGCGCCTGCATCTCAGTCTCTTCATCGCCCAGCTGTTCGAACCCGTCACCTGGATCGCGTCGGCTGCCATGCTCGGGATTGCGCTGGCGTTCGAATCGCTGCTCGCGGGCATGCTCTGGCGCTGGCTCGCCGCGCGGCCGCAACCAGCGGGTGGCCGATGGATCGGCACCGCGCTTGCGCTCGCCTGGTTCGCC
>SHZN01000024.1 GCA_009692245.1 Gammaproteobacteria bacterium
TACGTTGGAAACTTGCCTTTTTCGGCGACTGAAACACAGGTTCGCGACCTGTTCGCCGCACATGGCACGGTCGAGTCCGTTGCGCTGCCGTCCGATCGTGAGACCGGTCGTCCGCGCGGCTTTGGTTTCGTCGAAATGCCGCAGGCCGAGGCCGCGAAGGCCATCGAGGCGCTGAACGGCTTCTCGCTGGGCGGTCGTCAGCTGCGCGTCAATGAAGCGCAGGATCGTCCGCGCGGTGCCGGCGGCGGCGGCGGTGGCCGTCCTGGTGGCGGCGGTCGTCCGGGCGGTGGCGGTGGCTTCCGTTCGGGTGGCGGCGGCGGTGGTGGTGGTCGCTGGTAAGGCTCCACTTTCTCTGCTGATGAAAGGCCCGCTTCGGCGGGCCTTTCTTTTCTTGGTGCCTGCTTGGTGCCGGGTCGCAAGTCTGCAGTTTTTCGTGAATCATTAGATAACTGCGAACTTGCGACCCGGCACCAAATTGATCAAAGGCCTGCCACCGATTGCGCGCGCATCGGCGCGTCTGCTGATTCTCGGCAGCATGCCGGGGGACGCTTCGCTTGCCGCGGGGCAGTACTACGCGCACCCGCGCAATCATTTCTGGCCGATCCTCGGCGCGATCTGCGGCTTTGATCCAAAGGCGTCCTACACGCGCCGCAAGGCAGCGCTCGCGGTGGCCGGCATTGCACTCTGGGACGTGATCGGATGCTGCGCCAGGCAGGGCAGCCTTGATTCCGCGATCGACGATGAATCGATCGTAGTCAATGATTTTGCCGAATTCCTGCTGACCCACACCCGCGTCGAGCGCGTCTGTTTCAATGGCCGCAAGGCCGAGTCCGCCTGGGGCCGCCACGTGCAGGCGCAGTTGCCGCTCGCTCGCCAACCCGAATGCCGGCTGTTGCCTTCAACCAGCCCGGCTCACGCCGGGATGAGTTATCTTCGCAAATTGCAGATCTGGCGGAGCGCCATCGCGTGATTAATCGCAGGCAACTATTGCAGGGCGTCGGCGCCGCGGCCGCTTTCAGCGGCTTCAGTGGGCGGCTGCTGGCGCAGTCGGCGCCAATCGATGTGATCGTCATTGGAGCGGGCGGCGCGGAGCTCACGGCGGCGAAGGAACTGCTGGCTGCGGGAATCAACGTACTCGTGCTCGAGGCACGCGATCGCATCGGCGGGCGTGCCTTTACCGACACGAGTCTCGGCGTGCCCTGGGATCGCGGTTGTTCCTGGCTGCATGCCTCCGACGTGAATCCCCTGGTCACTTATGCGCGACAGAATGACTTCGAGGTATTCGCCGACAAATTTCCGCGCCAGATCTACGACGGATCGCGGCGCATGGGCGGCGCCGAGACGGCAGGCTACCGCGCCGTCCAGAAACGCATGGGACGCGAAATGGCGGAAGCCGCATTCACGCAGGCGACGATCGCCGATCCCTGGTATCCGATGGCGGAGTCGGGCCTGACATCCTGGGAGGGCATCGAGCCGCCCAATTACTCGGTGCTCGACTCGCAGCAGTTCATCGAGGAGGGCGACGACCTGATGATTCCGCGCGGCTACGGCAGCCTGCTCGCACATTACGCGCGCGAAGTCCCCGTGCGGCTCCGCACGCCGGTGTCGCGCATCCGCTGGACGGCGCGCGGCGTAACGGCGGACACGAATGCGGGAGCCATCGGCGCACGGGTGGTCGTTGTTGCATTGCCACCGGTGGTGATCGCGGATGGCGCCGTGATCTTCTCGCCGCACCTGCCAGTCGAGGTGCTGCAGGCCCATCACGACCTGCCGCTCGGGCTGATGAACAAGGTGGCGCTGAAATTCAGGCGCAATGTGTTTCCGTCGGAGCGCACGGAGTTCTGGCAGCTGCGCCGGAACGACGGACGCGGCATTGAGTTCCTGACGCGGCTGTGGGATAGCAATGTCTGCATCGGACTCTCCGCGGGCAGGTTCGCATACGAACTCGAAGCGGCGGGCGAGGCCGCAATGATCGAGCATGCACTCACGGAACTGACGACGATGCTGGGCGGTGATCTGCGCCGCCAGTTCGATCGCGGCGCTACGACCGCCTGGTCATCCGATCCATTCGCCCGCGGCGCTTATTCGCATTGCCTGCCGGGGCGCTACGGCGCGCGCGCAATCCTGACCCGGCCGGTCGGCGGACGCATCGTGTTTGCGGGCGAACACACCGAACAGACGGCGTATGGCACGCTGCATGGCGCGCACATGTCCGGCCTGCGTGCAGCGCGCGAGGCGCGCCGCCTGCTTGCGGGGTCGGCCGCATGAGTCTTGTGCTGTACGACTACCTGCCTTCGGGCAACGGCTACAAATGCCGCCTGGTGCTGAAGGCGCTCGGCATGCCTTACGAATTGAGGGAAATGAATATCGTCGCCGGTGCGTCCCGGACACCAGAATACCTCGCGATGAACCCGAACGGAAAGATCCCGCTGCTGGTCGTGCCAGGCCGCGGGCCGATCGCCGAGAGCCACGCGATCATCGCCTACCTGGCGGAAGGTTCCGCACTGATCCCTGCCGATCCCTATGAGCGCGCGCTGATGTGGCAATGGATGTGCTGCGAGCAGTACCAGCTCGAGCCGGGCGTCGCAACCGTGCGCTTCTGGCTCAAGTCCCTGAAGAAGTCGCCGGCGGATTTTGGCGAGCGCTATACGGAACGATTCCAGCGCGGCGCCGACGCGCTCGCAGTGCTCGAACGTGAACTGAAGGGCCGGAATTGGCTGGTCGGCGACAAAGTGACGCTCGCGGACATCGCGCTCTTCGCCTATACGCATGTCGCTGATGAAGCCGGCTATCGGTTCGCGGACTACCCGGCGATCAGCGCGTGGATTGCAAGATTAAAGGCGCTGCCCTGGTACGCGCCGATCAACGAGCCCTGACGGAGCCGACGCGATGGAACAGAACGACACTGCACGCATGGCCGCGCTCTTGCAGCAGATCCGCGACAACCAGGCGACCCAGCTCGAACGCCAGGCCGAAGCACTGGCGCTGCAGAAGGAACAGCTCGATTTGATGCGCGTACAGTTCGAGCGAGCCGCTCGGCTGCAGGATCGCGCCGAAGAGCTTCAGACGCGCGGCATGGGCATCATGACGACGGCGCGCCGCTCGCTCGCAGTCGTGCTGCCGATCGTAATCCTCTTGATCATCTACCTGAGCTGGCTGCTCTTCCGCTAGCAATCCTGGTGCGCGGGCGGTTCCGCACCGGGCCAGGCCGTCAGCGGCGTGTGTCGTAGCGTACGCTGGCCCTGTGCAATTGCGAGCGCGCCGCTCCTGACCACCTCGACAAGCTTCGCATGCATCGTCGCTTGCGCAATGAAGTGGTTTATCCCGGCCTCACTATTGGTCAGTGCGATGACGAAGCTGGCGGGCGCGCCCGAGAGGATTGTGCCGTCCGCTTCGGTCGTAAGCCGCGCGAGCGGATCGAGTCCTGCATCGTCAACCTGGAACTTCAGCAGCGCGAGCTCGCGCTCGAAGTGCGCGCCGCGCGTCAGGTCGTCGACCAACACGACATCGATCAGCTTCTGTAGCTGGCTGACGATCTGGGTGATGACGGCGTCATCGCCGGTGGTCACCAGCGTCAGGCGTGACACGATCGGGTCATCGGTCGGTGCGACCGCCAGCGATTCGATGTTGTAACCACGCGCCGAGAATAAACCGGCAACCCGGTTAAGCGCCCCGGCCTCGTTCTGCAGCAGGACCGAGATGATGTGACGCATATGGTGGCCTCTCTGCATGCCCGAAAATACGGAAAACAACCGGCTACCCGGCGACATGGACGGCGCCGGGTCTGGCTGCTAGTCTCTATTGCAGTGCAACATCACGCAAGGGTTGCCTCAGGAATCCTCCGTGAACGCCATCGACACGATCATCAACGACCCATCCGGCAGCGCCCATGCGAGCGCCGGGCAGCGCATGACCGGGTCCGAAATGATCGTGCAGGTGCTGGTCGACGAGGGCGTCGACACGATCTTCGGCTATTCCGGCGGCGCAATCCTGCCGACCTACGATGCGGTCTTCGTGCACAACCGGCGGGAGCAGGACGCCGGCCGCCCGGGCATGCCACTGATCGTGCCGGCCAGCGAGCAGGGTGCGGGCTTCATGGCGGCGGGCTATGCGCGGGCCAGCGGCCGGGTCGGCGTCGCGCTCGTGACTTCGGGGCCGGGCGCGACCAACACCGTGACCCCGATTCGCGATTGCATGGCCGATTCCGTGCCGATCGTCGTGATCTGCGGGCAGGTCCCGACGCATGCGATCGGCTCGGACGCCTTTCAGGAAGCGCCGGTTCCGTCAATCATGGGCCCGGTCGCCAAGCATGTGTTTCTAGTCACGCAACCGGAACGTCTTGAGGCGACCATTCGCACGGCTTTTGAGATCGCGCGGACCGGGCGACCAGGCCCGGTCGTCGTCGACGTGCCGAAGGATGTGCAGAACTGGCAGGGCGTCTTCCACGGCGCAAGCCGCCTCGCGATTCCTGGCTACCGCCGTCGACTCGCGCAGCTCGACGGGTCGCAGCTGGCCGATGCGGCTTGCGCCGACTTCTTCCGCATGCTCGCGCAAGCGGAGCGGCCGCTGATCTACGCTGGCGGTGGCATCGTCAATGGCGGCGCGGCGCCGGCGCTCCGGGAATTTGCAGCCGCTTTCGGCTTCCCGGTCGTCACGACGCTGATGGGCATCGGCGTGGTCGATACACGCCACCAGCTGTCGCTCCGGATGCTCGGCATGCATGGCGCCGCGTTTGCGAACTACGCGGTGGACGACTGCGATTTCCTGATCGCGGCGGGCGCCCGCTTCGACGACCGCGTAGCTGGTATTCCAGGCCGCTTCGCACAGGGCGCGCGGCACATAGCGCATTTCGACATCGACGCCTCCGAAATCAACAAGGTCAAGCGCGTGCACTGGAGCCACGTGGGCCGTACTGCGGATGCGCTCGCGCGGCTTACGGAATACGGGCGGCAGGCGGGCTTCAGGCGCGACTGGTCGGCCTGGCACGCGCATTGCGCGGCGCTCAAGGAAACGTACGCGATGAACTATGACCGGGCGAGCGAACTCATCCAGCCCAATCACCTGATCGAGGCGATCAATCGGCTGACAAAAGGCGAGGCCATCATCTCGACCGGCGTAGGCCAGCACCAGATGTGGGCCGCGCAGTACTTGGATTTCCGCGAGCCGCGTCTGTGGCTGACCTCGGGCAGCATGGGCACCATGGGTTTCGGTCTGCCGGCCGCGATCGGCGCCCAGTTCGCGAACCCCGGGCGGCTTGTGATCGACCTTGACGGCGACGGCAGCATCCGGATGAATCTGGGCGAACTCGAAACGGTGACGACCTACGGGCTGCCGGTCAAGGTCGTCGTGCTGAACAACTTCGGCGACGGCATGGTCAAGCAGTGGCAGAAGCTGTTTTTCAAGGGGCGGCTGTCGGCTTCCGACAAGGCACTTCACAAGAAGGACTTCGTCAAGGCTGCGCAGGCGGATGGTTTCGAGTTCGCGCGCCGGCTGGACCGCAAGGCCGACGTCGAACGCGTCGTCTCCGAGTTGATCGCGTTTCCTGGGTCCGCATTTCTCGAAGTCATCATCGATCCGGACGCCGGCGTCTACCCGATGATTGGTCCCGGACAGACCTACGAGGAGATGATCACGGGCGACTGGATCCGCTCGCGCAATCCGCGCCCCGCAAAGCCGCCGGATTCTTCGGAATTGTTTTGAGCCTGCGGGGGCAGGTGCTGTACCACCAGATTCCAGACCCATGAGCCCGTCGCGCCGTGAGGCCTTCCTTTTCTGGCTGAAGCTTGGCTTCATCTCCTTCGGCGGCCCGGCCGGCCAAATCGCGATCATGCACCGCGAAATAGTCGAGCGGCGTCGCTGGCTCGCCGAGCAGCCATTCATGAATGCGCTGAATTTCTGCATGTTGCTGCCAGGCCCCGAGGCGCTGCAACTCGCGATCTATCTCGGCTGGCGGTTTCACGGTGCGCTGGGCGGCGTGGTGGCGGGCTTGTGCTTCATCGTGCCGGCGATCGTGCTGCTGCTCGGCCTGTCATTCGCCTATGCGATTTACGGGCAGATGCCCGCAATCGCCGCGCTGCTGTTCGGGCTGAAGGCGACGGTCGTTGCGCTCATCGTGCATGCGTTGATCCGTGTCGCGCGGCGTGCGCTATCCGCGCCGGTGCACTGGCTGATAGCGCCCGTGGCCTTTGCGATCATGGCTTGGCATCTCGCGCCATTTCCTGTCCTGCTGATGGTGGCCGCGCTGCTGGGCGGCTTGATGCGTCGCGATACCGCACCGCCGGCGTCTGCGGTCACGAAGAATTTCTCCTGGCGCGTCCTGCTTGCCGGAGTCCTGTTGTGGGCGCTGCCAGCCGCAATCGTCCTCGCCACGACCGGACCCGGGTCGATTCACTCGCAGGTCTACGGATTCTTCACGACCGCCGCGCTCGTGACATTCGGCGGCGCCTATGCAGTGCTCGCCTTCGTAGTGCAGCAGGCGGTCGAGGTCTATGGCTGGCTCACGCCGGCGGACACGGTTGCCGGTCTCGCGCTCGCGGAAACGACACCGGGCCCGCTGATCATCGTGCTGCAATTCGTGGGTTTCATGGCGGGATGGAACGTGCCGGGTGCTGCGGGCACCGCCGTGACCGCGACAGCGACGGCGCTCCTTGCGACCTGGGCGACATTCCTGCCGTCCTTCGTGCTGATCCTGGTCGGTGCGCCCTATGTCGAGCGCCTGACCGCGAATCCCCGGCTTGCGGGCGCACTGTCAGGCATTACGGCGGCGGTCGTGGGTGTGATCGCGAATCTCGCCGTCGTGTTTGCCGGCGCCGTCATTTTCCCGGCCGGATTCGGAGCGCCGCACTGGCCGGCGCTTGCTCTCGCGATCGCCGCATTGATCCTGCTGCAATGGACCCGAGTGGACGTGCTGTGGGTCATTGCAGGCGGTGCACTTGCGGGATTTCTGGTAGTTTTCTTGGCATGAAATACCTGCACACGATGGTCCGGGTCACCGACCTCGACCAGTCACTGGATTTCTACTGCAACAAGCTCGGGCTCGTGGAGATCGATCGCCATGTCAGCGAGCGCGGGCGCTTCACGCTTGTGTTCCTCGCCGCGCCGGGCGATGAGGAGGCGCAGGTCGAGCTGACCTGGAACTGGGATCCAGCGCAGTACACGATGGGCCGCGCCTTCGGCCACCTCGCCTATGAGGTCGACGACATCTATGCGCTGTGCGCGAAGCTGCGGGCCGCTGGCGTCACGATCAACCGGCCGCCGCGCGACGGGCACATGGCCTTCGTGCGCTCGCCGGACAATGTCTCGATCGAATTGCTGCAGAAAGGCGAAGCGCTCGCGCCGCGCGAGCCCTGGGCCTCGATGCCCAACACCGGCAGCTGGTGATCCCGCACGCGCTTCGCGGGACTCAGCCCGCGATGTAGCGCCTCAAATCGTCAATTTCGTGGCGCTGCTCGTCGATGACGGCCTTGACGCAGTCGCCGATCGAGATCACACCGATCAACTTGTCATTCTCGACCACCGGCAGGTGGCGGATGCGCTTGTCGGTCATCAGCATCATGCAGTCGTTGACGGAATTCTTCGGGTCAACCTGGATGACCGGCGAGCTCATGATCGTCGCGACCGTCGTCTCCGCGGAGTTGCGACCCATCAGCACAACCTTGCGCGCGTAGTCGCGTTCCGAGACGATGCCGACCAGCCGGCCGCCGTTCAACACCGGCAGCGCGCCGACAAAGTGATCAGCCATCATCTGGATCGCGGTGCGGACCGGATCCTCGGTGTCCACGGTGTGGACCCCGGATGGCTTGCCGTCTAGCAGCTGCCTGACCGTGCGCATACAGCCCCCTGGAAATCGGCCTGACCAGGGCATCTTAACGCCGATCGAGGCTGGCACAACCAGCCCGGAGTTCAGGCCGGTTTTCGAGCGTTCCAGGCCGCCAGCAGCTTCGTTTCCATCTCGACCGAGAGTCCGGAGCGGAGCTGCGCCTGCTTTTCGGCCGGGCGTGTCGCATGCCAGGCGAGTGTGTCGCGTACGGTGTCATCGAGCGGGCGGCTCGTCAGCCCCTGGGGGACCGAAAGCTTGATCCCGGTCAGCGAAGCGCCGGCCTCGATGCCGCGCATCGGACCCCAGGGCGCGAAATTCATCTCCTCGGGCTTCAGGACCGAAGCGAGGAAGTCCTCGTCGATCCAGGTCGCGTGAGTGTCAGCGCCGGAAATCCGCTTGCTCGAGTCGACCAGCGCGCCCATCGTGATGCTGCCTGGCGGCGTGACGGCGTTGAAGAATCCGTCCACGCGGCGCTCGACGAGATCGAGCATGAAGCGCGTCAGGTCGCGCACGTCGATGATCTGGATCGGGTCGGCCGACGTGCCCGGCATGGCCATCTCGCCGCCGCGTGCAGCGCGCACCGGCCAGTAGGTGAAGCGGTCGGTCGGATCCAGTGGCCCCACGATGTAACCGGGGCGCACGATCGAGGAACGCAAGCCGTAGGCCTGCCGCACGTAATCCTCGCAGAGCGCTTTCATCGGTCCGTAGGAGTCGTTTGTGATCTGCTCCTCGTCGATGTTCGCGAGCACGCCGCGCGGCGAGGACTCGTCATTCGGTTTCTCGAAGCTTGCGTAGGCGGAGATGCTCGAGATGTAGAGGCAGTAGCCGGTGTTCGGCGCGAGCAGGTCCGCCGACATCTTCTCGTACTTCGGGATGTAGCCGGTGTTGTCCACGACCGCATCCCAGTTGCGGCCCTTGAGCGAATCAAGTTGCCCCTTGCGGTCGCCGAGCAGCGTCTCGACGTTTTCGCCTTCGGAATCATGCTTGCCGCGGTTGAAATGCGTGACCTTCCATCCGCGAGCGAGCGCCTGCTTGGTCAGGTGCGGGCCGATGAAGCCGGTGCCACCGAGGATCAGCAGTGTTTTCTGCTTCTGCTCGCCGGCTGCAAGCCGGCCTGCGGCGATGGCGAGCGCCGTTCCGGCGGCCGTTTTGAGGATGCTGCGTCGAGTCATGTCCATGTTTTCTCCGTCTCTCAGCGCGCGCCGGCGGGCGCGTAATGGGCAAGCCAGTCCCTGACTTCTTGGTACCAATAAAGCGAGTTCTGCCGCTTCAGGATCCAGTGATTCTCGTCCGGGAAATAGACGAGGCGGCTTTCGACGCCGCGATTCTTAAGGGTATTGAACAATTCGATGCCGTTGTTGAGCGGCACGCGCTGATCTAGCTCCCCGACGATGACGAGTGTCGGGGTGGCGAAATTCCCGGCGTAGCTGCTCGGCGAATAGCGCGCGAATTCCTCGGGCCGCTCCCAGGCCTCGAAGAAACGGCGTTTGCCGGCGCCGTAATCGGCGCCGTATTGCGCGTATTCGCTGTAAACGGCCGCATGCGCGACCAGCGCCTTGAACGGATGCGGCTTGCCATTCAGCGTCGCCGCCAGGAAGCCGCCATAGCTGCCGCCGCCGGCAATCAGGCGATCGCGGTCGATCCACGGCTTTGACGCGAACCATTCGGCCGCGCGAATCGTGTCCTGGTAGGGCTTCGTGATGCGGTCCGGATTGATCGAGTCAGTGAAAGCCTGGCCAAAACCACTCGAGCCGTGGAAGTTATGCCAGGCGACGACATAGCCCCAGCTGGCAAAAACCTGCGCGTTCCAGCGGGAGGTCCAGGAATTCGTGATGCCGTTGTGCGGACCGCCGTGAAGCAATAGGTAAAGCGGGTACTTTTTGGCAGGATCGAAGCCCGGCGGGTAGACGACCCACATCTGGATGTCGGCGCCGCCCGAGCCCTGATAAATGACGCTCTCAATCTTGCCGAACGTGACGCCTGCGATCAGCGCGTCGTTCTGGTCGGAGAGATTCGTCACGTCGCCGTCACGCGTGTTGATGTGCACAAGCGTCGGTGGTTCGCTGAATGACTTGCGCAGCCCAACGAGCGTTGCAGGCGAACCTTCGATCGCGAGGCTCGAGAAGCTCGACGTCGTCGTGATGGGCGCATGGCGGCCATTCGCGATTTCGATGCGATGGACACGCTCGGTGCCGGCGTCATCGATGGCGGCGAAGATAGTCTTCGAGTCCGGCGTCCAGACCATCCCGTCCAGCGAGCGGTCCCAGTCCGCAGCGAGCCGCCGGCGCGCGTCGTTTTTTCGGTCGATCAGCCAAGCCTGGCGCTGGTCACCGTAAAATCCCTTGATCGTCTGGCGCGTATGCAGGAGCCAGCGGCCGTCAGGGCTGTACAGCGGATTCGCGTCATTCCCGGAATTGTCAGCCGTCAGATTGCGCGCCTGGCCACCCGCAGCCGGCACGACGAAGACGTCGAAGTTCTGGTCCACGCCGGTCGGGTCGATGTCGGCGACGAAGGCGATCTCGGTGCCATCCGGTGCGATGTCATAGGCATGGCCGTCGAGTTCCTTGCGCGTCAGCTCGAAACCGGTGCCGAGCGTGACCGCCGTGGGCGCGCCGCCTTCGAACGGAATCGAGAAAACATGAGCCTGGCGGTCATCGATCCAGTGGTCCCAGTAGGCGATCGGTGGCCTGCTCCAGGCTTGCGCTTTCATCTTCGAGTCTGCGCGCTCCTTCATGCGCTCACCGGCCTTCTGCCAGTCCGTCAGGTCAGGCCAGACGCGCGATATGCATGCAATTCGCTTTGAATCCGGAAACCACTTCGGCGCAGAGACGCCAGTCGGGATGTCGCCGACTTTCGTCGCCTCGCCGCCATCGGTCGGCAGCACGTAGAGCTGCGATTCTTTGTCGTCACTGCGCTTCGCGACGAATGCGATCCAGCGCCCGTCGGGGCTCCATGCCGCCTCCGATTCCTTGCCGGGCATGCTGGTCAGGCGGCGCGAAGCACCACCCGAAGTCGCAACCAGGTACAGGTCCGCTTCGCCCTTGTCCTGCTCTTCGTCGTAGACGGTCACCGGGAACACGGCCTGGCGGCCATCCGGCGACAGCGCTGGATCGCCGACCCGCTGGATCTTCCACATCGTTTCGGCACTCAGGGGCGTCGCCGCCACATCCGCGGCCTGGGCCACAAACGGCGCCAGCGCGAGCAGGGCGGCGATCAGGCGTCTTGCGGGCTGCAACTGTCTTGTCTCCGGTACGGCGTCAGGCGGCAGTCAGGAATCGACCATCGATTCTGACGGTCGGGGTGCGTCACTGGCAAACCGGATTCGACCAGACGTTGCGCGCGAGCGGTGATTGGCTGACAGTGACGCCATGCGTGACCTCGCGGAACTGAAGGAACGCCTGCGCGTCTTCGTCGCGGAACGCGACTGGGACCAGTTCCACAGCCCCAAGAACCTAGCAATGGCCCTTTCGGTGGAAGCGGCCGAGCTGGTCGAGCTATTCCAGTGGCTGACCGAGGCGGAAAGTACAGCGCTCGACGCTGACCGGCGCTGGCGCGCCGCCGACGAGCTCGCCGATGTGCTGGTCTACCTGGTGCGAATCGCCGACCGGCTCGACATCGACCTGTTGCAGGCGGCGGGGGAAAAACTCGAGCGCAATGCGGTCAAGTATCCGGTCGAGCGCGTGCGCGGCCAGGCCCGCAAGTACGACGAATATTGATTACTTCCTGGGCTGGTAGATGCCATCAAATACCGTTGCCCAGGTGGCGCCGTCGTCGGTCGAGGACTCCCAATGCTGGCGCACGCTTGCATCCGGATTCGGTGTCCAGCGGATCCGCTGCAGCTGGGTGGCGCCATCCTTCCTGCGCGTCGTGCCTTCAAGCAGCATCGAACCGTCCACGATTCCACCGGCAAGCCGCAGCACGCCGCCGCGGTCGTCGATCCAGACCTGGTTCCAGCGTTGCTCGCGGCGATCGTAGAAGTTGACCGAGCGGCCTTCGCTTCCATCGGCGCCGGTCCAGTGCTCGGTCAGCACGCAGCCCTTCAGTGTCGGCTCGATGACATTGTGACCGGCGAGCTGGCTATCGGGCGAACGCACATCAAACTCGCCGATCCAGAAATCGAACTGACGATATTCCGCGCCAGTGCAATCGGGCGGCTGATCCGCTGCTTGCGCAGTCGTCGCGGCAAGCAGCATTGCCGAGGCAGTGATGAAACTATTCATGCTGCAGGCCCCTCGGATTGCACAGGTGCCGTGACCGGCTCGACGGGTTCGAGGGGCGTCTTGATCTGGCGCTCAAGGAACCAGTGCGTCGATCCCATCTCCTTGGGTCCGACATAGTGGAACCATTGATGCTCGATGCGATTCGCCGAGATGAACCGGATGTCGCCTTTGTGCACATGCCCGTCCTTGTCCGCATCGAAGCCCGTGCCCCCATCGAACTCGAGCAGCGCCAGATCAGCGGTGGATTTTTCGCCGAGCCGGTAAGTGGGCTGATTGCCGGCCCCGCAGTAATGCGTTGCCTGAAGCTTGCCATTCGCGAGGTAGTAGACCGTGACCATCTCGAAGGTCTGGCCGGGATTCTGGTACTCGATGACGGCCTTGCCGTTGCTGACGACTTCGTAGCGTACGGTGACGGGCGGACCCTCGAGCGGATCTTCCATTTTTCCGGTCCAGGTGCCTGCAAGCGTCTTGAGTCTTTCGTAGGTCGCGGCGTGATCGGGGCCTTCGGCTTGCGCCACCGCGGCGGTAAACAGGCCGAGTGTCGTCGCCAGGACGGCGGGCAGGAATGTGCGCGGGTTCTTTGGCATTGCGGCCTCCTTGATGCACCATGATACAAGTAGCCATCGAGGCAGGGCAGGCATGGCGGCAAAGATCCGGAAAGCGGCAGCAGCGGCATCACTGCGGCGTATGTATGTGGATTGCCGCTACGGCCAGTTGCACCTGAACACGGCATTTCCGCCGAGCGGCGGCTTCGACGAGCGCACTGCGCTCCTGTTCCTGCATGCCGAGGGCGGTTCCGGTGGCGATTTCAGGGGCTGCGCGGCAATCCTCGGAGCCGATCGTGCGGTCTATGCGCCGGATCTGCCTGGCTGCGGCGCATCCGACGCGCCTGCCGGCCGCATGACGATTGCAATTCTCGCAGCCGCGATCGCGGAACTGGTCGACCAGCTCCGGCTGCGCGCAGTGGATCTGGTCGGCTGCGGCAGTGGTGCGCTGGTCGCCTTCGAACTGGCGGCGCTCCGGCCTCGCGAAATCCGCAGACTGGTGATCGCGGGCAACCAGCAACCTGCGGCGGCGCCGGCACAACCGATGTTGCATCTGGCAGAGGACTCCGCGGCCCTGACCCGGGAACCGGTCGCGCCGCAGGTCGCGCGGATCAGGGAGTTCCTGGACCGTTAGGTCTGTTTTGCCTGCCGGCGGCGGGCCGCGAATGCAAGTGAAAGCAGTACCGCCACCAACAGTGGCAGTGTCGCGAGATTGAGGCGCTGCCAGCCGATCGTCGCGAGCGCGACACCAGCCATCAGCGATGCGACGGCCTGTGAGCCGAATACCATGAAGTCATTCAGCGACTGCACCTGGACGCGTTCCTGCGGCCGGTAGGTTTTCGTGAGTAGCGTCGTGCCGGCGATAAACAGCAGATTCCAGCCGACACCCAGCAATACGAGCGCCCAGCCGTAGTGCAGCACTTTGTGCCCGGCAAATGCGGCAATGGCGACGCAGGAAGCCATCAGAAAAGTGCCCACGACAATGACCGGGCGGATGCCGAATCGCGAAATGATCCAGCCACTCGCGAGCGACGGCAGGTACATCGCAAGCAGGTGACCCTGGATGACCCGCTTGGTCGCGATCTCGTCGTGCAGGTCGATCACATGCATGCTGATCGGCGTCGCCGTCATGATGAAACTCATGACTGCATAGGAAACGAGGGCCGCGAGTACCGCGACGCGAAAGTCCGCCTGCGCCGCGATTTCAAGCAGCGGTCGTGGCGGGCGCGTGTCCTTGTCCGCCGCGCGTGCGGCGACCGGAGTCAGTGCGAGCAGGATGGCCGCGAGCGCATAGAAACCTGCGCCGACGAAGAATGATCCTGCGTAGTGGGCTCCTGCGACGAGGTCGGCGGAGCGCACGGCAATCTCCGGACCGAGCCACGCGGCGACGCATGCGCCGCTCATGACGATCGCGATCGCCTTGCTGGCGCGCTCAGGCGTGACATATTCAACCGCCGCGAAGCGGTACTGCATGACCATCGCGTTGTTGGCGCCAAGCAACAACGCGCCGGCGCAGAAAATCCAGAAATTGGCGGCATGGATGCCGAGTCCGGCGATGGTGCAACCGAGGCCCGCGAGCAGCGCACTCAACACGAATGCCGTGCGCCGCCCGAGACGGCGAATCAGCATTCCGGCCGGCAAAACGCTTGCGGCGAGCCCGACGATGACGATCGACACGGGCAGGGTGGCAAGCGCGGGTGCCGGCGCCAGCTGCGAGCCGATGATTCCGCCCAGCAGGAAGAACAGGAAACCGCCCGACATGCACAGGGCCTGGGTGGCCGAAAGCATCCAGACTTGTTGCATAATCAACATCCTACACGGCCCCAAGTGGAGGGAACCGGCACATGTGACGCAAGTCACAGAATTGGGGAGGGGCGCTCCGGGATACTTCATCACTGGCGGGGCGCCACCCTGCGACATAATGAGGCCGGCTAGCGTAAGTGGCGCGGTGGCCGTGCCAAGGGACCGGAAAATGACGAAGCGGGATTCAGACACTGAGTCGGACGACGGCATCGTCTCCGAAGACATGACTCAGCTCATGGAACACATCGAATTGACCGGCGAACGACGGGCCATGGGCGGCCCCGCATGGGAAATGGCAACACCGGCCGACGATCTCGAAGACGCACCGGTTTTTGTCAATGAAGATTCCGCATTGATCCCGGACTTCGAAGCCATCGAGATCGGCGATGACATCGAGTTGTTCACGGAAACCGAACTCGATCTCAACCGGCGGCTGTCGCAGGTCGAAGACGAACAACTCGAGCTGGCCGCAGGCATCGGCGCGGAGCGGTCGCGCTGGAAGAAACGCGTTGCGAACCTGCGCGCGGACATGACCGAACGCAATCGCCTGCTTGCCGAGCGCGAGCAGGAAATCGAGGACCTGTCAGCGCGACTCGCCATGATGGCGGTCGAACGCGACAGTTTCTTCGGTGAACTGCGCGAGCTGCAGCGCTCCGTTGGGCAAGCCGAAGTCCTGGACGAGCAGCGCGCGCCATTACCCGCGGGCGGTGAAATCGCGAGCCTGCATGAGAGGCTTCGCGAGCGCAGCCAGGCACTCCTGGTCGCGCGCGATGAAATCGACAGGCTGCATGCGGAACGCGAGCAGCTGGCGGCCGGCATTGCCTACCGTGACGAATTCTGCCAACGCCTGCAAGGCAGACTGCGTGAGCTGGAAGGCGACGATAAGGGCAGCGAAGAGTTGCGCAAGCTGATGCGCTGCTCATTTGGCGGCGAGCAGAAGACGGAAGCACCCGCGGCCGTTTCTCCGGTCGTTGCCATGCAAACCACGGAAGTACCGATCCTGGAAATGGCGATTGATCCGGAGTTGACTGGTGCACTGCCCCGGTACCAGGCGCTCGTCGAGGACCTGCAGCAGGCACCGCCGCATACGGAAGCGCCCGTTTCAGCGCGTAGCGAACCTCGGGTTCGCCGTTACCTGATCGGACTCGACGTGGTCGGCTCGGTATGCGAGATCACGCTGCCGCGCATCAATATCGGCCGCACCAGGGACAACGACCTGCGCATCGTCGACCCAACCGTCAGCCGGCTGCACGCAGTGGTGAAGGTGCGCGGTCGCGAAGTCACTGTGATCGACGCCAACAGCCGCAATGGTGTCTATGTCAACGGCATCCAGCTTCGCTATGCGAAGCTCGACGACGGCGACACGCTGACATTCGGCGCGGTGAAATTCCGCTATCGCGTAGGTTCCGGCGCTTCAGGCGGAGAATACGGCCCGGACTGAGCGACCATCCGCGCGATTGAGCGCAGTGCCAGCAGCGCCACCAGGCAAAGGCCCATCAGGGTCGCCGCCAACGGCACTGGCGAGTGATTGGCGAAGAACGCGACGAGTTGCGTGGCGCCAGCTGCGACGACGAGATGAACAAATCCCAGCAGTCCTGACGCCGCCCCCGCGATGGCAGGATGGCGCGTGATCGCGGCGGTCGTCGAGCTGGGTGTCGCGAGCGCATTCGCAAAGCCGATCAGCATCCCCGGCAGGAACATTGCTAACGGATGCCAGACGCCCGCGAGCGAAAGCACGGCCATCGTTGCCGTCCCGGTGAATGCAATCAGTGCGCCGGTCTGCATCAGGCGCAACCCGCCAACCCGATTGACGACGCGTGAGGCGACGAGGAAGCCGGCGAAGGACGCGACGGCCGGGAAGAACAGCAGTAAGCCCAGGCGCGAAGGCGAAATGCCCAGCACGTCGATGGCGATATAGGGTGCGCCGGTCACGAAGGTGTAGATCATGCTCATCATGCTGGAGCCGAAAACGAGGTAGGTCAGGTAACTGCGCGATCTGAAGAGCTGGCGGTAGCTCGATAGGGTGCACGGCGAAGGCCCGGCCGCCGGGTCTGCCGGTTTGGTCTCGACCAGCTTGCGCGCCGCGAACAGCATCACGGCACCGCCGAGCAGCCCGGAGAGGGCGAATACGGCGCGCCAGTCGTACCATTCGATTACGAGTCCACCGAGCGTCGGCGCGAGCATCGGCGCGATGAGGATTGCTGTCGCCGTCGCCGCAATGGCGCTCGCCGCGCGCGCTGGCCCGAAGAAATCCATGATAGTCGCCCGCATGACGGCCATCGCCGCACCGCCACCGAAGGCCTGCACGATGCGAGCGAGCACCAGCAGATGGAGTGATGGCGCCACAATTCCGGCGAGACTGCCGGTGACGAACAGGCCGAGGCCCGTCAGCACGACGGGCCGGCGGCCATAGCGGTCCGATAGCGGCGCGATGACGAGATTGCCGAATGCAATGGCGACCAGCGACAGGCTGATCAGGAGTTGCGCCGCCGCTGCGTGCACCTGCATCGCCGTCGCTATTGCCGGCAGCGCTGGCAGCAGAACGTGCAAGCCGAATGTGCCGATCGCGCCGATGATCGCCGAGCCGATGATCAGGCGCCGGCCGCTGTCACGTTTTTCCAAGCGGGGTTCCATTCCTTCACGGCATCTTGCGGCCCGGCGGGACGGCCTGCAACATGACTGTTTCTGTGCACTGGCAACTCGGCGCGCAGCAAGAGTTGGGATGAGCTGGCGGCACCCGGAGGAGTCGAGTTCGACTTCGTTATCACGGTTTGCAGCAAGGCAGCAGGGGAAATCTGCCCGATCTGACCGGGTCAGCCGATGATGGCGCATTGGGG
>SHZN01000025.1 GCA_009692245.1 Gammaproteobacteria bacterium
GACGGCGGCACCAGATGGTCCTGCGATGCGTGGATATTCAGCACCGGGCAATCCACCTGCCGCAGGTCCACGCGGCTGCCGCCGATCATGAGTCCGCCGAGTACGAGGCGGTTCTCCTGGTAGAACCAGCGGATGAACTGCGCGAAGGCGGCCCCGGCCTGATCCGGGCTGTCGAAGATCCATTTTTCCATGCGCAGGAAATTTGCGAGCGCGGCGGGATCGTCGGCAATGTCGGCGATTCCTGCGTATTTCTGGCTGGTGAGCCTGAGCGGCATCAGTGACAGAAATGTGGCATTCAGGAGCTCACCCGGGATATTGCCAAATACTTCCACCATCCGGTCGACGTCGACGCCGCGAATCCATTTTGACAACAGGTTTTCTGGCGTGTGGAAATCCACCGGTGTCACCATTGTGATCAGGTTACGGACCCCTTCCGGATGGAGCGCCGCATGGCACAGCGCGAGCGTGCCGCCCTGGCATACACCCAGCAGATTGACTGCCGGTACGCCGAGCGTGTGCCGGACGTGATCGATGCAGCCACCGAGGTAGCGATTGACGTAATCATCGAGTTCGAGAAAGCGGTCCGCTGCCCCGGGATATCCCCAGTCGATCAGGTAGACATCGAGACCCCGCGCAAGCAGCCCGCGGATCAGCGAGCGCTCCGGCTGCAGATCCATCATGTAGGGCCGGTTGACCAGCGCGTAGCAGATCACGACCGGCGGCAATCCTGCACTCACCGCCTGTGGGCGATAGCGGTACAGGACGATCCCATCCTCGCGATGCACAATGTCGCGCGCCGAGCAGCCTTCTGCCGGTGCCTCGAGCGTGCCGAGCGCGCGCGCGCCCGTCGCCATGCGACGGGAGAAATCGGCGATTTCTCCCGCAGCCTGCATCGCATCGATCGCGAGGCGGGTCATCGCTTCTGTGCCTCGCGCAGCAGGCGGGCCAGTTCATGCAGCCGCCGGTGGATCGCGTCGACCTCGGCGCGTGTCGGCAGGTTGAAGGCCCGCGCCCATTCCTCGATTTGCCGCCGCTGCTCGAAACGCATCTCGACCATCGCCGTCAGCAATTCGGTCTGTGCGGCCGCGAAGTCCTCGCTGTGGGCAGCCGTTGCATAAGCCCGTTCGCCGCACTCGACCCACAGGTCATGCAATTGGCGCAAGGAAGTGACCGGCGGCCCGGACGCATCCGGACCGGAAAGCATGGCAACCAGCCTTGCGATTGCATTCGTAGCGACTGCCGATAGCAATTCGCTCACGCGCGCCGCGGCGCGCTGCCAGCGCAAGGTCGTGACCATCAGGCCTTCAGTGGCCGCCTGTTGCGCGTGCAACGGACCAAATGCCGGCACATAAAGGCGCTCAAATTTTTCTTTCAGCGCATTGCGTAGTTGCTCGAGGCCCTTCTCAAGGGCCTGGGACGGGGAGCCAGGCTCCTGCGATGCCTGCGCTTCCACGAGCTTCCAGAGTTCGCGGGTGATGCCGAGATAGTCTTCGCCGAAATCCCGGATGCGGCGCATCGCCTCCGACTCGTTATTCGCGTGCGATGCAAAATGAGTGTCGCCAATCCCGTCTCCGAATGCGTCCGAGATACTCATATAACTGATTGTTTTATATATATTTTATATGCCAATAGACGATAAGCATCTACCAGAAGAAAAACTATGTTGCACTGCAACCAGCATTGGCTGAAGATAGCGCCCATCTCGTCAGTACCCAGACCCCTAAGGATGCCAGAAATGATCAGCCCAACCTTTGATTTCAGCACGTTTGTCGATGCCAGCAAGAAGGCCTTTGCGCCCGCCGCCAAGTTCAACGAGCTGACCCTGCAGGGTTTTGAGCGCGTTGCGCGCCAGCAGCTCGCGTTCGCCGGTGAAGTGCTCGAGTTCTCGTTGCAGCAGCTGCAGCTCGCCACCACCGCCAAGGATTTCAATGACCTGACGGCTCGCCAGATCGAACTCAACACGCAGTTCGCCGAGAAGGCGACGCAGCGTTCACAGGACCTGGTCAAGCTCTCGACCGAGCACCAGGCCGAGATGACCAAGTGGTTCGACACGGCCGTCGCCGAGACCGCCAAGACGGCCAAGAAAGCCGCCTGATCGGAATCTGACAATCCCCCTCGGGACGGCGCACCTTCGGGTCGCCGTCCTTTTTTTCGTTCCGGCGCTGTGTAAAACCGTTATACCGCAGTGCGTTATCGCACTGCGGCATGATCCGGTAGACTGCGTTGATGAGCAAGGAACGTCTGATCAAGAAGTACGCCAACCGGCGGCTTTACGACGCCTCGATCAGTAAGCATGTGACCCTCGAGGACATCCGGGACCTGATCGTCAAGGGCGAGAAGATCCGGGTCGTCGAGGACAAGACCGGGGAGGACATTACCCGGCTGATCCTGCTCCAGGTCATCGCCGAGCAGGAGCAGTTCGGCAAGCCGATCCTGACCACCCAGTTGCTGGAGTCGATCATCCGTTACTACGGCGGCCCGATGCAGGATTTCATGGCGCGTTATCTGGAACAGAGCGTCGGGGCTTTCACGCGCCAGCAGGAAAACGTTCAGCAGCAGGTTTCACAGATGCTGAGCAGCGCGCCGCCGCCGATGAATGCGATGGCAGAGCTGACCCGCCAGAACATGGAAATGTGGAATCGCATGCAAGAAAGCATGCTCGCGATGATGGTTTACCCGCGCAAGGCACCCCCGTCCGGCGAGCCGGAAGGCGCCGCTGATACCGATGCGCCGGCCGCCGCCGCGTCTCCCCGGCAAGGCGATCTCTGAATTTCGAAGCCGCGTTCTAGACGCGCGCGCAGGCGCTCGTCGCGTGTTCCCAGGCAAGCATCGCCCGCTTGCGCTCGACGCCCCAGCGATAACCGCCGAGTCCGCCGTCTCGCCGCAGCACGCGATGGCATGGAATGAGCCATGCGACCGGATTCGCGCCCACAGCCTGACCAACGGCGCGGCTGGCGGAGGGCTGGCCGATGGCGCGCGCAATTTCCGAATAGCTGGTCGGCCCGCGCGAGCCGAGTTCCAGCAGCGCCTGCCAGACCTTGACCTGGAAGTTTGTGCCTGCAACCGAAAGCGTGACCTCGCCACGGCGCTCGATGAATATCTGCGCAGCGAGTGCGGCAATCGCCTCATCGTCGCGATCGAACGTCGCACGTGGCCAGCGCACTTTTAACTGGGCGAGCGCCGCATTGTCTGATCCGTCCACGAACACGAGATGCGCAAGACCGCGCTCGGACAAGGCCGCGTGGATGCGGCCGAATGGCGATGCGGCATAGCCGTGGCGCAGCCGGACTCCCAGGCCGCCATTCTTGTATTCGCCCGGCGTCACCGCATCGAAACTGACGAAGAGGTCATGCAGACGCCCGCCACCCGATAGCCCTGCGGCCCAGGCAGCCGCGAGCACCGAGCCACGATCATCCAGCTCCTGCTTCGCCACCGACAACGCGACCGTTCGCAGGTAGCGGGTCGGCGACAGGCCGGCCCAGCGGCGGAATTCCCGCGAGAAATGGAAAACGCTGAGCCCGGCGACACGCGCGAGCTCGTCGAGCCTCGGCTGCCGCTCGTGGTGGCGGTCGATGTGGGCGATGACGCGTTCCATGCGTCGATACGCGGAAGATTCGCTCGAAGGTGTCTGTGTCATGGTGGCGGTAGATTGCAGCGGCAGGGGCTGCGCCGGCAACCCGGATCTTGCTGACAATTCAGTCCGTCTTGTGACTTTTCTTTCCAATGATGCTGGCAATCGGCAGCGTGCCTTTTTCTTCGAACGGGATCGAGCGCCCCATGCCGAGGTGCGTCGACAGCTTGCCCTTCAACCGGTATTCGATGGCTTCGCGCGATTTGCGATCGCTACCCAGGATCTTTATCAGCGCCGTCGCGGCATTGGCGGTCACAAACATGTCGAATTCCGCCTCGCCGTTTGCCGGTATCGTGAATTCGCGCGCTGAAACACCGTGTGCAAATGGCTCTCCCGCCAGTTCCACGTCGACATCCAGTCCATTGACGGGAAGCTCCATCTGATTCGGGTTCTTCACGAGCAGCCGCACTTCGAGCCGCTGCTCGAAAAAACTGCCCTCGAGTGCCTTGAGCCCGACAAACGCGACGTGCGGGGTCTGGAAGTTGGCGCCCAGGCCGGTACAGGCGGCAAGGCCTGCAGCCAGAATCATTACAAGCAGTGATTTCATCGCCGAATCTTAACGGAGCCGTGCCGAGGGGGTTGCAGAGCCCGTCGGGTCAAGAATGGATTCGGGTCTTGACTAGTACTCACTTAGTAGTATTATTTGCTGCACTATGCTGATAGATAGGTAGTGCTTCGTGGAGCAAGAGACTACAGCGATGAATGGCACCGAGGACGCGTCCGAACAGGAGCGGCTCTCGCAGAAATTCCAGCGGGAATTGAATGCAGGCCTGGTTGGCCTGGTGCTGCTCGCTGTGCTCGACCGGGCGGACGAAGACCTCTACGGCTACCAGATTGCCAAGCGCCTTCAGCAGCTCGCCGAAGGAAGTTCACCGGTCAAGCAGGGTGCCCTGTACCCGGTCCTGCGCCAGTTGTCGGCCAATGGCCTGCTGGCGAGCCGAATCGTGCCGTCTTACTCTGGCCCACCGCGCCGCTACTACCGGATCACGGACGCGGGGCGCAGGACGCTTGCCGAGTGGCGCGGCATCTGGCACGCAACACGCGATTTTGTCGATGAATTCACGGAGTCCAAGGGAGCATCGTCATGAACGAACGGTCCGCGCCACGCTCGATCGAGCAATACCTCGAGGCGCTCCGCGCTGCGCTCATGGGAGAAGACCCGGCATTGGTGCAGGATGCCCTCTACGACGCCGAGGAGTACCTGCGTGCTGAAGTTGCTGCGAATCCCGATCGCAGCGAAGCCGACACACTCGAACTCATCGCCAGCACCTATGGCGCACCCGATGAGGTCGCGGGGGCGTATCGCACGACCGAGAAACAGGTCCGCACTGCCCTCGCTCCGCCGCCGCGCAAAGTGTCGCGCACTGCTTTCGGCCGGTTCTTCGCCGTTTACGGCGACTCCAGAACCTGGACTGCACTCTTCTACATGCTGCTGGCGCTGGTGACTGGCATCTTCTACTTCACAGCCACCGTCGCCGGACTCTCCTTGTCCGCCGGCCTGATGGTCATGATCATCGGCATCCCGGTGTTCCTGCTGTTCGTCGGATTCACGCGCGTATTGGCACTTGCAGAAGGACGACTGGTCGAAGGGCTGCTGGGTCAGCGCATGCCGCGCCGGCCCGTGTACCCCAGCAAGGGAACGCCGATATTCGAACGCATCAAGGACATGCTGACGGACCGGCGCACCTGGACGACGATGTTTTATTTCCTGCTGATGCTGCCGCTCGGTATCCTGTATTTCACGACCGCGATCACGGGCATTGCGGTCGGCCTCGGCTTGGCCGTCGGTTCGATCGCGAGCCTGCTGCTGGACACGGGCTTCGGCAATATCAGCATCGACAACGCCGTCTACTTCGGCCCTTCACCGGTGCTCGCACCGCTGCTCTTCATCGCCGGAATCCTGCTGCTGACCGCTGTCATGCATCTGGTGCGAGGCATTGGCCGGGCCCACGGCACGCTCGCCAAGCATTTGCTGGTTGCGCCAAGAGACGCGGCTTGAGCGGGATCTCGCGCGAGTGATGCCAGGACTGATCGCGCTGCTGCTGCTCGGCGTGCCTGAAGCAGTCGTGCCGCAAACCCCGGCTGCGACGGCTGAGGAGCATTGCCTGCCGGGTGACGCCGGCTTCCTGTCGATGCGGCTGCGCGGCAGCATCGAAGCCGATATCAAATGGCGCGAGCCGGAACTCGACTGCAAGGGTATGCCGCGTCCCGACGGCCGCGGACTGCGGCTGCGATTCTCGGGGCCATTACCCGGCGCCGGAGAACTCGCGATCGTTTTCGCAGCGCCCGATCTCGGCATTGGCGTCTCGGCGCATGGCGTGCCGGTCAATATCACGCTGCTGGACGAAACCGGCGAACGGATTTATGGCACGCAGGGCGACAGCCGCTGCCAGTTCGACAAAGTCGAACAGCATGCGCTCACGGACCCGTTGCTACCGCCGCGCAGCTACCGCGTCAGTGCACGGGGATTCTGCATCGTGCCCGCACGCGCATTGGACGGCGATGGCGCCGTCTTGCTGACACGTTTCGATTTCACGGGTCGCGTGTCATACAGCGAGGGCGATGCTGCATCGCCGGGCACGGCGGCGCTCTTCCCCGACCTGCGGCGTGCCGGTCTCCAGGTGATCACGGCCGGCGGTCGACACGACTTCAAGGTCTGGATTGCCGACAACGAGCAAAGCCGCGAACACGGGCTGATGTTCGTCAAGTCGCTGCCTGCAGATCACGGGATGCTGTTCCTGTTCGAGCGACCGCATTTCGCGTCCTTCTGGATGAAGAACACCTACTTGTCGCTCGACATCGTGTTCATCGGCCCGGACGGCGTCATCGTTAATATTGCCCGCGACACCGAGCCGCTGTCGTTAGAGCCGATCGAGTCGGGCGCGCCCGTGACGGGGGTACTCGAACTCGTCGCCGGCACGGCGGCGAAGATCGGGCTCTCGACCGGAGACCGGGTTCTGCACCCGGCATTCTGATATCCGACGCACGCCGGCACTGCAGCAGAACTGCATGTTGCCGGTAAACAACAGGCCCCTCTTTACAAATCGGCCGGCGGGCGCTTTACTGCGCTTCAGGGATGCGGCCTGCCGGGTCGCTGGCGAGCGATGGCGCTCGTCGTACGAAATTTCGAAAACGGTGGACAATACATGCTCAAGAACGCAAAGCTGGCGCGCGCAATCAGTTGTGTCATTGCTACAAGCGCACTTGGCGCCATGCAAAGCAATGCCCAGGATCAAAGGGCGCAACCGACGGCCCTCGATGAGGTCGCGGTCACGGGATCGCGCATTCGTCATGATATTTACTCTTCCGCGAATCCCGTCGACGTCATCGTTGCCGACAGCGCCTCGGCACAGGGCGTCGCCAGCGTCAGCGCACTGCTGCAATCCTCCACGGCGGCATCGGGATCGCCGCAGGTGACTTCCGCATCCTCCACTGCATTCGTGCAGGCCGGAGGCACCGGCGCAAATACGCTTTCTTTGCGCGGCCTGGGAGCCAACCGGACGCTGGTGCTGCTGAACGGGCGCCGTGCGGGACCCGCCGGCGTGCGCGGCGAAGTCTCGTCGTTCGATTTCAATGTGATGCCGCTTTCAGTCATTGATCGCGTGGAAATCCTCAAGGATGGCGCTTCCTCGATCTACGGTTCCGATGCCGTGGCGGGTGTCGTCAACGTCATCACGAAGAAGGGCGACGGCGCGACAGCGGATGGATTCGTTTCGCAGCCAGGTGAAGACGGCGGCGAGGAATCGCGCTTCAACATCTCCTGGGGCAAGAACTTCGAGAGAGGTAATTTCCGCATCACCGGCGACTACCATCGGGAAGAAGAACTATCGCAGGGTGACCGCAGCTACTTCAAGTGCGCCGAGCAGTACACCTTCGACCCCGATAGCGGGGATCGCAACGACCTCATCGACCCGCGCACCGGCAAGCCGCACTGCACGGACCTGCTGTGGGGCCATGTCTGGCTCTACGACTACCAGTCGTACTTTGAGGATGGCGGTGTGGGCAACGTTCCAACGCCCAGTCGCACGCTGGCGCAGTACGACTACGACGGCGACCTCGGGAACCACATTCCCGGCATCGCTGCCGATTCGGAGCAGCCGTGGTACCTCTCCACGCCCCCGGGTTGGTACCTGGTCAATTACGACCGCCAGTCGGACAGCGTGGCCAACGCCGATCATCCCTTCCAGGACGGTTCGTCGCTGATCCCGAAGAACGAGCTCATGACGATCTTCGCCGATGGCGAATTCACCGTGACCGATAACGTCACGGCCTATGCGGAAGTGCTGTTGAACCGCCGCAAGACGACGGCCAATGGTTATCGTCAGTTCTGGACCTACATCTACAACTCAGATTTTAATTTCGTGGATTTCTTTCCGATTCCGGGATCTGGCAGTTCGCAGAGCACGGGCTGGGGGGGCGCGCAGTGGCTGAGCCCGACGCCGATCACCGATCACAGCGACAGCCTCATCGAGGTCGACTACCAGCGCTTTGTGGCTGGATTGCGCGGCGACCTGAAATCAGGCTGGAACTGGGAGGTGTCGCTGCAGTACAGCAAGTCGGACGGCGACTACACCAGCGAGCAGATTTACAACGACTCGATCCAGGACAACTGGTTCGCCTATGGTTCCTGCGTCGGAACAGTCTCGTCCGTGCGCGGCGCAGCTTGCGTGGATATCCCCTGGCTGGACCCGCAGTTCCTGGCCGGTAACGTCTCGCCGGAGGTCCGCGAGTTCCTGTTCGGCGTCGAGACGGGCAACACGCAGTATGACCAGTTGTCCGCGGAAGCCTACATGTCTGGCACGGTCATGGAACTGCCGGCAGGTCCAATGGGCATCGCCTTCGGCGTGCACTACCAGACAGACGAGATCAAGGACGTGCCCGGCAAAATCACGCTTGCGGAAAACGCCTGGGGAACGTCTTCGGCCGGTATCACCAAGGGCGATGACACGACCAAGGCGGTGTTTGCCGAGGTCGAAGTTCCGCTGCTGCGTGACAGGCCCATGTTCGACAGCCTGGTATTCACGGCGTCGGGCCGCTATACCGATGTCGATTCCTATGGCGACGGCGAAACCTACAAGGTGGGATTGAACTGGGCGATCACGCCGTCGTTCCGTGTGCGCCTTAGCCACGGCACATCCTTCCGCACGCCGGCACTGTTCGAGCTGTATCTCGCCGACCAGACGAGCTTCCTCGGCCAGCGTAATATCGACCCCTGCATCAATTGGGGCACCGCATTAGCGGCAGGCAACATTTCGCCGACGACCGCCGCCAACTGCGACGCTGATGGTCTGCTGCCGAACTTCACCGGCGGTACCGTCAGCGCCACGATCATCACGGGCGGCGGTTTCGGCGTCCTGGAAGCGGAGACCTCGACATCCAATACGATCGGGGCCGTCTGGCAGCCGCAGTTCGCCGACCTCAGCGTGTCGGTCGATTATTTCGACATCGAGATCAAGGACGAGGTCGCCCAGTTCGGTGCCGCCAACATCGTGCAAAGCTGCTATGCGTCCGATTTCTTTCCGGACGACCCGCTGTGCGATCTGTTCGAGCGAGATCCCCTCCTCAACGATGGCGTCACCAACATCCACGACAGCTTCATCAACATCGCGAGCCAGACGAACCGGGGCTATGACGTTTCGGCGCGGTACCGTACCGACCTTCCCTGGGGCCAGCTGACCGTCGAGACCCAGCACACGTTCCAGGAAACTGACGTACTCGCCTTCTTCGTGCAAACGGCTCAGGACCTGAACGGACTGGTGGGCGATCCCGACTGGGTCGGGCGCCTGAACCTGACCTTCGACCGCGGTCCGTGGTCCTTCTTCTGGGGCATGAACTTCATTGGCTCCAGTTCGAATGAGGCGGAATTCGGCGGCGACACCGCGACCTATCGCGGCGAAACGGTTCGCGTCGTCCTGAAGACGGACACGGTCATGTACCATGCCGCTTCCGTCTCGCGCGAATTTGAAGACATGGGACTGACCGCACGCCTGGGCGTTGCCAATCTCTTCGACGAGGAGCCACCCAGGGTGACGACACTCAACCTCGGCGAGCTCAATACCATCGGCAACTCGGCCTTTTATTCACAGTACGACTGGGTCGGCCGCCGCTTCTTCCTGAACGTGACCAAGAAGTTCTAAGAAATACTCCGTCAGCCTGCGGCCGGAAAAGTGGACGTGCCGCCTGCGGGCGGCACGTCTTTTTCGGGCCACGTAGGCCCGAGGAGTGTTCAGGATGCCGACAGTCGTCATCAAGCCCGACAACCTGAACGAACTCAACCGGAATTACCAGCAGACTCCACTGGCGCGGCCGGTGTTCCTGAACAGCGTGCCGAAATGCGGCACTCACCTGATGCGGAACATCGTGCGGATGTTCGTTTCGGTCGAGCAGCAGTATCACCAGGCGTTCATCCAGCACCCGATCCTGCACCAGCACCGGGCGGCTTTCTCGCAGGCATCCCCGCGCCTCTCCTGGGGGCACCTGCTGTTCTCGGACGACTCGGCGATTGCCTTGCGCAACGTGCGTCACATTGTGCTGGTTCGCGACCCCTACGACTGGGTGCTGGCCCGGGCGCGATTCTTCCTTTCCGATGCCTTCAAAGGTTCGCTCGACCACTTGAAGGGCGGCAATGTGTCCGTCGAGGCAGCGCTCAACATGATGATCTTCGGCATCCACGAAAAGGCGCCGACGATGCAGGAAATATTCCTGCACAATGCGGTCGCCTGGCTCGGCACCGCGGCGCGCATCACGCACTATGAAGACCTGATCGAACATCTCGGGGATCTCGACTCCGGGGCGGCCGAGGCGTATTTCACGGCACTTCTGCAGGATTGCGGGATCGCACGCCTGCCCGATGACTGGCGCGAGCGCGTCCGCGTCGGCTCCGACCGCAATCAGAGCGGCACGGCGCGTGAGAATCTGTTTGGACCAGCGGCTGACGTTCCCGACGAGTTGCCGGACATTCAGAAGCGGCTCGTAGACTTCGCGGCTCCAGGACTCAGGCAGTTGCTCGGCTATGGGTAACAGTCGATGAATACCAGATTGATTCGCCCGATGCTCTTGGTTGCTGCCCTGTCGGCAGTCATCGCACCGGGCCTCGCCGCCCAGGAATTGCCGGCGGCGCTCTCGGCATGCCGCGCCGAGCAGGACGATGCGCGGCGCCTGGCCTGCTATGACCGTGAAGTCGACAGGCAGGTGCCGCCACCTGCAGCGGCCGAGGAGCGCTTTGGATACGAAGGAGCGCTTGCCCGAAAAGAGCAAGATGAGTTACGGAAAGAAGAACCGGAGCTTGCGGAACTGCACTCGAAGGCGGCCGGCATTTCCACGCGCCCCAACGGCACGCTGGTAATAACGCTCGAGAACGGCCAGGTCTGGAGGCAGAACGCTCCGGAATCCTACTTCCCACTGAAGATCGGCGACCCGGTCAGGATACGACCGGCCGCGATGGGATCTTTCCTGCTCTTCGGAAATTCCAGGCGCTCCATCCGGGTGACCAGGTTGCGCTAGATGAGCGACGCACCGCTGGTCTGCTGGAAATGCGGGGCATCGCTTGCTTCGTTGAGCCTGCCGTTACTGCGCACCGAAGAATGCCGTACCTGCCGTGCGGAACTGCACGTTTGCCGGATGTGCCGCTTTTACGACACCAGCAAGGCAAAAAGCTGCGCCGAGCCGATCGCAGACGAGGTCCAGGACAAGACCCGCTCCAACTTCTGCGGCTATTTCCTGGCAGCGGGTGACCGATTCCGGCCACAAGATGGGGCCGGTGACCGGGCAAAAACCGCCCTTGAGTCGCTTTTTTCGACGAAAAAGTGAAGTCGTTATTGATTCCAGGTTCCCTACCCTCATTTCTTCGTCCACAATGACTGCCATGAATGAGACGACAGCCGCCGGAAAACCACGCGTCCTCTGGGTCAACGTGCTGATGTTCGTGTTCACGATGCTCGGCGCGGTCGTCGTCGTGCCGTGGTACGGGTTCACCGTGGGTTACAGTACCGCCGCATGGGTCTGGTGCGTCGTGCTGCTCTACGCCAACGGGCTTGCGATCACAGGCGGCTATCACCGGCTCTGGTCGCACCGGACCTATGACGCGCATTGGTCGCTGCGATTCATCTACATGATCCTGGGCGCCATGGCGCTGCAGAACAGCGTGCTGGTCTGGGCGTCCGGCCACCGGGACCATCATCAGTATGTGGATGACAATGACCGCGATCCCTACTCGGCCGGTCGCGGCCTGTGGTTCTCACACATCGGCTGGATGCTGCGCCGCTACCCGAGTGGCAAGTGGCATTTCGACAATGTCCGCGATCTGCAGAAAGACCCGCTGGTCGCGTTCCAGCACAAGTACTACTACCCGCTAGCGATCGGCCTGAACGTATTCGTGCCGCTCACGCTCGGCTGGTTGCACGGCGACCTGTGGGGCGTGTTCCTGCTGGCTGGCGTGCTTCGCCTCGTCCTCAGCCACCATTTCACGTTCCTGATCAATTCGGCTGCCCACGCCTTCGGGCGGCAGCCGTACACCGACGAGAACAGCGCGCGCGACAACCCATGGCTCGCTGTCCTGACCTATGGCGAGGGCTACCACAACTTCCATCATCTGTTTGCGCACGATTACCGCAATGGCATTCGCTGGTGGCAGTGGGATCCGAGCAAGTGGATCATCTGCGCGCTGTCGTGGATCGGAGTGACGTATCGACTCAAGCGCACGCCGGACATCACCATCCAGCGCGCGCGTCTCGCGATGCAGTTCCGCCGTGTCCAGGAGAGTCTGGAGCGCCGTAAACCGCACCTGCCGCACATGGATCTGGAGCAGCTGCGCGCGAAGATGGCACGCGAGTACGATTTGTTCGTCGAGACGCTGGCGGAATGGTCGCGGGTCACCGACGCCTGGTACACGAGGACCCGCGAGCAGATCGTGCACCGCTTGGAAGAAGCCAGTTTCAGGACCGAAACCCGCGCGATCCTCTATCAACTCCGCATGCAGCACCGTCGCCTGCAACTGCTCGGGGCCCAGCTCGCCTGATAGTCACCGTGTGACGCGCCTCGTCCATGGAGGCCAGATGCTCACCAATTCTCGCCAGCCACTGCTGATCGCGGCCACGGCGCTCCTGACCGCAGCGCTTGCCGCTTGTGGCGGCGGCGGTGGCGGCGGGATGGCGAATGGCGGCTCCTGCTCGGTGACCAACCAGAAACAGTTCGTCCTGGATGCAGCGCGCGAGTGGTACCTGTTCCAGGATCTCCTGCCTGCTTCAGTCAACATCGCCGACTACGCCACGGCCGAGGAATTGCTCGATGCGCTGACCGCAACCGCCCGCGCCCAGGGCAAGGACCGGTTCTTCAGCTTCCTGACGACCCCACAGGCAGACAGTTCCTTCTTTCAGGAGGGCCAGTTCATTGGCTTCGGACTTCGGACCAGCATCCAGGGCAATCAGCTGTTCGTGCCGGATGTGTTCGAGGCGAGCCCGGCCGCGGATGGCGGCCTCACGCGCGGCGTGGAGATTAAGGCCGTGGATGCGGGGGCAGGCTGGGTTGACATGGCGACGATCCTGGCTACGGACCCGAATCTCGAGCAGGCCTTCGGGCCGGCCACGGAGGGCGTACAGCGCGGCCTGCGCTTCCTGCGCCTGAATGGCCAGCAGGTTGAGGTCACGCTGACCAAGCGCATCGTCACAATCCTGCCAGTGCCTGCGGCGGGCGGTACCGCGATTCTCGCCTTGCCGTCGAATCCGTCGGTGCAGGTCGGATATATCCACCTGCGCACATTCATCTCGACGGCCGAGACGCCATTGCGGCATGCCTTTGCGCAATTCCGCGCGCAGACCATCGAGAACATCATCGTGGATTTCCGCGGTAATGGCGGCGGTCTCGTCAGCGTCGCTGCATTCATCGGCGACCTGCATAGCCTGAATCGGGCACCATCCAACGTCTTTTCGAATATGCGCTTTAACGCGAACAAATCGTCAAATGACTCGGTGCGCCGGTTCCAGCTGCAACCTCAATCCGTCGCCCCGGTCAGGATCGCCTTCATCACGACCGCCGGCACGGCTTCCGCGAGCGAGCTCGTCATCAATGCAATGAAGCCCTGGGCCGAGATCGCGATCGTGGGCGCCGACACCTTCGGCAAGCCCGTCGGCCAGTCGGCATTCGACATGAGCGGTTGCGATCTGCGCCTGCGGCTGATCGCATTCAAGGTGACCAATGCCAATGACGAGGGCGATTACTTCGACGGACTGGCCTCGACGCTCCCATTTGCCTGTGCGGCAACCGACGACTACGCGATGGCCCCGGGTGACGCCCTCGAGGACTCGACGGCCGAGGCGTTGAACTGGCTCGGCACTGGCGCCTGCGGGCAGGTCATGAGCACTGGAGCTCCGGGTCTCCGGATAACCCTGCCACCGGAGCGAATACCGATGCAGGGCACGCCAACCCCGGCCCAGACCTACCTGCCAGGACTGTTCTAGATGCTCCGACTGTCGCCAGGTGGCGACAGGTGGCGGACTGCCCTCGCCCAACGGCTCCCAAGTGGCTACTCTTGTCGTTCCCTCACCCGGAGTAGCAGTCATGGCGATCTGGAAAGACATCGTTGCAAAGGACACCACGCAGCCCGATTCGGCGCCGGTGAACCGGCCACGGCCTGAATCGGTGCCAAACGCGCCGACAGCAGCCGCGAGTGCGTCGCGCAAGGAACTGAAGGAAGCCATCATCGCGGCGGGCTTGACCTTCGAAGGCAAGATCGAAGGCTCTGGGCATGTGCGCATCTCTGGACGCTTCAAGGGCGACATTCATGTGGATGGCACGCTGACTGTCGAAGCCGGAGCGCATCTCGCAGGTTCGGTGCGCGCGGCGTCGGTAATTGTTGCCGGTGAAATCGAAGGCAACATCGAGAGTGCCCAGAAAGTCGAGTTGCACCAGACCGGCGTCCTCAATGGCGACGTCAACGCAGGCTCGCTGTCGGTCGCCGGTGGCGCACGCATGCGCGGTCGCGCCGAGTTCGGCTGGAGCGAGACGAGCATGCCGAAAACGACATCGCGCAACTGATCCACGCGGATGTCATGAACCGACGCTCGGCAACGGTAGGCAAGACTCGATCGTGTCCGCACTGCAGGGCCACGATCCTCGAGAGTGCGGCCGTTTGCCCCGCGTGCAAGCATCACCTGCGCTTCGAGCGGCGTAGCAGCGGAGAGCCGGAACCGGCCGGCGAGGTGGCGCTGAAGGTGTCCGGTCAATTTTCGCAGCGGACGAAGGACGGGCCGGGGGAGTATTCCGTCGTCGTCGTGATCCGTGATGCGAAAGGAACCGAGCTCGCTCGCAAGGTGATCGGTGTCGGGGGTCTCGCGCCGGGCGAGGAGCGTTCGGTCGACCTGACGGTCCAGATCTTCAATTCATGACGCTGAAGATCATCGAGCTTCATCATCATTCCGTGCGGGTGCCGCCGACACGATCGGCGGCCGCGGAAGCGCGGCGTTTCTATATCGATGTGCTCGGTCTCGGCGCCGACGACGGCCTCCTGCCGGGCCAGCCCGGGCATCAGATCAATGCTGGACCCGCGGCCCAGATTCACCTGATCGGCGTGCCTGGCATGACGGTCGACCCCGGATCGGGAATCGACCCAACCGCGCCGCATGTGGCGCTCGCCGTCGCGAGCATCGCCGAGGCCAGGTCCGAACTTGAAAGGCTGGGTGTCCGTTACCGCACGATGCCGGGCGGCTCGGGACCGGAATCGCAGCAACTGTTCCTCGCCGATCCGGCCGGCAATCTCATCGAGCTCCACCAGCTCGGGACCTGTCGTTGCACGGCGCGCTCCCGAAATGCGATTGCCGGTCATGCGCGCGTCTCGGGGACCGTGCTGTTCGCGGACATGCGTGGGTTCACGGCCATCGCCGAGCAGCTGAGCCCCGACGATGTCGTGCCGCTGCTGAATGAATATTGCTTGATGCTCTCGGCGATCACGGCTGAATACGGCGGCACGGTGTTTCACATCGCCGGCGACGGACTGATGGCGGGATTTGGCGTGCCGCGCGCCGAGCCGGACGCAAGCGCCCGCGCGGTCGCGGCGGCGCGCCGCATGATCTCCGGATTCAATTGCATCGCCGGTGAATGGAAAACGAGGCTGGGACTCGAAACCGGCATCGGCATCGGCATCAACGCCGGGGACGTCATCATCGGTGACGTCGGCGCGCCGGAGCGTCCCAGCTACACGCTGATCGGGGACACGGTCAACGTGGCGGCGCGCCTGGTGCAGAGCGCGCGGGCCGGTGAGGCCCTGTTCTCGCGCTCCGTGTGGCAATCGCTCGATTCTGGCGCTGCCTGAATCGTGGAGCTGCCGCCGATGGTTCTGCGCGGGCGCATGCGCCCGGTCGAGATCTACTGCATGCCATCTGGCACGCGCCTCGACCTGCGCCCCACCATGGCCTGACCGATGCAAGTGCCGCAGCGCATCCTGCTCTCCGCCCTGCCCCTGCTGTTCTTCGTACTCCACGCAACCGGCCTGCTGCCGCTCGAATGCATCCAGCGCATCGAGAACTATCTTTACGACGTGCGCGTCGAGTTCATGATGCCGCGCGTCGTGGATCCGCGTATCGTCATCGTCGACATTGACGAGGCGAGCCTGGCTGCCGAGGGTCAATGGCCCTGGCCGCGCGATAAGGTGGCCGCGCTGGTCGATGCGCTGTTTGACGATTACGGCATTCGCACGCTCGGATTCGACGCGCTGTTCGCAGAACCTGAGCGGCTATCGGCATTGCACCTGATCGATGAACTGACGTCAGGGCCGCATGCCGGCGAACTTGCGCTGCAGGCGACACTCACCGAACTCAGGCCGCGCTATGAAGGCGACCGCATCCTCGCCGAATCGCTGATCGCGCGTGACACGGTGCTGGGTTTCGTCTTAAAGCCCAGGCCAGGCAGACACGAGCACGCAGAGACAGGCCTGCTACCACCAGCGATCGCTTTCAAAGACGCTCGAATCCAGGGGCATGGCTGGCTGCGACCCGGGGGCTTCGTGGCGAACCTGCCGGAGCTGCAGCACTCGGCCGCGGGCGGCGGATTCTTCGACACGCCGCTGACGGACGATGACGGCGTGGTGCGCCGCGCGCCGCTGTTCCAGTACTACGGCGGGCGTCTATATGGATCTCTTGCCTTCAATGTCGCGCGGCTTGCGCAGGGATCATCGGCAGTCAGTTTCGCGTTCGGCCCGGGCGGCTCGTCTACGTGACGCTGGGCGATACGCGGATCGCGCTCGACGCCCAGGGTGCGGTGCTGATCCCATTCCGGGGCCCGCTCGGCAGTTTCCGATACGTGTCCGCAACTGACGTGCTGAATGGCAAGGCACCCGTCGAAGCGTTCAAGGACGTGACCGGCCTGTCTTAACTGGTCCAGATTTCAAGTTAGTTTACGCCGCCCTCTGAGCCTCTGCGAGCAGGGGTCGGCCGCAGGCGGTTGCCGGTGCCGGCGGCCGGTAGCCGAGCGAGCCGTGGGGTCGGCGGGTGTTGTAGAAGATC
>SHZN01000026.1 GCA_009692245.1 Gammaproteobacteria bacterium
AAAGCGCGGCCGGCCAGCAGCAGCATAAATCCAAGCACAATGAAGGCAGCGACCGCCGCACGCTGCACAAAGATGCGCTGCTCGAGGTACTCGTCCTTGATGCGGACTCTGCGCACGGTCAGCGGCGCGCGGCGATGCGCGCGTAGAGACCGGAGATCAGCGGCCAGCAGGCCGCGCCCGCCGGCACTGCCAGCCAGCGGCGCCAGTCGGTGATCGGGTGACCGGAGACGCCGTCGATCCAGAACAGCAGGAACTCATTGAGCCACAGCAGCGCCAGTATCACGGCCGTCTGTTGCAATGGCGGGAAGGCGCGAATCTGCAGACGCAGCTTCGTTGCCACATAGGTAATGACGATGAGCGCCAGCGCATGCTGGCCAAGCAGGACACCGCGAAATGTGTCGAGCACGAGCCCCGCACCCCAGGCATGGAACATACCCGTCATGCGCGGCGAGAGCAGACAGAACCACAGCACCGTCAGCGCGACGAAGTCAGGACGCAGTATTTCCAGCCAGTCCGGGAGCGGCAGGACGGTCGCGACGAGTGCCGCGAGCGTCAGCGCAATGATGCGTGGCCAGCCGAGGCTGTTCCTGCGGGCCATGCTCAGTCGCCTCCGGTCGCATCGCCGGGTGTCGATGCCGGTTTCGCTGCAGGCGTTGGTTCGGGTTCGACGACCGTGCTGTCAAACCAGACCAGCAGGATTTCGGGATCGCGGTCCAGGCCTGCCAGCGGCTCGGCGGCAACCGCCAGCAGCGGCTGGCTCGGATCGCGCCCGACAGTGGTGATCCTGCCGACCAGATAGCCAGGCGGATACACGCCGCCCAGCCCGGAACTGACCAGCAGGTCGCCGGCAACCACGTCGGAATTCTGCGGCAGATAGGGCAGCGACAACTGTCCCGATCGGCCGGTGCCGAGCGCGATCGTGCGTGCTCCCGTGCGGTTCACCTGCACGGGGATCGCATGCTCGGGATCGGAGATCAGGATGACTTCGGCGGAGAGCGGCCCGACCCGCGTAACCTGGCCGAAGATGCCATTGGCATCGAGTGCGGCCTGGCTGCGAAACACGCCGTCACGACTGCCCTTATCGACCAGCACGCGCTGCCGGAAGGGATCGAGGTCGACGCGCACGATCTCGGCAACCAGCGTGCGTTGTACGACTCGGGACGAGCTCTCGCGCGCGGCTCGCAGCCGCTGGTTTTCCTGCTCCAGGGAGTCGTAGCGCATCTGCTTGAGGCGCAGAACGAGATTGTCAGCCGCGAGCCGGACATTGTCGGATTCGATCCTGGCGCGGCTCGCGAGTGAATCGCGGGCCGAGTTCCAGACGACAAGCGGTGCCTGCACGGCCCACTGAACCGGATAGACGACCGCCGAGAGCCAGTCGCGGATCACGGCCAGATGGTTCTGGCGGTGGTCTGCGACCATCAGTCCGAGCGACAGGATCGCAAGCACGATAAGCCGCAACCCCAGGGGGGGTCCGCCCAGCAGCAATGGCCGCGCATCCGGCTCGTGTGGGGTCAACAGGCGCTCCGCGGGCGCTGCCCGCTTATCCCAGGCCGAACAGTCCCGGGTGCTCGTCGGACAGTTCCAGAATCCGTCCGCCACCGCGCGCGACGCAGGTCATCGGGTCCTCGGCAATGATGACCGGCAGCCCGGTTTCTTCCATCAGGAGCTTGTCGATGTCCTTGAGGAGCGCGCCGCCGCCCGTCAGGACGATGCCGCTATCGGCGACGTCCGCACCCAGCTCCGGCGGCGTCTGTTCCAGTGCCTTCTTGACTGCCTGGACGATGCCATGCAGCGGTTCCTGCATTGCTTCCAGGATTTCGTTCGAATTCAGCGTGAAGCTGCGCGGCACACCTTCGGAGAGATTGCGGCCCTTGACCGACATTTCGCGGACCTGCTGGCCCGGATAAGCAGAGCCGATCTCGATCTTGATGCGCTCGGCAGTCGCTTCTCCGATCAGGATGCCGTAGTTGCGTCGCACGTAGTTAGTGATTGCTTCATCGAAGCGATCGCCACCGATGCGGACCGATTCGGCGTAGACGATGCCATTCAGCGAAATGACCGCGACTTCAGAGGTGCCGCCGCCGATGTCGAGCACCATCGAGCCACGCGCCTCATTGACCGGGAGTCCTGCGCCGACCGCCGCAGCCATCGGCTCCGGGATCACGTCAACGCGGCGTGCGCCCGCGCCTTCCGCAGATTCCTGGATTGCGCGGCGTTCGACCTGGGTCGAACCGAAGGGTACGCAGATCAACACGCGCGGCGACGGGCGCAGCCAGCGGTTGCCGTGCACCTTGCCGATGAAGTACTGCAGCATTTTCTCGGTATAGGTGAAGTCGGCGATGACACCGTCTTTCATCGGGCGCACGGCCGTGATGTGTCCCGGCGTGCGGCCGATCATGCCCTTGGCTTCAGCGCCGACCGCGACGATGGTCTTGCCGCCGCGTCCCGGCTCGTCCTGGACCGCGACCACTGAGGGTTCATTCAGGACAATGCCCCGGCCGCGCACATAGATCAGCGTATTGGCGGTTCCGAGGTCGATCGAAACGTCGCTTGAGAAGTAACCCCGGAGGCTCTTGAACATGGTGCTCGGATGCGGGAAAGGCTTTAAAACTAGGGCTGGGAGTGTAGCCGTGGACGCGACTTTCCACAAGCGGACATGTATAATTTCCGTCAGGTTTTTAGCATTTTTCCCCAGCTCTGGAGCATCCGTGACACTGACCCGCCGCGACGTGGAAGGCATCGCACTCCTGGCGCGCCTCGAGATCAGCGAGCAGGAGTTGCCGGTCTATGTCGAGAGCCTGTCGCGGATCGTCGGATTCATCGACCAGTTGTCGACCGCCACCACCGAAGGTGTTGAGCCAATGGCACACCCTCTCGAGGACCAGGTGCAGACGCTTCGGGACGACCAGGTTACCGAGGTTGACCATCGCGACCGCTACCAGGGCAACGCTCCCCTGGTTGCGGCCGGCCTGTATCTGGTGCCGAAAGTGATCGAATGAGCCCGCATCTCATGTCCGCGGCCGAAATTGGCCGGGGCCTGCGCGCCGGAAACTTCACGAGCGTCGAGGTCACGAAGCACTTTCTCGAGCGGATCGACCACGCCGGCAAGCAGCTGAACGCCTTCATCACGGTCACGCCGGAGCGCGCGATCGCGGATGCTGCGCGCGCGGATGCCAGGATCGCGCGCGGCGAGGGCGGGCCGCTGACCGGCGTGCCGCTCGCGCACAAGGACATCTTCTGCACGGAAGGGGTCCTGACTTCTTGTGGCTCGCGGATGCTCTCCAACTTCGTCGCGCCGTATGACGCCACCGTCGTCGAGCGCCTCGCGGCCGCCGGCATGGTGATGCTCGGCAAGACCAACATGGACGAGTTCGCGATGGGCTCGTCCAACGAGACGAGCTGGTACGGACCGGTGCGCAATCCCTGGGATGGAACCAAAGTGCCCGGCGGTTCCTCGGGTGGATCGGCCGCGGCAGTTGCCGCGCGGCTCGCTCCGGTTGCAACCGGCACCGATACCGGTGGTTCGATACGCCAGCCGGGGGCGCTCACCGGACTGACGGGATTCAAGCCGACCTATGGCCGGGTGTCGCGTTACGGGATGGTCGCTTTCGCATCGAGCCTCGACCAGGCCGGCGTGCTCGCGCAGTCGGCCGAGGATGCCGCGCTCGTGCTCGGCGCGATGGCGGGCCACGATGCGCGCGACTCGACCAGCGTCGCTGTGCCGGTCCCGGATTACGCGGCCGGTCTCGGCCGTTCGATGAAGGGCCTGCGCATCGGTGTCATCCGCGAGTTCTTCGGCGAGGGTCTCGAGGAGGGTACCGGCAGGGCCGTGCGGGCCGCGCTCGAAGGCTTCAGCGCGATGGGCGCGACAATTGTCGAGCTCAGCCTGCCGAATCTCCCGCTATCGGTGCCGACTTACTACGTCGTCGCGCCGGCAGAATGCTCGTCGAATCTGTCACGCTTCGACGGCGTGCGTTTCGGCCACCGTTGCAAGGATCCGCGCGACCTGCTGGACATGTACAAACGCTCGCGTGGCGAGGGATTCGGAGCTGAGGTCAAGCGACGGATCATGACCGGTACTTATGTGCTGTCGGCGGGCTACTACGATGCCTACTACCTGAAGGCCCAGAAGGTGCGCAGCCTGATCAATGCGGATTTCCGGCGCGCATTCAGCGAAGTCGACGTGCTGATGGGGCCGACGACACCGACGCCTGCCTTTGCGATAGGCGCGAAAGTGGATGACCCGATCACGATGTATCTCAATGACATTTACACAATCGGCGCCAATCTGGCTGGATTGCCGGCGGTCTCGGTCCCCTGCGGCCTGGTGGAAGGCCTGCCGGTCGGCCTGCAGATCATCGGCCCGCACTTCGCGGAAGAACGCCTGCTTGCAGCAGCCCATTCCTGGCAGCTCGTGACGGACTGGCACCGCAAGTTGCCGCCGATGTTCGCCTGAGGCCGCCATGAGCATCGAATGGGAAACCGTCATCGGCCTCGAGATCCACGCACAGCTTGCGACCCGTTCGAAGATCTTTTCGGGCTCCTCGACGGCTTACGGCGCAACACCGAATGTCCAGGCGAATCTGGTCGATCTTGGTTATCCCGGCATACTGCCGGTGCTGAATCGGGAAGCCGTGAGGATGGCGGTGCGATTTGGGCTGGCGATCGGCGCCACCGTCGCGCGCCGCTCGATCTTTGCGCGCAAGAATTACTTTTATCCCGACCTGCCGAAGGGCTACCAGATCAGCCAGTACGAGCAACCGATCGTCAAAGTTGGTTCGGTCGAGATCGTGCTCGATGACGGCGCGCGCCGCATCGGCATTACGCGCGCACACCTCGAGGAGGATGCCGGCAAGTCGCTGCACGAAGGCCTTGGCAAGCAGAGCGGCATCGATCTCAACCGGGCAGGCACGCCGCTGCTGGAGATTGTGTCGGAGCCCGACCTACGCTCGGCGCGCGAGGCAATCGCGTACATGAAGAAGATCCACACGCTGGTGCGCTATCTCGAGATTTGCGATGGCAACATGCAGGAAGGTTCGTTCCGCTGCGATGCCAATGTTTCGGTACGCCACAAGGGCAGGCGCGAGTACGGCACGCGCTGCGAGATCAAGAACCTGAACTCCTTCCGCTTCGTCGAGCGCGCGATCAATTACGAGGTTGCCCGGCAGATCGAGTTGCTGGAGGGCGGCGGCAGAGTCGTGCAGGAAACGCGATTGTTCGATTCGGATCGCAACGAAACGCGGCCGATGCGCTCGAAAGAGGAGGCCAATGACTATCGCTATTTCCCGGATCCCGATCTGCTGCCATTGGCGCTCGATGCAGCATTCATCGAAGAGATCCGCGGCACGTTGCCGGAATTGCCGGACCAGAAAGCGGAGCGATTCGAGCGCGAGCACGGGCTTTCGCGCTATGACTCGGGTGTGTTGACCGCGAGTCGTGAATTCGCGGATTTCTATGAAGCGGTCGTCGGCATGTTGGGCGGTGAGGCAAAGCTCGCCGCGAACTGGGTCATGGGCGACCTGTCGGGATTCCTGAATCGCGACAATCTGGAGATCGGCCAGTCACCGATCGGCGCGAAGCAGCTAGCGGGCCTCCTGGCGCGGATCGTCGATGGCACGATCTCCGGCAAGATCGCCAAGGAAGTTTTCGAGATGATGTGGGGGGGCGTGGCGGATGCCGACGCGGTCATCGCGGCGAAGGGCCTGCGGCAGATCACGGACACCAGCGCGATCGAGCGTGTCATCGCCGGGGTCATGATGGCGAATCCGGCTCAACTCGCCGATTACCGTTCGGGCAAGGACAAGTTGTTCGGGTTCTTTGTCGGCCAGGTCATGAAGGCGACCGGCGGAAAGGCCAACCCGGCGCAGGTGAATGAACTGCTGCGCAAGTTGCTCGCAGGCTGAGATCAGGGGATCCTTGGTGGCCGACGGCGACCTGCTGCACCGATTCCTGTTCGAAAACCTTCCGGTCCGTGGCCATCTTGTGCGTATCGATGCGAGCTGGCGCGCGGCGATCGAGCACCAGGATTATCCGCGTGCGGTTAGCGACACGCTGGGCCAGGCGATGGCCGCAAGCGTGTTGATGGCAGGCTCGCTGAAATTCGAGGGCCGTCTGTCACTGCAGATCGAGGGTGCCGGACCGCTACGCCTGCTACTGGCCCAATGCAGCCATCGGCACGCGATTCGTGGCGTTGCCCGTCATCACAGCGTGCCGGCAGAGGCCCGGGGCGTTGCAGAGCTGTGTGGGCGCGGCCAGCTCGCGGTGACGATTGAGCAGGAAGGGCGCGCGGACAGTTATCAGGGCGTCGTGCCGCTGGAGAAGCCGGAACTGTCGGCCTGCCTCGAGCAGTATTTTGAGCACTCCGAGCAGCTTCCCTCGCGGCTGCTGCTGGCCTCGACACCAGAACGCGCCGCGGGACTCCTGCTTCAGCGTGTTGCAACGGGTAGTGCAGGGACAGAGACAATTCTGTATGCGGATGCCGACGATGCCTGGCGGCGCATCGGCTTGCTCGCGGCGACGCTGTCCGCGCCTGAATTGATGGAGCTGCCTTGCGGCCAGTTGCTGCGGCGAATCTTTCCGGAGGATGACATCCGGTTCTTCACGGGCACGCCGGTCTTCTTCTAGTGCAGTTGCTCGCGCGGGCGCGTCGCCGGCATCCTTCAGTCACTTGGTGAGGATGAGTTGCAGGCACTGTTGCGCGAGCGTGACGATGTCGAGGTGCGTTGCGAGTTTTGCAATCGCGCCTGGCGCTTTGATGCGGTGGATGTCGCCGGGCTCTTCTCGGAGGGCAATCGCCAGGCGGCGCCGCCCGGACTGCACTGACTCGCCGCAGTTTCTTTGCGGTGCATCAGCGCGCCCGTATACTCCGGTGGATGCGCCGCCCGGTCCAGGTTTCCTTCGAGTTTTTCCCGCCCAATGACGCGGCCATGGAGCAGACTCTGTGGGCCTCGATCGAACGCCTGGCGCCACTGCATCCGCACTTTGTATCGGTCACCTATGGGGCGGACGGCTCGACCCGCGATCGCACCCACAAGGTCATCACGCGAATAATGCGCGAGACCACGTTGACCGGCGCGCCGCACCTGACTTGCATCGGCGCAAGCCGGGATGAGATCCACGGCATCGCCAGGCGCTACTGGGAGCAGGGCGTGCGCAACGTCGTTGCACTGCGCGGCGATCCGCCAGCCGGCGTTGCGAAGTACATTCCGCATCCTGGCGGGTATGCCTACGCGGCCGACCTGGTGCGGGGCCTCAAGGATATTGCTGATTTCGATATCTCGGTCGCGGCCTTTCCGGAGACTCACCCGGAAGCGTCAGGCCCCGAGCAGGATCTCGCCAACTTGAAACGCAAGCTGGACGCGGGCGCCACGCGCGCGATCACCCAGTTCTTCTTCGACACCGAGCGCTATCTGCGTTTTCGCGACCGCTGCGCAGCCGCCGGGATCGATGCGGTCATCGTGCCCGGCATACTGCCGATCACGCGCTTTCCGCAGATGCTGCGCTTTGCCGAGCGCTGCGGTGCAAGCGTGCCGGCCTGGCTCATGGAGCGCTTCGACGGGCTGGACGACGATCCCGAGACACGCAAGATGATCGCGGCTTCGGTCGCGATCGAGCAGGTCGCACGCCTGCGGCGCGAAGGCGTCGACGAATTCCATTTCTACACGCTGAATCGCGCCGAGCTCGTCTATGAGATCTGCCACGCGCTCGGCCTGAGGGCGATATGAGCGCGCTCCGGCAGGCCCTGGGCGAGCGCATCCTGGTGCTGGACGGCGCGATGGGCACGATGATCCAGCGCGCGCGGCTTTCGGATGCCGACTATCGCGGAAAGCGTTTTGCGGACTGGCCGCGCGACCTGAAGGGCGCCAATGACCTGCTGTCGCTGACCAAGCCTGAGCTGATCGCGGCGATTCATCGCGAATACCTGCAGGCCGGCGCCGACATCATCGAGACCAACACCTTTAATGCCAGCGCGCCGTCGCTGGCCGACTATGGGCTGCAGGATCTTGTCGCGGAGATCAATTTCGCGTCGGCCAGCATTGCGAGAGAAGTCGCCGACGAGATTGCCACGAGCAGCGGGCGGCCGCGCTTTGTCGCGGGCGCCCTCGGGCCGACCAGTCGCACGGCGTCGCTCTCCCCGGACGTCAACGACCAGGGCTACCGCACTGTCTCCTTCGATGAGCTGCGTGACACCTATTTGACCGCCGCGCGCGCGTTGATCGAAGGCGGCGCGGACCTGCTTATCGTCGAGACGATCTTCGACACGTTGAATGCAAAAGCGGCGCTCTTCGCGATCACCGGACTGTTCGAGGAACTCGGCAGGGAACTGCCCGTCATCGTTTCCGGCACGATCACCGATGCTTCCGGGCGCACACTGTCGGGGCAGACGACCGAGGCATTCTGGAATTCGGTGCGTCACGTGCGGCCACTGGCGATCGGCCTGAATTGCGCGCTCGGAGCGAAGCAGCTGCGGCCGCACGTCGAGGAGTTGTCGCGCATCGCCGACTGCTACGTCTGCGCCTACCCGAATGCCGGCCTGCCAAATGCCTTCGGCGAGTACGACGAGCAGGCCTGCGAGACTGCGGCGCAACTCGGCGAATGGGCCGAAAGCGGGCTCCTCAACATTGTCGGCGGCTGCTGCGGCACGACACCGGAGCACATCGCGCACATCGCGCAGGCCGTCGCCGGCCTGCCGTCACGCGTGCCGCCAGTCATCCCGCCGCGCTGCCGCCTGTCGGGCCTCGAGGCGCTCAACATCGGGCCCGACATGCGCTTCGTCAATGTCGGAGAGCGCACTAACGTCACGGGTTCCGCGCGCTTCCGCAAGCTGATCGAGGCGGGCGACTACATGGCTGCGCTCGCGATCGCGCGCGACCAGGTGGTCGCCGGTGCGCAGCTCATCGACGTGAACATGGACGAGGGCATGCTCGATTCGCAGGCGGTCATGGTGCGATTCCTGAACCTCGTCGCATCCGAGCCCGACATCGCGCGCGTCCCGATCGTGATCGATTCGTCGAAGTGGTCGGTGATCGAGGCGGGTCTCAAGTGCCTGCAAGGGAAGGGGATCGTCAACTCGATTTCGATGAAGGAAGGCGAGGGACCATTCCTCGAGCAGGCACGCAAAGTGCGCCGCTATGGCGCCGCGGTCGTCATCATGGCCTTTGACGAGCAGGGCCAGGCCGACACGATCGAGCGCAAACTCGCGATCTGCGGGCGCGCATACGGCCTCCTGACGCGCGAGGTCGGCTTCCCTCCCGAGGACATCATTTTCGACCCGAATATCTTCGCAGTCGGGACCGGCATCGAGGAGCATTCGGGTTACGGCGTCGCATTCATCGAGGCGGTGCGGCAGATCAAGCAGCATTTCCCCGGCGTGCTGACCAGCGGCGGCGTCAGCAATGTCTCTTTCTCGTTCCGCGGCAATGACGCGCTGCGCGAGGCGATGCATGCGGTGTTCCTGTATCACGCGGTGCAGGCCGGACTCGACATGGGCATCGTCAATGCGGGCCAGCTCGGCATCTACGAGGAGATACCGCCGGAATTGCGCGAGCGTGTCGAGGACGTGGTCCTGAACCGGCGCCCCGACGCGACGGAGCGGCTGCTCGAAATCGCGCAGCGCTACCGCGGCGACGGGGCGGCGCGCCGCGCCGAAGACCTGGCCTGGCGCGGCTGGCCGGTGCAGAAACGCCTCGAGCATGCGCTGATCAAGGGCATCGACGCATTCATCATCGCGGATGTCGAGGAAGCGCGGCTGCAGGCCAGGCGTCCGCTGGATGTCATCGAAGGCCCGCTGATGGACGGCATGAATGTGGTCGGCGACCTGTTCGGCGCCGGCAAGATGTTCCTGCCACAGGTCGTCAAGTCGGCGCGCGTGATGAAGCGCGCGGTCGCCCACCTCGTGCCATTCATCGAGCACGCACAGGGCGGCGCCAGGATGAGCAACGGCAAGATCATCATGGCGACCGTCAAGGGCGACGTGCACGACATCGGCAAGAACATCGTCGGCGTCGTGCTCCAGTGCAACAATTTCGAGGTCATCGATCTCGGCGTGATGGTGCCGGCGCAGCGCATTCTCGAGACCGCGCGCAGCGAATCCGCGGACATGATCGGCCTTTCGGGGCTGATCACGCCGTCACTCGACGAGATGGTGCACGTGGCGCATGAGATGCAGCGCCAGGGATTAACGATTCCGCTGTTGATCGGCGGCGCGACGACATCCCCGGCGCACACGTCCGTGCGGATCGAGCCCGAGTACCGGCACGGCGTCATCTACGTCAAGGACGCCTCGCGTGCAGTTGGCGTCTGCCAGACACTGGTGACGCCAGAGACGCGCGAAGCGTTTTTCGCACGCGTGCAGTCCGAGCACGCCACGCGACGCGAGCAGCACGCAAGCCGCAAGCGACGCCCGGAGGGTCTTGCGCTCGCGGACGCGCGCGCGAGGAAATTGTCGCTGGATTGGGCAGGTTACCGACCGCCGGTGCCGCGCTTTCTCGGCACGCGAGCACTCCCGCACGTGCCCTTGAAGGATCTCGTCAATTTCATCGACTGGATGCCCTTCTTCAATGCCTGGGAGTTTTCCGGGAAGTTCCCGGACATCCTGCAGGATCCGGTGCGCGGCGCGGCCGCGAGCGCCTTGTGGAAGGACGCGCGCAGCATGCTCGACACGCTGGTGCGCGAGCGCTGGCTCGTGGCGCGCGCGGTGCTCGGGTTTTTTCCGGCTGCGTCGACTGGCGATGACATCGAGATCTATGCCGGCGCAGGGCGCGCCCAGGCACATGCCGTGCTGCATCACCTGCGCCAGCAGAAGGTCAAGCCGGCGGGCCAGCCACAACTATGCCTGTCGGATTTCGTCGCGCCGCGGGAATCGGGTGTCGTGGACTATGTCGGCGCCTTCGCCGTGACGGCGGGCATCGGCATTGAGGAACGTGTTGCGCACTTCGAGGCGGTGCATGACGACTACTCCGCGATCCTGCTGAAGTCGCTCGCCGACCGGCTCGCCGAGGCGCTGGCTGAATCCCTGCATCTGCGCGTGCGCCGCGAGTTCTGGGGCTATGCGCCGGAGGAGAGTCTGACGAATGAGCAGCTGGTGCGCGAGGAATACCGCGGCATCCGTCCCGCGCCAGGCTATCCGGCCTGCCCGGATCACACCGAGAAGGGCACTCTCTGGCGCCTGCTGGATGCCGAAGCCGCGACCGGCATCCGGCTCACCGAGTCCTACGCGATGTACCCGGCGGCCGCCGTCAGCGGCTGGTATTTTTCGCATCCCGACGCCCGCTACTTTGCGGTCGGCACGATCGGCGCCGACCAGCTCGAGGATTACGCGCGGCGCAAGGGCATTGCATTACCGGAAGCGCGACGCTGGCTTGCGCCAATCCTGGGCCGCGATTCAGAGGCCGACGCCGCCTGACTGGATAAAAGGGGGGACGCTACCCTTTTACGATTCGTTGTCCGGGTTTTCCAGGATGCGGATGCCGCCCAGCATCGTCATCTGCCGCAGGATCCAGGCCTGCCGCTGCTGGACATAGGGTGAAGGCCGGTCGACGCGGAAGCGCTTCGGGCTCGGCAGCACCGCGGCGAGCAACGCGGCTTCGTGGCGATTGAGCCTGGCTGCCGGCTTGCGGAAGAAGTGCCGGCTGGCGGCCTCGACGCCCCAGATGCCGCGGCCGAACTCGGCGCTGTTCAGGTACACCTCGAGAATCCGCTGCTTCGGCCACAGCCATTCGATCCACAAGGTGAACCAGGCCTCGAGGCCCTTGCGGACCCAGCTCTGGCCCGGCCACAGGAACAGGTTTTTTGCGACCTGCTGGCTGATCGTGCTGGCGCCACGCAGTCTGCGGCCCCGTTTCGCTGCGGTCCAGGCCTTGTCGATGGCTTCGAAGTCGAAGCCGCCATGCTCCATGAATCGCTGATCCTCGGATGCGATCACCGCGACCGCAGCGTGACGCGAAATTTCGGCCCAGGCGACCCAGTCGTGCGCCGTCGGCCCATCGTCCTGGATCATGAATGACGTCACTGGAACCGGCAGCCAGCGGAATATGGCGACGATCAGCACGCTGCCGGCGGTGAGCGACAAAAACCCGATCGCGAGCAGCCGCGCGATGCGGGCCGGCCAGGATCGCCGGGTCATGGGAGATTGCCTTCAGGCAGCCTTGACACGCCGCGCGGCCGTCACGACGACCGACTCGACTGGCACGTCATCGTGCCCATGCTTTCGCCCCGTCTTGACCGCCGCGATCTTGTCGATGACATCCATGCCATCAACCACGCGGCCAAACACCGCGTAACCAAAATTGCCCGGCCGGTGATCCAGGAAGCCGTTGTCCACGAGATTCACGAAGAACTGGGCGCTGGCGCTGTTGATGTCATTGGTGCGCGCCATTGCGAGCGATCCGCGAAGATTCCGGAGCCCGTTGGCAGCCTCATTCGCAATCGGCTTGCGCGCCGGTTTCTGCGTCATGTCCGCCGCGAAGTCGCCGCCCTGGATCATGAATCCAGGGATCACGCGATGAAAGACGGTTCCGTCGAAATGCCCGTCATCGACATAGCGCAGGAAATTCTCGCTGGAGACCGGCGCCAGCTTGGCGTCGAGTTCGACGGTGAAGACTCCAAGCGATGTCTCGAATCGGATCATGTGGTGTGCTCCCTTGCGCCAGTCGTAATTCTAATGCCGATTAGTCCGCGCTGCCCCGGGTTGCGCGCGGCAGACCCGCGAGATCCTTCAATGTCGTGACCCTTCCGAGGCCCGTGCCGGTCATCAGGGCCCGAACCGCCTCACCCTGGCTCGCGCCTTGTTCGACGATGAGCATCCCGCCCGCAGCGAGATGCTGCCTCGCGCCCGCGCAGATTTCTGCGAGTGCATCGAGCCCTTCCGGGCCCGAGACGAGCGCCGGGCGCGGCTCGTGGGCGAGCGTCGCCAGCAGCGGATCGTTCTCCGCGACATAAGGCGGATTCGCGATGATCGCGTGGAATCTGAGCGCGCCTGCCGGCTCGTACCAGCAACCCAGCAGGAATCGCACATTACCAATCCGCAGACGATGCGCATTGCGCGCGGCAACGGCAAGCGCTGCCGCACTCTGGTCCACCGCCGTGACCGACGCATCCGGCCGCTCGCTCGCGATCGCGAGCGCAATCGCGCCGCTGCCGGTGCCGAGATCCAGTACGGCCGGCCTCGCGACGGTCCGCAATTCGTCGAGCGCGGTCTCGACCAGCAATTCGGTTTCCGGCCGCGGCACCAGCACGTCGGGCGTTACCTCAAGGTCGAGGGTCCAGAATGCGCGCCGCCCGGTCAGGTAAGCGACCGGCTCGCCGGCGCAGCGCCGCGCCGCAAGCTCCGCCAGGGCCCGGGCTTCTGCATCACTGAGCTCCCGCTCAGGTGCGGCCGCGAGTGCGGCGCGCCCGCAGTGGAGCACATGCGCCAGCAGCAGCTCGGCATCGAGATCGGCCGACGGCGAGGCCGCAAGACGGCGCCTGAGCCCGAAATATGCGTCACCGGCGCGCGTCATTCGAGACCGGCCAGTTCCTCGGCCTGGTGCTCGCGCAGCAGCGAATCGATCACTTCGTCGAGGTCACCATTGATGATGTCATTCAGACGGAATAGTGTCAGATCGATGCGGTGATCGGTCAGGCGCCCCTGCGGAAAATTGTAGGTGCGGATGCGCTCCGAGCGATCGCCGGTTCCGACCTGCAGGCGCCTGGTCCGCGCCTTTTCGGCCGCCGCTTGCTCGCGCTCGGCCGCCAGCAGGCGCGAACGGAGCAGCGCCATCGCGCGCGAGCGATTCTTGTGCTGTGAGCGTTCGTCCTGGCATTCGACCACGAGACCGGTCGGCAAATGCGTGATCCGCACGGCCGAGTCCGTCTTGTTGACATGTTGGCCGCCCGCGCCGGACGACCGGTAGGTGTCGACGCGAAGATCAGCCGGATTGATCTCGACACTCTCGACTTCCCCGACCTCGGGCAACACCGCAACCGTGCAGGTCGAGGTATGGATCCGCCCCTGGGACTCGGTCGCGGGCACGCGCTGCACGCGGTGCGTGCCCGATTCGAATTTAAGCCGCGCATAGACGCCGCGACCAGCAACGCGGCTGATGACCTCGCGATAGCCGCCGTGTTCCCCGCGGCTCTCGGACAGGAGTTCCACCGACCAGCCACGGCGCTCCGCATGGCGCGAATACATCCGGAACAGGTCACCGGCAAAGATGGCCGCCTCGTCGCCGCCCGCGGCGGCGCGGATTTCCAGGAACACATCGTGATCGTCGAGCGGGTCCGGCGGCACGAGCATCTGCTGCAGGTCTGTTTCATCGCTGGCGGTGGCCGCCTCGAGCTCAGCGATCTCCTGCCGCGCCATCTCGCGGACTGCGGGATCGGTGTCTCCCGCCATGGCCTCTGCAGCCTTGAGCTGCCGCTCGCGTTCGCGGAAGCGGCCGAACGCCTGCACAACCGGCTCGATGCGCGAGAATTCGACCGAGAGGTCGCGGAACCGTTCCGGTCTTGAAAGAGTCGCGGGGTCGGCCAGCATCCGCTCGATTTCGGCGCGGCGATCGGTGGTGCGTTCGAGCCGGCGGCGGATCGCATCCTTCATTGTTCGTCACGCCTCGACTGGAACAAGCGGGCCGCCGTCGCGGCGAACTCGGCGTCGCCACTCTCAGCTGCTTCGCGCAACACCGTCGATGGTCCGTGCAGGAGCCGGTTGGTCAGTGTCGCGGCGAGGAATTCCAGCACCTCATCCGGCGTCCGGCCCGCGGCCAGCATCCGGCGCGCCTGCTCGAGGGTCTGCTCACGCGCCGCTTCGGCCTGGCCGCGCAGCTCGCGGATCAGCGGAACCGCATCGCGCGCCTTCAGTCCCGACATGAACCGCTCGACCTCGTCCGCGATCATGAGTCGTGCGGCTTCCGCTTCTTCCTTGCGCGCCTTGAAATTCTCGTCGATGACGTCGCGCAGGTCGTCGATTGTGTACAGGTAGACATCCTCGAGTTCTCCGACCCGCGGATCAATGTCACGCGGCACAGCGAGATCGAGCATGAATACGGGGCGGCGGCGGCGCAGCTCGATGGCCTTGCGGGTCGCCTCGAGCCCGATGACATGTCCGGGGCTCGCTGTTGAACTGACGACAATGTCCGCCTGCGCGAGATGGGAATCCAGCGCATCGAGGGAAATCGCCGACGCCTTGAAGCCACCGGCCAGTCGTTGCGCCCGATCCAGGCTGCGGTTGGCGATGATCATGCGTCCCAGTCCCTGGGCATGCAGGTGCCGTGCGGCAAGTTCGATCGTGTCTCCGGCGCCAACCAGGAGCGCCGTGTGCTGTTCGAAGCCGGTGAAGATCCGCCGTGCGAGCTGGATACCAGCTGATGCGACCGAAACCGCGCTGGCGCCGATCGCCGTCTCGGTGCGCACGCGCTTTGCAACCGAGAATGTCGTCTGGAACAGCCGGTTCAGCACCGATCCCGCGGTACCGGCCTGCTGGGCCGCGCGATAGGCGTCCTTGAGCTGGCCCAATATCTGGGGCTCGCCCAGGATCTGCGAATCGAGACCCGAGGCGACGGAGAATGCATGACGCACCGCGTCCGCGCCTTCCAGACGGTACAGGCAATCCTTCGGCAGCGGATTGCCACCGGACCAGGACGCGAGCCAGTCCGGCAGCGACGCGCTGCCTGCATCGGCTGCGCAATAGAGTTCCGTCCGGTTGCAGGTCGAGACAATCAGCCCTTCCTGGATTCCAGCCAGCGTGCCGAGTGCTGCGAGCGCCTGCGGCAGGCGATCAGCGTCGAATACGATGCGCTCGCGCACATCGATGGGCGCAGTCCGGTGATTCAGTCCGAAGACGAGGAGCGACATGGTGGGCCGCAAAAAAGAACCCGGAGGATTGTCCGGTAACGATCACTGCAGCACAAGCGCTGGGCTATAGTGATGCGATGTCAAATTGGCTGCGCTGCCTCGCGCTGGTGCTGTCAGCGGGTGCCGCGGTTCCCGTTCCCGCCGCTTCCCGCTGTCCAGCCGGCGATGCCGACGACCTTGCGGTGAGCGCGGAGCGGGCGCTAGCCCGCGCCGAGTGGCCGACGGCCGCGCGGCAATACACCTGCGCAGCGCAGTATTCGGACGACGTGGCGCTGGCCGAACGCGCGACCCGCAGCGCCTATGACAATCTCCAGCTCGTCAATGCGGTTGCCGTTGCAAGGCGCTGGCTCGAGCTGGTGCCGGACAGCGAGGTCGCGCGCCGCTATCTCGCGACTGGCCTGCTGCGACTCTACGACGACGAGGCGGCGGCGAAGCAGTTCGCCGACCTGCTTGATACTGCCTATCCGGACCGGGCACGCGGCTACATGGCGCTGCTCGGGATTCTTCTGGAAGAGCGCAATGAAACCGGCGCTGCGCGCGTGATGGAGCGCCTTGCCGCCTTGGATCCCGAGCTAGCCGAGGCACAATACGCGATGAGCGTGCTGTGGCAGCGCGCAGAGGACGGCAAGCGCTCGCTCGCGGCGGCGCGCCGCGCGATGGAGCTGCATCCGGTGTGGCGCATGGCGGAGCTTGCGGAGGTCCGGGCGCTCTCATTGACTGGGCGCCACGAGGAAGCAATTGAGAAGTCAGCCGCGCTCGCGGCTGGAGACGACGTTTTTTCAAGGATCAGCCACGCGTGGCTCCTGCTTGGCAACGAGCGCCGCGCAGAGGCCACCACGATCTTCGAGGAATTGCGCCGGTCGGGGACTGCGGCGAGCGATGCGCTGGAGGGACTTGGCGCCATTGCGCTGGACGAGCGCCGCTTCGACGAGGCGACCCGATTGTTCAACGAGCTGTCACGCGATCCGCAGAATACGGAAACCGTGCTGTGGAACCTCGGGCGCATAGCCGAGGAGGGCGGCGACAAGGCGCTCGCCGCGCGGCATTTCCAACGCATCAATTCGGGTTCGGGCGCGGTGGCGGCCCAGATGCGGGCATTCCGGCTGCAACGCGAGCTTGGCGCGCCGGAACGCGCGGAACTTCAGCTGGACGAATTTCTCGCGACGGATCCCGCGTCGACGCTGGATGT
>SHZN01000027.1 GCA_009692245.1 Gammaproteobacteria bacterium
GCGGCCCGCGAGATTGTGTGCGGTGTAGCGTGCCTCGTAGAGCCGGCCCGGATGCACTTCCATCGATGCAACGACCGGCGCGAATTCCCAGGGCCCGCTATCGGGCACCGATGCAGTGAACTCGACGGTGACCACGCGGCTCAAGTCGGGCGCCGAAGCGTCAGGTGCTGCCGCGCGGCTCAATTGCGCGCGCGTGCCGATACCCGTGACCTCGCAGAACACGTCGTAAAGCGGCACCAGCGCGAATCCGAAAGCGAAGCTGCCCGCCACCATAAGCAGGAGCCTGGCCACGAGACCACGGTTCGATTTACCGGGCGGCGCTTCCATCAGCCGATCTCCAGGACGCGGATCAGCACATAGGCGCACCAGACCGTGAACGATGCGACGCCGAGCGCGATCGCGAGCCGCAGGTTGGAGGCGCGCTGGCTCAATGGAGCTCCGGTGCCTTCTCGAAGGTGTGGTACGGCGCGGGTGAGGGCACGGTCCACTCGAGTCCGTGCGGCCAGTCCCAGACACCGGCCGTGGCGCGCTCCCCGCCCTTCACGCAGCGGATGATCAGCCACACGAACAGCAGCTGCGACAGGCCAAAACCAAAGCCCCCAATCGAGGAAACCATGTTCCAGTCGGTGAACTGCGTGGGGTAGTCGGGGATGCGGCGCTGCATGCCAGCGAGACCGAGGAAGTGCTGCGGGAAGAACAGCACATTGACGAAGATCGCGGTCAGCCAGAAGTGCCACTTCGCAATGGTCATGTCGTACATGTGGCCGGTCCACTTGGGCAGCCAGTAATAGACCGCGGCCATGATGGCGAACACCGCGCCCGGCACCAGCACGTAATGGAAGTGCGCGACCACGAAGTAGGTGTCGTGATACTGGAAATCCGCCGGCACGATTGCAACCATCAGGCCCGAGAATCCGCCGATGGTGAACAGGAACAGGAAGGCGAGCGCGAACAGCATCGGCGGCTCGAAGCTGATCGAGCCCCGCCACATCGTCGCGGTCCAGTTGAAGATCTTCACGCCGGTCGGCACCGCGATCAGCATCGTGGACAGCGTAAAGAACAGCTGCCCGGCGAGTGGCATGCCGACCGTGAACATGTGGTGCGCCCAGACAATGAATGAGAGGAAACCGATCGACGCAATCGCGTAGACCATTGCCTCGTAGCCGAAGATCGGCTTGCGCGAGAACGTCGGGATGATCTCGGAGATGATCCCGAATGCCGGCAGGATCATGATGTAGACCTCGGGATGCCCGAAGAACCAAAACACATGCTGGAACAGCACCGGGTCGCCACCACCCGCCGCATTGAAGAAGCTGGTGTGGAAGTAGTAATCGGTCAGCAGCATCGTCACGCCGCCGGCGAAGACGGGCATGACCGCGATCAGGAGGTACGCAGTAATCAGCCACGACCACGAGAACAGCGGCATCTTGAGGAGCGTCATGCCCGGGGCGCGCATGTTGACGATCGTCACGATGATATTGATGGCGCCCATGATCGACGAGGCGCCCATCAGGTGAATCGCGAACACCGCCATCGGGAATGCGTTGCCTGTCTGAAGAACCAACGGTGGGTATAGGGTCCAGCCCGAGGCCGGCGCGCCACCCGGCACGAATAACGTGGAGATCAGCAGCATGAATGCGAAGAACAGCAGCCAGAAGCTGAACAGGTTCATGCGCGGCAGCGCCATGTCGGCTGCGCCGATCTGCAGCGGTACCATCCAGTTCGCTAGGCCGACGGTCGCCGGCATTACGGCGCCAAACACCATGATGAGTGCGTGCATCGTCGTCAGCTGGTTATAGAAACCCGGGTCGACCAGTTGCAGGCCCGGCTGGAACAACTCGGCGCGGATCAGCATCGCGAACAAGCCGCTGATCAGGAACATCGTGAGCGAGAACACCAGGTACATCGTCCCGATGTCCTTGTGATTCGTCGTGGTCAGCCAGCGGGTGAACCCCTTCGGCGGCCCGTGGTGATCGCCGTGGCCCGCGGCCTCGTTACCGTGCGCCATTTGTTTCACTCCGTTGCCATCTGTTGCGCAAGCCAGGCTTCGAATTCCGCGGGCGGCATCGCGACGACGACGATCGGCATGAAGCCATGGTCGGCGCCGCAGAGTTCCGCACACTTGCCGCGATAGGTACCCGGCTTGTCCGCATCCACGGATATCCACATCTCGTTCATGAAGCCGGGAATCGCATCGCGCTTCATGCCGAAGTCGGGCACCCACCAGGCGTGGATCACGTCATTGGCGGTCAGCAGCAGGCGGATCTTCGTTCCGGTTGGAACGACCAGTGGCTTATCCACCTCGAGGAGATAATTTTCGACCGTGTTCGGGTCGATTCCGGAGCCGCGCTGGCGCGCGAGATCGCTGGTGCGGGCGAGCCGGCTATAAAAGGACACGCCCTTGCCCAGGTACTCGTACTGCCAATACCACTGGTAGCCGGTGACCTTGACCGTGAGCCTGGAGCCGCTCATGTCCTCGATCTTGATCAGCTTATCGACCGAGGGGATCGCCATCGCGATCAGGATGATCGTCGGCACGAGGGTCCAGGCGGCTTCGAGTCGCGCGTTGTGCAGGAGCTTGGTGTCCGCGACCGCGCCTTTTGATTTCCGGAAGCGGATCATCGCCAAAATCATTGCGCCGAATGTCACGACCGCGATGCCGAGGCAGATCCACACCATGATCATGTGCATGTCGTAGATCTCGCGTGACAGCTCGCTGACGCCTTTCGGCATGTTCAGCCGGCTCCAGTCCGCGAGCGCAGGCATAGCGGTGAGCGCCGCGAGGGCGCCAGCGGTGGCCGGCAGCTTCGAGTTGCGCTTCACGATGGACACCGATACTCCCTGGATTATGGCCAGCGTATCGCGGGCTCACGGCCCGCGCATCGTAAGGGACGCGACATCGAGTCGCAACACTGCGGCGCGCGCAAGCACGGAAGCAGCCTCGCCGACGCCCGGATCCAGCAGCCAGGGAACGATGCCGAGGCAGGGAGCAGCGATCATTTCAGTCAGCGTGGCGATGTTGGCGTCGCGGCGAGCGAACGCGGGGTCAACGCAGTTTCCGATCCAGCCGGCGAGCCGATAACCGCGCGCTGCGATCGCGCCAGCGGTCAGGAGCGCGTGATTGAGGCAGCCGAGACGCAAGCCGACGACCAGCAGGACTTCCATTTCGAGCAGGCCCGGCAGGTCGGCGAATGACCGGTGTGCGTCCAGCGGCACAAGAAAACCGCCGGCGCCTTCGGCGAGCACGACATCTGCCGAGGCGCGAAGTATTTCGTGTGCCTTGACGATGCGATCCGTATCGATCACGAGGCCCGCCTCCGCGGCGGCAATGTGCGGCGCGATTGCAGGCTCGAACAACCAGGGATTCACGAGCGCGTAGGGATGCCGGATGCTCGATTCCGACTGCAACAGCAGCGCATCCTCATTCGCGGGCCCTGCGGGGCCCGCCACCGCGCCGGCCGCGACCGGCTTCATGCCGGCGACCGTGACACCCGATTCGCGCAAGCGTCGCAGCAGCGCAGCCGTGACGAGTGTCTTGCCGACACCGGTATCGGTGCCGGTCACGAAGAAGCTGCGGCTCATGGCGACTCGCCGCGGCGGCGTATCGCCGAAACCGGGACGGCGAACTCGCCATCGTGCCCCCCATCCGGGCGCTCGACGGCACCCCAGGCCTGGCCGAATACGACTTCGTAACTGGCGGGCAGCTTTCCTTCATGACGATGGCGCTCGTAGTTCTGTGCCACCGTGCGCAGGGCCTGCCTGCCCGTCAGCCCGCGCGGACGGCCGGTCGTGGCGTTTCGCGCGCCGATCGCCTTCAGGTCGCGCATCAACGAGTAAACGTCGGGATAGGTCAGCGTGTAACGCACGACGTCGAGCACAGGTTCGACGAGCCCTGCCCGTACGAGGCCGTCCCCGATGTCATGCATGTCAGTAAACGGAATCACGTGCGTGTAGTCATCCGCCTCGTGCCAAGCCTCGTGCAGCTCGATCAAGGTGTCCGGCCCGAGGGTCGTGAATGTCAGCAGCCCGCGTGGCTGCAGTACGCGCGCCATTTCCGCGAATACGGCATCGATGTCGTCGCACCACGGCAGCATCAGGTTGCTGTACAGGAGATCAACGCTTGCATCGGGCAGCGGAAGCTTGAGCGCATCGGCGCAAAGGCGCTCGCAGCGTCCCGCGTCATCGTGCCGCGCCGCCTCGCGCAACATGCCCGGCGCGAAATCCACCGCGATGACACGGGCTTTCGGCCAGCGCTCGCCGAGCGCGCGCGCCGCATGGCCGGTGCCGCAGCCCAGGTCAAGAATTGTGTCCGGCTCGAAGGCAATCCAGTCGAGGCGCTCGATCAGCTGCTGGCGGACGCGTGCCTGCAGCACGGCGGATTTGTCGTAGTTTGCGGCCGCGTCATCAAAATTGTCACGGATGGCGCTGCGATCGAGGGCACCGGTACCCGAATGGAGCGATTGCTTCGCATCGCTCATTCGGGTTGAAGAATTTCGGGGAGTGCCGCAACGAGTCCCTCGACATTGTCATCGCTGTGGGCGGCAGAGAACGTGATGCGCAGGCGCGAAGTATCCGCGGGCACCGTCGGTGGCCGGATCGCCGCGACAAAAAAGCCGCGTTCGAGGAGTGCGTTGCTGGCTCGCATGGCTGATTCCGCGCTGCCCAGCAGTATGGGCTGGATCGGCGTCTCCGATGGACCCAGCGGGATCCCCGCTGCCGTTGCGAGTTCGCGGAAGCGGCGCGTCAGCGCGAGAACCCGTTCGCGCCGCCAGGGCTCGGCGATCGAGACGGAAAGCGCCGCGCAAGTCGCCGCCGCGACTGCGGGCGGCAGTGCAGTCGTATAGATGTAGGTCCGGGCGCGCTGAATCAGCGTTTGGGTCAGGTCCTCGCTGCCCGCGACGAATGCGCCGAAGGTCCCGAAGGCCTTCCCGAATGTGCCGACGAGTGCCGGAACCTGCGTGGGCGACAAGCCGAAGTGCTCGAGAATACCGCGCCCGGTTTCGCCGATCACGCCGAGGCCATGGGCGTCGTCCACGGCAAGGTATGCGCCGTATTTTGAACAAGTGGCCGCAAGAGCCGGCAGTGGCGCGAGATCGCCGTCCATGCTGAAGACGCCGTCGGTCAGTACGAGCGCCGTGCCGGAATCCTGCGCAGCAAGCTGTTGCTCGAGCGCAGCGACATCGCCGTGCGGAAAACGCTGGAGTTTCGCGCCGGACAGGCGGCCGCCGTCGATCAGCGATGCGTGATTCAGTTGGTCGCCGTAGACGGTAGCGTCGCGTCCGGTAACTGCGCGGGCGAGGCCTAGATTCGCCATATAGCCGGTCGAGAAGACGATTGCCCGTTCGCGCCCCGTGAACGCCGCGAGTTCCTTTTCGAGGGCTTCATGCTCCGTCTGATGCCCGGTGACCAGGTGCGAGGCACGCGCGCCGACGCCATGAATGCGCGCGGCGTCGATGAACGCCTCGACGACCTGCGGATGCGCGGCGAGACCGAGATAGTCGTTGCTGCAGAAATCGACGCAGCGTCGCCCGTCGAGTTCAATTTCCGCGGACTCCAGTTTCCCCCGGCGCACTGTACGCCGCTGTCGCCGAAGATTGTGGGCGTCGAGTTCCGCGAGCGCAGGCGCGAACGAAACCGGTGCGGCGGGCACCGCCATCAACCGCTTGCGGCGGCGGGTTCTGGCCGGATTCCGAGCCGTCCGAACAATGCATGATCGCTTGCGGTGTCCGGATTGCCGGTGGTCAGGAGCTTCTCGCCGTAGAAGATCGAATTGGCGCCTGCCAGGAAGCAAAGCGCCTGCATCTCGTCGCTCATGGAACTGCGGCCCGCGGACAGCCGCACATGTGCGCGCGGCATCAGGATCCGCGCAAGCGCGATGATTCGCACGAACTCTATGGGATCGAGTGGTGCAGTTCCCGCGAGTGGTGTTCCCTCGACCTGCACGAGCTGGTTGACCGGCACGCTCTCGGGATGGGGCGAAAGTGTGGCGAGCGTGTGCAGCAGCGCGACGCGATCGGAGACGTCCTCACCCATGCCGAGGATTCCGCCGCAACACACGTTGATGCCGGCGTCCCGCACTGCGGCGAGCGTGTCGAGACGATCCTGATAGGTCCGCGTCGTGATGATTTCGCCGTAGAAGTCCTCGGAGGTGTCGAGGTTGTGGTTGTAGTAATCGAGACCCGCGTCCTTCAGCCGCCGCGCCTGCACGGGCGTCAGCATGCCGAGCGTGGCGCAGGTCTCGAGCCCGAGTTCGCGCACACCACTAACCATCTCGGCGACGCTATCGAGGTCGCGGTCCTTGGGGCTGCGCCAGGCCGCGCCCATGCAGAAGCGCGTCGCGCCACTGGCCTTCGCTGCGCGGGCGCGCTCGATCACCGTGTCGGCGTCCATCAGCGACTCGCGCTCGAGACCGGTGTCGTAGCGGACGCTCTGCGGGCAGTAGGCACAGTCTTCCGGGCAGGCCCCGGTCTTGATGGAAAGGAGTGTCGAAACCTGGACCAGGTTGGGATCGAAGTGCCTTCGATGGATCGATTGCGCGTGCCAGATCAGGTCCGCGAATGGAAGCGCATGGAGTTTCCGCACCTCGGCTAGCGACCAGTCGCTGCGGATCTCGCCGAGCCGTTCGGCATTCGGGGCCATCGAATTCCTCCTCCAACCCACTGAAATTGCACCAGATCCGGGGCGCGCCTCATTGCCAGACTGGACGCGTGGGCAAGTATTGGAATGTGGCGTCGGTCTGTCAACCTGGATTGCGCCGGCAGGTTTACAGCCGGGCGACGGCACTGGTACACGCGTTGTTCCCGGTCACCTGCTATCTATGCCTGGATCCTGGCCAGAAGCCCGCGCTCGACCTATGTGCCGCCTGCGAGGCCGACCTGCCGCGGAACGATCCCGCCTGCCCGATTTGCGCCGCGCCAGGACCTCATTCCAATGTGATTTGCCGCCGCTGCAGCCGGCGCGGCCGCGCTTTCGATGCGGCCTACGCTCCCTACCGCTACGAGTTTCCGTTGCCCGAGCTGATCCACCGGATGAAATATCGCGGCGTGCTTCCGATCACACGCATTCTCGGCTGTGTGCTCGGCAGGCGATTGGCGGACCGAGGTACTCCACAGGTCGACGCGATCGTGCCGGTGCCGTTATCTGCAAGGCGCGAACATCGGCGCGGCTACAACCAGGCGTGCGAAATCGCGGTCTTCGCCGCGCGCGAGCTTGGATTACCGGTCCAGGACCGGCTCGCCCGCCGCATTCGTGAGACCGCGGAACAGACTAGGCTCAGCGCTGGCGCACGCAGGCGCAACCTGCGTGGCGCTTTCACGATTGATGCAGGGGCTGTGCCATCCCGCGTCGCCATCGTGGATGACGTGCTAACAACGGGTGCCACGGCGGAGGCACTTGCACATGCGCTGCGCCGCACGGGCTGCCGCCGGATCGAGGTGTGGACGGTCGCGCGAGCCTGATGGCGCTCAACCCCGGTAGAGATAATCCAGCGCGAGCCCGACGAATACGACCAGTCCGAAGTAGTGATTGTTGTTGAACGCGCGGAAGCAGGCGTCCGGCTTGCGGTCGCGGATCAGCCATTGCTGATAGACGAAAAACGCCGCACCCGCAGCGACGCCCACGCGATACCAGTTGCCGAGAGAGGCCTCATCGCTCACAAGCCAAAGGGCGAACAGCACCATCGCCTGCATCACGCCGATGACGACGCGGTCCGCGTCACCGAACAGGATCGCGGTGGACTTGATGCCGATGCGCAGATCATCCTTGCGATCGACCATCGCGTACATCGTGTCGTAGACCGCCGCCCACAGCACGACGGCCGCGAGCAGGAGCCAGGCAATTCGCGGCACTTCGCCGGCGATCTCGGCGAAGGCCATCGGGATGGACCAGCCGAAGGCGACGCCCAGGTAGAACTGCGGCAGGGACACATAGCGCTTTAGCCAGGGATAGGTCACCGCGAGCACACCGCCGGCCGCGGCGTACAGGCGCGCCAGCGGCTCGAGCTGCATCGCGAGCCAGGTCGCGATGAGTCCGAGTACGACGAAGAGCACGATCGCTTCGCCCGGTGCGACACGTTTAGCGGCGAGCGGCCGGTCGCGCGTGCGCTCGACGCGCGGATCAAAATCGCGATCCGCATAGTCGTTGATCACGCAACCCGCCGAGCGCATCACGAAGATGCCCGCGAGAAACAGCATCAGAAGTTTCTGGTCCGGGCGCCCCTGGCCTGCAATCCACAACGCCCAAAGCGCCGGCCACATCAGCAGCCAGATGCCGATCGGCCGGTGCAGCCGGATCAGCAGCGCGTATTCGCGCACAGTGCTGCCGATCGCGAGCACTGCAGCGCGCGCGTTTTTTGGCTTGAAGCTGGGTTTGTACTTCGGATAACGCCGCTGCTTCGGCGGCGGAGCCGGGAGTAACTCGGCATTCATCGCAGTGCCCCAGGCAGAAACACCTCTTGCACCAGCAGGCGATGGCCGTCAATGGCGAACCACGAACGGCGTGCCCAGAGTTCAGCGGGCGGGTTGACGGTGTCCCGCAATGCGCGGTGGAACAATGCGACGCCAGGTGTCAGGCGCGCGAATTCGAGCGGACCGCGCTTGAGCCCGGGAACGGCCGCGAGTCGCTCGCCCAGTGCGGCATCGCCGAGCGTGGACAGCCAGCGATGGCGTGCCAGCGTTGCGAGCGGGATCAGGCTTTGCGCGAAGACCCAGGGACGGCCGTCGCAGGTCAGTTCGATTTCGCGCACGAATGCGGCATTCCCGGGGGCCTGCAACAGCGCGGATTCAGCCGCTGCGAGTGGCGCCTCGCGCTCGGAGACGACAGTGAGCCCTTGTCTTCCCTTGCAACAGGCGCGCAGGCGCTCCGTCAGCAATCCCGGTTCAGCAAGCCATGCCGCCGCCGCCGGCGTCGCAGGCGGTCTGAAGTCCTCGAGATTTCCACTCCAGGTCAGGAGCTTTCGTTCGTCCTGAATCGCGGCTGATTGCACGAATCACACCTTTCCATAGCGCGCGGAAGCGCCGATCCAGCGGCGCTTCAATGCGGCAATGTTAGCCGCATGCGCGCGCTCCATCACGTCCGCGATGGCCTGGACCCGCGGCAGCAGGTCGGCGTCGCGCATCAGGTCGGCAACCTTGAGCTGCATCAGGCCGGTCTGGCGCGTGCCGAGGAGCTCGCCGGGCCCGCGCAGCTCAAGGTCGCGGCGCGCGACCTCGAAGCCGTCGTTGGTCTGGCGCAGCACCGCGAGACGCTCCTTCGCATGCCCGGACAGGGGTGCGTGATACAGCAAAATACAGCTGCTGGCTTGCGTGCCACGCCCGACGCGGCCGCGCAACTGGTGCAATTGGGCGAGGCCCATGCGTTCGGCGTTCTCGATGATCATCAGGCTCGCATTCGGCACGTCCACGCCAACCTCGATGACCGTGGTCGCGACCAGCAGGCCGATCTCGCCTGCCTTGAAGCGCGCCATCGCCTTTTCCTTCGCGGTGGCCGGCATGCGTCCGTGCACCAGTCCGACCGCTATTTCCGGCAGGGCCCTGGCGAGCGCGGCCGCCGTGTCTTCGGCCGCCTGCGCCTCCAGCAGGTCGGATTCCTCGATCAGCGGGCAGACCCAATAGGCCTGGCGTCCCTGCAGGCAGGCCGCGCGGATGCGCGCGACGATCTCGTCGCGGCGCGAATCCGGCATCACGACGGTCTGCACGGGCGTGCGGCCCGGCGGCAACTCGTCGATCACCGAGACGTCTAGATCCGCATAGGCCGTCATCGCAAGCGTGCGGGGAATGGGTGTCGCCGTCATGATCAACTGGTGTGGAGAGCGGCCGTTTGCACCCTTGTTGCGCAGCGCAAGGCGCTGGTGAACGCCAAAGCGATGCTGCTCGTCCACGATCACCAGTGCGAGCCGCGTGAAGCTGACGCCTTCCTGGAACAGTGCATGTGTGCCGATCACGAGTTTGCATTCGCCGCTTGCCGTTCCCGCAATGACTGCCTGCCGCGCCTTCGCGCTGAGACGTCCGGTCAAAAGCAGTGGCTCGATGGAAAGCGGCGCGAGCCAGCGCGTGAAATTCTGCACATGCTGCTCGGCGAGAAGCTCGGTGGGCGCCATCAGCGCTGCCTGGCAGCCCGCCTCAATCGCGGTCAATGCGGCGAGTGCCGCGACGATGGTCTTGCCGCAACCGACGTCGCCCTGCACGAGGCGCAGCATCGGGCTCGCGGCTGCGAGGTCAGTCCTGATCTCGGCGGCAACACGCTGCTGGGCTGTCGTCAGCGGGAATCCGATGGTTTCGAGCAGCCTCGCCGCGAGCCTTCCCGGAACGACCAGCGGCCAGCCCGGATCACGGCGGATTTCATTGCGAAGCGCGCGCAAGCTGAGCTGATGCGCGAGCAGTTCCTCGAATGCCAGGCGACGTTGCGCGGGATGGCGGCCGGCCTCCAGCAATCCTGAATGTGTGGCCGGCGGCGGGCGGTGCAGGAATTGCAGTGCCTCGGCGAGCCCCGGCAACTTCAATTCGCGCTGCACTTCGGGCGGCAGCAAGTCGGGCAGTTCGCCGTCGGCAAGCGCCGTCAGCGCCTGTGCGGTCAGATTCCGCAGGCGACCCTGCTGGATGCCCTCGGTCGCCGGATATACGGGCGTCAGCGCATCGACGAGAGCCTGCTTGTCTGGTGCATCGGCGAGCCGGTACTCCGGATGCACGATCTCGAGTCCGACCGGGCCGCGGCGGACTTCGCCAAAGCAGCGTAACCGCGTGCCGCGCACCAGTTGCTGCTGTTGCGCACCGGTGAAATAAAAGAACCGCAGCGTCAGGAATCCCGTGCCATCAGAGAGCCGCACCAGCAGCGTGCGGCGCCGGCGGAACACGACTTCCGCCAGTTCGATCTCACCCTCGACCGCGACGCGCGCCTCCGGGCGCAATGCGCCGATCGGCACGATGTGCGTGCGATCCTCGTAGCGATTTGGCAGCAGGAACAGCAGGTCGGCGACGGTCTCGATACCGAGCTTCGCGAGGCGCCCGGCAAGCGCCGGGCCCACACCACGCAGCGAGGTAACCGGCCTGGTCTTCGGTGTCACGGCACCAATATGCAATCGACCTCGATCGCGGCGCCACGCGGAAGCGCAGCGACGCCGATCGTGACCCGCGCGGGATAGGGCTCGTTGAAGTATTCGCCCATCACCTTGTTGGCGACCGGAAACTGCGCGAGATCGGTCAGAAAGACCGTCACCCGCACGGCAGCGGCCAGATTCGACTCCGCCGCTTCGGCCACGGCCTTGAGATTTTCAAATACGCGCCGCGCTTCGGCCTCGAAACCGGCGGTGACCAGCTGGCCGGTCGCCGGATCGAGCGCGATCTGGCCCGAGAGATACACGGCACCACCCGCGCCGACCGCCTGCGAGTACGGCCCGATCGCTTTCGGCGCGCGGTCACTGTGATAGATGCTTCGTTTCATGCGAGGCTCCGTTCGACTTTCATGACATCGGTAATGCCGCGGATCGCGCGTATCAGCCGCGCAAGATGCGCACGGTCGCGGACCTGGACCTCGAACAGGATCGTGGAATGTTCGCCCTGCGAGGAATCGACATTGACGTGGACGATATTGCTCTGCTCCGCGGCGATCCTGGTCGCAACCTGCGCGAGGATGCCCATGCGATTGGCGACCTCGATGATGAGCCCGGCGTTGAACAGCCGCTCTTGCTCCTTGTGCCAGACCGCCGGAATCCATTTGTCGGGCTGCTTGCTGAATGCTGCGACATTCGCGCAGTTTTCGCGGTGGACCACGATGCCACGGCCGCTCGAGAGATAAGCGACGATCGCGTCGAACGGGATCGGAAAGCAGCAGCGCGCATAGCTGACGACCAGGCCCGCGGTCCCGGCGATTGCGAGCGGCGGCGGCGGGCCGCTCTCCGGCCGGTCCTCGTCTCCGGGCAGCAGGCGCCGCGCGATCAGGCGCGCGAGCCGCTCGCCGAGGCCAATCTCCTCAAGCAACTCGCGGCCGTCCTTCAGCGCAAGCGCGCGCGCGACCTCGTCGAGACGGCCCTCCGGCAGGGTCTTCAGCGTCAGCTTGAACTCCTCGAGTGCCTGGTTGAGCATCCGGCCGCCGAGTTCGGCGGCTTCGCCGCGCTTCAGTCCGCGCAGATACTGGCGGATCGCGGAGCGCGCCTTGGCGGTCGTGACGAAGCTGACCCAGGCGGGATTCGGCTGCGCGCCCTTGGCGGTGATGATATCGACGGTCTGGCCATTGCGAAGCACAGTGCGCAGCGGCACGAGCCGACGATCGACCTTGGCCGCGACGCAGCGCTGGCCGACGCCCGTGTGCACCGCGAAAGCGAAGTCCACGCAGGTTGCGCCGCGCGGGAGGCGCATGATGTCGCCCTTGGGCGTGAATACGTAGACCTTGTCGGGGAACAGGTCGACCTTGACGCTCTCAAGCAATTCCTCGGCCGAGCCGTCATGCAGCTGCATGACGCCCTGCAGCCATTCGCGCGCGCGAATCTGCTGGGCCTCGCCGTCGTTTTCGCCGGTCTTGTACTGCCAGTGCGCGGCGATGCCTGATTCCGCCATGCGATGCATGTCCTCGGTGCGGATCTGGATCTCGATTGGCATGCCGTTCGGCCCGAACAGCGTCGTGTGCAGCGACTGATAACCATTGACGCGCGGGATCGCGATGAAGTCCTTGAAGCGGCCCGGCATCGGCCGGTACAGGCCATGCACGAGCCCCATCACACGATAGCAGTCGTCCACGCTGCCGACGATGATGCGCACCCCGAACATGTCGATGACCTGCGCGAGCGGCAGCCGCTTGCGGCGCATCTTCAAATAGACGCTGAACAAGTGCTTTTCGCGCGCTTCGACACGTCCCGTCACATTGCCGACGGTGAGCGCCTGGCGCAGTGCCTTGACGATCTTCGGCAGGAACTCGCGCTGGTTGCCGCGCGCACGCTTCAGCTCGCGCTCGATGACTCGATAGCGATGGGGGTACAGGGTCCGGAATCCGAGATCCTCGAGCTCGAGCTTGATCGAATGGATGCCGAGCCGGTTCGCAATGGGCGCGTAGATGTCGAGTGTCTCGCGCGCGACGCTCCTGCGCTTTTCAGGCGGCATCGACGACAGCGTGCGCATGTTGTGCGTACGGTCCGCGAGCTTGACCATGATCACGCGGATGTCGCGAACCATCGCGAGGATCATCTTGCGGAAGCTCTCGGCCTGCGCTTCCTGGCGGCTCTTGAACTGGACCTGGTCGAGTTTCGTTACGCCGTCGACGAGCTCGGCGACTTCCTTGCCGAAGCGCTGCTCGACCTCGGCCGACGATGAGGGCGTGTCTTCGACTACGTCGTGCAGGATCGCGGCCGTCAGTGTCGCGCCGTCCATGTGCAGGTCCGCCAGGATGTCGGCGACGGCGATCGGATGCGTGATGTAGGCCTCGCCGGAATGGCGCTTCTGGCCTGCGTGCGCAGTCTCGGCGTATTCGTAGGCGTCGCGCACCCGCTCGACCTGGTCAGGCGGGAGGTAAGCCTCGATCTTGGATACGAGCTGGCCGATTCCGGGAGCGCGTCTTCCGCCAGGCAGCAGCCCGAGGATGGAAGACGCGTAGTTCATCGGCGTTCGCGCTCTGCGGTCAGTCTCCCAGGCCGAGCTGCGGTGCGCGGAAATCGACGCTGAGATCCATCGGGTTCTCCGGGATCAGCTCCGGCTCCGGCTCGGGATCGGGCTCGGAGAGCAGGGCCATCGTGACCTTGCCGTCCGCGATCTCGCGCAGCGCCACCACCGTGGGTTTGTCGTTCTCCCACTCGACGCGGGCGTCCGCGCCGTTGGCGAGCTGACGCGCGCGCTTGGCGGACAGCAGTACCAGGTCGAACAGGTTGTCGATGCTGTGCATGCAATCTTCGACGGTGATGCGGGCCATGGGAAAAGACCGATATTTCAGGCAACTGGACCCGAAATCATACCGGATCCAGCGTCATCCCGGCTAACTATTCGTCGGATTGCGTGCGGCGGTCCTGGTTGAAGCGGCGCTCGGTCGTGGTCCTGACCATGGGCCGGAAAGAGTCAACTTCCCCTGCCCTGCGGCCGCCGGCACGGCGGTCTTCGTGGTGCTGATAGGTGCAGTGGCAGGTGTCGGGCCTGGTACAGCCCGGCAGCGGCAGCGGGGGGGGGATTTTCACGTGACAGCCAGCGCTGAGCTCTGCCTAAGGCTGCAGCACGGCATGCGCCCGGGCACGGCTTGGCCGAAACGGCATGCCAGCGCTTGTTGTCCATGATGGGGCTGCCAGTTGTACTGGACTTCGTAGCCATTCGAAAGCTCCTGCCTGCGACGACCCTTGCCAGCCGACTGAGGGTACCGGAAAAGTCCTGGCTGGCGGTAATGTTAAACAGTGCAGCCCGTTAAACCGCGGGATTCAGGAGCGGGTTCACAAGCTCGGCAAGCCCGGGCCGGTCCTGCCGGCTCGCCTGGCCGCGACCGTCGAAAATCGCCTCGAGCGCCGCGAGCGCCTCGTCGAAGTCGCGATTGACGACGACAAAGTCGAATTCCCGCCAGTGCGACATCTCGCTGACCGATTCGGCGAGCCGCCGCGCGATGGCCTCCGGGCTGTCGGTTGCGCGTTTTCGAAGCCTGGCCTCGAGCTCGGACCGCGATGGCGGCAGTATGAAGATCTGGACCGCCTCGGGCAGGCGCTTGCGCACCTGGTTCGCGCCCTGCCAGTCTATCTCGAGGATCAGGTCGCGCCCTTCGGCGAGCGCCGCATCCACGGGGGACTTGCGCGTGCCATAGAGATTGCCGAACACGTCGGCATGCTCGATGAATTCATCGGCCTTGATCAGGCGCTCGAACTCCGCGCGATCGATGAAGTGGTAGTCGCGCCCGTCCTGCTCGTGCGGGCGCGTCGCGCGCGTCGTGCAGGAGACCGAGAACGACACGGCCGGCCGGCGCTCCAGCAGCGCGCGAAGCAGGCTGGTCTTGCCGGCGCCGGATGGCGCCGCGATGACGTAGAGATGGCCGCGGGCCGTCACGCTGGTTTCCTTAGCGCTTGTCAAGCCAGTCCTGAGGTGTCGGGAACGCGGCGCCCTCTTCCTTGAGCCATTGGCGCAGCGCACAGACCATCGGCAGGTCCGAGTACGAGGGCGGGCAGACGAACCAGTAGCGGAATCGCGATGGGACGATGGTCTTGCTCGCGAGCACTATGCGACCGAGCCTGCAAGTCGTTCGCGGCGATCGACCAGCGTGCGGGCGCGTAACCGAGCCCCTCGATGACTGCGGAGAGCACGCTGACCGAATCGTCGATGATCGTCGGGCCCGCCGGCCAGGGTGTCGGCGCGGCGCTCTTCTCGAAACGCTGCCAGGGCTCGTCCTTGGCCTGCAGCATCGGCAGGCCGGCGAGAGTCTCGCGATCGTCGATCGACCCGTGACGCTTGTAGATTTCCGGCGAGGCCACGACGACGATCCATTCGTCCATCAGCTTTTCGTAGTCGAGTCCGGGCGCCTGAGCCTCACCGAGGCGAACAGCCGCATGGAAATCGCTGCGCGTGAAATCGACGGCCTCGCGCGAGGTGTGCCAGTCCACCTGCAAGTCGGGGAATTTCGCGTGCAGGCGATGCAGTCGCGGCGTCATCCATTTCTGCATCAGCGACGACAGCGTGCTGACATTGATGGTTCCGCTGGCGCGCATCATCCGCATTTCGCGCAGCGCCACAACCAGGGAATCGAGCCCGGCGCGGATGCCGGGCAACAGGCGCGCGCCTTCCGGCGTCAACTCGACCTTGCGGCCGCTGCGCCGCAGCACCGGCATCTGCAGGTAATCCTCGAGTGCCTTGATCTGCTGGCTCACCGCGGCCGGCGTCACATTCAGGGCCTCCGCAGCCTCGCCGAAGCTCAGGCGCGACGCCACGGCCTCGAAAACGCGAAGCGCGTTCAGGGGCAGGCGGCCATAGGCGGAAGCGACCAAAAGATTCCCTTAACCGGGCTTGAGTTAATGCGTTTGTTTGAAAAACGCCCTGATTGCAAAGTCTAGCCCGAACAGGGACGGAAGGGCGCGGTGCCCAACTGCCCAAATCAAGGAGAACGATCATGTTGGGTCATTTACAGGGTTTTCTGAGCTTTCTGGACATTCTCGGCGAGGGTGGCCGGCGCCAGGCGGACCTGATCGCGGGCGGCGGGTTCAACCCGAAGCTCGACTTGCGGCTGGTTGCGGCCCCGGCGCAACGCAAGATTCCCTTAACCCAGCATCAGATATCGCGTTTGTTCGAAACGCGCCCGGCGTCCAAAGTCTCAATCGAACACTGACAGGGCTCTTTGGCCCTTGCGTAAACAGAAACACAGGAGAAAGTCATGAACAGCTATGCGACGATTCGGAACACGAGCCTGGCGGCGGTGCTGGTAGCAGCCCTTGCAGGTGTGGTCAGCAACGGCCTGGCATGCAACGAGAAGGCGATCTACGAGCGCGACATCCTGAGTTCGTCCGCGGCAGTGACCCTGCCCGAGGTGGTCGTCATCGCCAAGCGTACCGAATCATGAGTCCCCAACTTGGTGCCGGGTCGTACTTTCGTAGTTATTAGTCGAAAACTCTTATTGTGAAACGGTCCGTAACAGTGCCAATAACTACGAAAGTACGACCCGGCACCCAATTCACTCCATTCGCACGCTGCTGCTGACTTTCTTCTACCGGCAGATGCCGGCGCTGATCGAACGTGGACACATCTACATCGCGCAGCCGCCGCTCTACAAGGTGAAGCGCGGCAAGTCCGAGAATTACGTCAAGGACCGACGTCCCCCCGCTTTCAGTAGCACAGGGCTTTAGAGTCGTCCGGCATTGTAACGGCCTTGATGGCCAACTGCTTTGCGTACTGGGCGGGCGTCAGCCCGCCTAGTGACTTCTTCGGTCTTTCCTCGTTGTATTCGCGTCTCCACGT
>SHZN01000028.1 GCA_009692245.1 Gammaproteobacteria bacterium
CGCGGGGCCCGCACGCCTTGCAGGCTCGCCTGTCATGGTGATCGGGCAGCAAAAGGGCCGCGATACGAAAGAACGGGTACGCCGCAATTACGGCATGCCGAAGCCCGAGGGATATCGCAAGGCGCTGCGCCTCATGAAGACTGCGGAGCGTTTCGGGCTGCCTCTGGTGACACTGATCGACACACCGGGCGCCTATCCGGGTGTCGGCTCGGAAGAGCGCAACCAGAGCGAGGCGATTGCGCGAAATCTGTTCGAGATGGCGGAGCTGCGCGTGCCGATCGTCAGCTGCGTGATCGGCGAGGGCGGTTCGGGCGGCGCGCTCGCCATCGGTGTCTGCGATCAGCTGCTGATGTTGCAGTACAGCGTCTACTCCGTCATCTCGCCAGAGGGCTGCGCCTCGATCCTGTGGAAGAGCGCGGACCGGCGCGAACTCGCGGCCGAGGCCATGGGGATCACGGCGGAACGCCTGTCCCGGCTGAATCTCGTCGATGAAGTCATCCCCGAGCCAATGGGTGGTGCCCATCGCGATCCACAGGTGATGGCTGAGTCGCTGCGGGTAGCGCTGACGGGTCAGGTCGCGAAACTTGCGGCGCTGCCGATCGACGTGCTGCTCCAGGAGCGCCAGCGGCGCCTGCGCGGTTTCGGGGTCTACGGCGGCGTCTGAAATGGCCTTCGGCCCAGAGCGGCTGGCCGCGGCGTTGTCAGCACTCGAGCCCGGGTGGCAGTCCTCGGGATTCTGCGTGGCCTTCTCCGGCGGGCTCGATTCGAGCGTGTTGCTGCACGCGCTCGCCGCATTGCGGACCGGCAATTCCGGGCTGCGAATTCGCGCGGTGCATGTGGATCACGGACTGCAGCTCGACGCGGCCGCCTGGGCGGATGCCTGCGCCGGATTCTGCCGTTCACTCGGGGTCGAACTTGTTGTGCTGAGGCTGGGCCTCGAGCCCGTGGCAGGCGAGAGTGTCGAGGCCGAAGCGCGCGACGCGCGCTATGCGGCGATTACGGGAATGCTTACGCCCGCCGAGTGGCTGCTCACCGCGCATCACCGTGACGATCAGATGGAAACAGTGCTGATCCAGCTCATGCGCGGCGCGGGTGTCGCCGGGCTCGCCGCCATGCCCGCCTGTGCACGCCTGGGCCCGGGCTGGCATGGCAGGCCATTGCTCGACGTCGATCGTGCTGAACTCGCCGCTTACGCGCAGCAGGCGGAATTGTCGTGGATTTCCGATCCGACCAACAGCACGCCGCGATTTGACCGCGGCTGGCTGCGCAATCAGGTTTTGCCGCAGCTGCGCACGCGCTGGCCACGGGCGGCTGCAACTGTTTCGCGAAGCGCAAGGCATCTCGCCGAGGCCGCGCGTCTCCTGGCCGCGCTCGCGGAATCGGACGCGAAGGGTCTCCTCGACAAGGGCAGGCTTGCCATCGACGGCCTGCGTCGTCTGCCGCAGGACCGGCAGGCGAATCTCCTGCGCTGGTGGATTCGTGAGCAGGGACTCGGCGCCCCTTCGGCCGCGCGTTTCGAATCCATCCTGGATGATCTGATGGAGGCCCGCGCGGATGCCGCGCCCCTGGTGCGCTGGGAGTCGGGTGAACTGCGGCGCTATCGCGACCGGCTTTACGCCATGCAGCCGCTCCCCGAGCCGCCGGCGGGGGCCTTGCGTTTCGATCCGGCACTGCCGGCTGGAATCGAACTTGGAGGCGGGCTGGGGCGCTTGGGCCTGGTCGCAAGCGATCATGGTGGCCTCGACCCCGATCTCGCGCGCGAGCTGGTTCTGCGGTTTCGCATCGGCGGCGAAACGCTGCGACCGCATGCAGCGCGGCCACGCAAGCGCCTGAAGCAGCTATGCCAGGAGGCGGGCATCGTGCCGTGGATGCGGGAGCGCTTGCCGCTCCTGTTTGCAGGATCGAGGCTCGCTGCAGTCGGCGACTTGTGGATCGATGCGGAACTGGCCGTTGCGCCAGGAAAGCCCGCCGTCAAACCCGTTTGGTCAGGACGACCTGAGCTCTTTTAGCGACTCAGCGCCAGCACTCCGCCGTATTGGCGGCGCCGCCAGAGTTGGCGGCCGTGCGGATGCCGCGATCGGTGACGAGGAAGGTGCGGCAATCCACGTCCTGGAACTGGTTGCCGCCGGCAGTAGCGGTGGCCGATATTGTGTAGCTCGTCACGTTGCCCACAGGGATCGTGAGGGTGTACCAGCCATTCTTGCTGGAATTAGTGCCCTGCAGATTGGGGCCCGCGCAGTTCGGTGCGGCGGCGCAGCCGGTCGCATAAATATTGCACTGCAGGTAGAACTTCTCCTGCTGGGTCGCGAGCGCGAGCAGCGCATCCTGGGCGTCGGAGCGCTGGCTGCGTAGCACATAGGCGCGATAGGAGGGAATGGCGATGGCGGCAAGGATGCCGACGATCATCATCACGACGACCAACTCGATCAATGTGACGCCGCGCTGCCTGGTATTGAATTTCATTAGGTCTCTCCGGCGGGCCGCCCGGCCATTCCTGTGGCCGGGCGGCTTGCCGTTAGTTGCTCCCGGTCTGCCGCCAGAAGGTCCGGATCGGCGACAGGTTGATGCCCACGCCGCAGTTCTCGAGACCGACCAGGCACTGCGGCGGCGGGCGGCATTCGGCGCCGACGCATTTCACCGGATCCTCCGGGCTCGGGAACAGCCAGACCACTTCCGGCGCGATGCCGCCCTGTGAGAGCTCGGTGTCGCGGTCATCGGTCGAGTCGGGTTGCCCGTGATCCGGGTCATCAGTATCTGGGATGCCGTCACCATCATCATCATTGTCTTGACTATCTGGGACACCATCGCCATCGCCATCACCCGTACCGGTCGAGGTCTCGCGGTCGAACACCGGCGCACCCGAGAAGGCGCTGACCGTGTAGAGCCGGTTCGTGCCGAGGCCCGGCGTGCAGGCACCGCTCGCAGTCATCAGAGTCTGTATTTCGCCGGGAACCAGGGTCACGCCGGCGCGGCCGGTCACGGAAATCAGGATGCCGCGCGCGGCGGATAGCTCGCCACCGGATTGCACATTGCCACGCTCGTCACACAGGACGAGACTCTGGTTGGCATTGAGGGCGAAGCCAGTGTTGAGGTAGGTGATCCTAAGTGGGTTGGTCGTCGAGCGCCCGATGATCGTGTTCGGCATGGCCTCGCGCTGCTGCAGCACCAACTCGCCCGGGTCGCGCACTCCATCGCCATCCGACGCATCCACAATGTTGTCGCCGTTGTCATCGACGAAGGCGATCCAGCCCGTCAGAAAGGCCGACGCCGTGCACACCGGTCCCGGCGGGTCCGCGGCAAGCGGAACGGCGCTCGTGCAGAGGGTCACTGGCAAGCGCCGCTTGATCGCCTCGGAACGCGTGAAATGCAGGCCCGCCATGACGTCGTTAGCGGCACGGGTGATGCGCGCACTGCGGATGAAGTGGCCCATGGCCGGGATGCCGATGCCGAGCAGGATCCCGGCGATCGTCACGACCAGCATCAGTTCAAGCAACGTCAAGCCTGTTTGCGCTCTCTTCATGGCTTGCACTATAGGGGCGCAGAAACGGGCTGACGGCATGACCTGACGGACGATGCCCCTGCGCCGATGAACGGCACGAATCACCGTCGCATCAGCTGCTTGGCGGCCTTCCTTTGTGACGAATCTCACAGTTTCGCTGGCGGTGCGCGCGCGCTTCCACTAGAGTGAAATCCCGTCGTCATCGGGCCATGGACCAACGGCGGGGACTCATCAATGACGCGATTCGTGTTCGTGACCGGCGGCGTGGTTTCCTCGCTGGGCAAGGGCATTGCTGCGGCTTCGCTGGGCGCGATCCTGGAAGCACGCGGGCTCCGGGTCAGCATGGTCAAGCTCGACCCGTACATCAATGTGGATCCTGGTACGATGAGCCCGTTCCAGCACGGCGAGGTCTTCGTCACCGCGGACGGCACCGAAACCGATCTCGATCTCGGGCACTACGAACGCTTCGTGCGGACCACGACCGGGCGCAACAGCAACTTCACGACCGGGCGCATCTACGAGCGCGTGATCGCGCGCGAGCGCCGCGGCGACTACCTGGGCGCGACCGTGCAGGTCATCCCGCACATCACGGATGAGATCCGCCGCAGCGTGATGCTGGGCGCGGGCGATGCGGATGTCTGCATGGTCGAGATCGGCGGCACGGTCGGCGACATCGAATCGCTGCCGTTCCTTGAGGCGATCCGCCAGATGGGTGTCGAACTCGGGCGCAGCAATTGCGTTTACATCCACCTGACACTGGTGCCGATCGTCGGCGGCTCGGGTGAGATCAAGACCAAGCCGACCCAGCATTCGGTCAAGGAGCTGCGCGGCATCGGCATCCAGCCCGACGTGCTGCTCTGCCGTTGCCGAGATCCGCTGCCGGACGAACAACGGCGCAAGATCGCGCTGTTCACCAATGTTGAAGAGCGCGCGGTCATCTCGGCCGTCGACGCCGATGACATCTACCGCATTCCAATCCTGCTGCATGACCAGCACCTCGACGACATCGTCTGCGAAAAGCTGCGTCTTGAGGCGCCGCCGGCGGACCTGCGCGAATGGCAACAGGTGGTTGCTGCGCGTCACGCGAGCGACGCCACGGTCAATGTCGCGATGGTCGGCAAGTACGTACAGATCCGCGATTCCTATATTTCGTTGAACGAGGCGCTGCAGCACGCCGGCCTGAAGACCCGCACCCGGGTCAGGATTCACTACGTCGAATCAACGGACATTGAAAGCAACGGCACCGGGTGCCTGGCCGGCATGGATGCAATCCTGGTGCCCGGTGGTTTCGGCGAGCGCGGCATCGAAGGCAAGATCCAAGCTGTGCAGCATGCGCGTGAGAACGGCATCCCGTACCTCGGTATCTGCCTCGGCATGCAGGTCGCGGTCATCGAGTTCGCACGCCATGTCCTCGGCCTTGCTGGCGCGAATTCGACCGAGTTCCTGCGCTCGGCGGCTGATCCGGTGATCGCGCTGATCACGGAATGGCGTGATCGCAGCGGCGAGACACTGAAACGCGACGACAAATCGGAGCTCGGCGGCACGATGCGCCTCGGCGCGCAGGAATCGCGCATCCGCCCGGGCACATTGGCGCGCGCGGTTTACGGCCGCGACGCGATTCATGAGCGGCACCGGCACCGTTACGAATTCAACAACAACTACCTGGAGCGCATGCAGAAGGTCGGATTCGCATTTTCCGCGTTTTCGGAGGACGGGCTCGTCGAGATCGTCGAGTTGCCCTCGCACCCCTGGTTCCTCGCGGTGCAGTTCCATCCCGAATTCACGTCGAACCCGCGCGACGGGCACCCGCTGTTTACCGGATTCGTGCGCGCTGCGCGCGATCACGCGAGCGGGCAGATGCCGAAGGCGGCGAGCGCGTGAAGATCGCCGGCGCGACCAGCGGGGCGGGCCAGCCGCTGTTCCTGATCGCCGGGCCCTGCGTCGTCGAGGATGCGCAACTCACGCTCGATATCGCCGGCCAGCTTAAGGAGATCACGGCCGCGCTCGGTATCCCATTCGTCTTCAAGGCGTCGTATGACAAGGCCAATCGCTCGTCGCGGGCTTCCTACCGCGGGCCGGGCCTCGAGGAGGGCCTGCGAGTGCTTTCCGAGGTCAAGCGCCAGCATGGCGTGCCGGTGCTCACCGATGTTCATGAGGACACGCCGCTCGCCGAAGTCGCTTCAGTCGTCGACGTCCTGCAGACACCGGCATTTCTGTGCCGGCAGACGAACTTCATCGTCAGTGTCTGTTCCCAGGGCAAGCCCGTGAATCTCAAGAAGGGCCAGTTCCTGAGCCCCTGGGAAATGGCCAATGTCGTAGAGAAGGCCCGTTCGACCGGCAATGACGACATCATGGTCTGCGAGCGTGGGTTCAGTTTTGGCTACAACAACCTGGTCGCGGACATGCGTTCGCTCGCCGTGATGCGCAGCTTTGGCGCGCCGGTCGTTTTCGATGCCACTCATTCCGTGCAGCTGCCGGGTGGAAAGGGGACTGCCTCGGGTGGCCAGCGCGAATTCGTGCCGGTGCTGGCGCGTGCCGCGGTCGCCGCCGGTGTCGCGGGCATCTTCATGGAGACCCATCCCGACCCGGAGCATGCGTTATCGGACGGGCCGAATGCCTGGCCGCTGGCGCGCATGCGCGCGCTGCTCGAGGTGCTCGTCGAGATCGACCGGGCGGTCAAGTCGCGGCCATTCGAAGAAGATTCCGTCTGATGCGCGTCGTGGACATCCTCGGCCGCGAAGTCATCGATTCACGGGGCAATCCGACGGTCGAGGCGGATGTCGAACTTGAGGATGGCACGATCGGCCGGGCCGCGGTCCCATCCGGTGCGTCGACCGGCACGCGCGAGGCCGTCGAGCTGCGCGACGGCGATCCGCTGCGTTTTCTCGGCAAGGGCGTGCTGAATGCCGTCGCCCACGTCAATGGCGAGTTACGCGACGCCCTGGTCGGCCGCGAGGCGCAGGACCAGGCGGGCATTGACCGGCGCATGCTGGAACTCGACGGCACCGACAACAAGTCGAGGCTTGGCGCCAATGCCCTGCTCGCCGTGTCCCTCGCAACGGCTCGGGCCGCGGCCCAGTCCCAGAGGCTGCCGCTCTATCGCTACCTCGGCGGTGACGATGCGGTCGTCATGCCGGTGCCGATGATGAACATCATCAATGGAGGCGTGCACGCGGACAACAGCCTGGACATCCAGGAATTCATGATCGTGCCCGCCGGCCTTCCGACCTTCTCCGACGCGCTGCGTTGTGGCGCCGAGATCTTCCAGCGCCTGCGCCAGCTGCTGCGCGAGCGCGACCTTTCCACATCAGTCGGCGACGAAGGCGGCTTCGCGCCGGACCTTGCGTCGAACGAGGCGGCACTCACGCTGATCCTCGAGGCGATCGCTGCCGCCGGCTACCAGGCCGGACAGGACGTGTGGCTGGGCCTCGACGTGGCGAGCAGCGAGTTGTACCGGGATGGCGTCTACCTGCTGGAATCCGAGGGCCGGCGCTTCACAGCCGCCCAGTTCACCGAATACCTGGCCTCGCTGGCCGGGCGTTTTCCAATTATGTCGATCGAGGACGGCATGGCCGAATCCGACTGGGAGGGCTGGACCGGGCTGACAAAACGCCTCGGCAGCAGGATCCAGCTGGTCGGCGATGACCTGTTTGTCACGAACACCGAGATCCTGTCGCGCGGCATTGCCGAGGAAGTTGCCAATGCGATCCTGATCAAGCCGAACCAGATCGGCACGCTGACCGAGACGCTGGCGGCGATTGAAATGGCGGCACGCGCAGGCTATGGCGCGATCATTTCACACCGTTCCGGCGAAACCGAGGACTCGACGATCGCCGACATTGCGGTCGGCACGACTGCGACGCAGATCAAGACCGGATCGCTGTCGCGCTCCGACCGCGTGGCGAAGTACAACCAGTTGCTCAGGATCGAGGAGCAGCTCGGCGCGCGCGCTCGCTACGCTGGCCGCGAAGCCTTTTCCGTCAAGCCGACCTGATCCGTGCTAATCTTTTGAACCCATGAAGATGCTCCTTGCTGGCCTTGTCGCGGTGCTCGCACTCTTGCAGTACCGGCTCTGGGTTTCTGACGAAGGCATGCGCGAGGTCTGGCATCTGGCGGGCGCGGTCGAATCCCAGCGCGCTGACAACGCGGTACTTGCCGAGCGAAATACCCAGCTCAAGGCCGAGGTCGCGGATCTCAAGCATGGTCTGACGGCGCTCGAGGAAAGGGCACGTCATGATCTTGGCATGATTGCGGTCACCGAGACTTTCTACCAGGTCGTGGACACGCCAGAGCGCGCGCCAGATGACCGCCAGGATGAGTCAATCTCGATCCAGGCTGCCGCGACGCCTTGATATCCCGGTGTCCGAACGCATCTGGTTCGTGATACCTGCCGCCGGCGCTTCGTCTCGATTCGGCGGCTCCGTGCCAAAGCCCTATCTGCGCATTGCGGGACGCAGCCTGCTGGAGCATGCGATGCGGGCATTGCTGCGGTGCCCAGGTCTGGCCGGCGGCGTCGTCGTCATCACCGAGGGTGACCGGCGCTGGGCGCGCCTGCCGGCCTCGGTCCGGCGACGCGTCATGACGACCACGGGTGGTGCAACACGCGCGCGGTCCGTGCAGCGTGGGCTCGAGGCCCTGATTGCCGCGCTGCCCACGGACTGGGTGCTGGTGCATGACGCTGCGCGACCCTGCCTGCCATCCGGCGATCTAGCGGCGCTCGTCACGGCCTGCCGGCGCGACGAAGTTGGGGGATTGCTGGCCTTGCCGATCTCAGAGACCGTCAAACTGGCCGATGGGGAGGGGCGCAGCGGGCGGAGTATTCCGCGCGACGGCCTCTGGCGCGCGCAGACCCCGCAGATGTTCCGGCATGGACCGTTGCTGCGGGCCCTGTCCATGGCACTGGAAGAAGGAATTGAAGCAACCGACGAAGCGGTCGCCATCGAAAGGCTGGGGCTGCGCCCGAAACTTGTCGAAGGATCGCCGCTGAATATCAAGGTCACGAGACCCGCGGATCTTGTGCTCGCGAGCGCCGCGCTGCGTATTGCCAGGGAGAGATCGTGAGAATCGGCAGTGGACATGATCTGCACCGTTTCGGTCCCGGTGATCACGTGATGCTTGGTGGCGTGCGCATCGCACATGACCGCGGACTGGTGGCGCACTCGGATGGCGACGTCGTTCTGCACGCGCTCATGGATGCGCTGCTCGGCGCAGCGGGCGCGGGCGACATTGGTGAGTACTTCCCCGATAACGATTCGCGCTGGGCAGGCGCCGACAGCCGTGCGCTGTTGCGAGTGGTCGGCAAAATGATCGCGTCGCGCGGCCTCGAGATCGCGAATTGCGACGTCACGCTGGTCGCTGAGGCACCCCGCATCGCCGGCCACCGCGAAGCGATGTGTGCAAATATCGCAGCGGACCTGGCACTCGAGCGCAGCCGCGTCAATGTGAAGGCTACGACCGCGGAGGGTTTGGGCGCACTTGGCCGCGGCGAGGGAATCGCGGCCCATGCAGTCGTCCTGCTGCTGGTAGGCGATAGTGCCTGACGACGCTAGGCGTGAGGCCTGGCGCCAGCTCGCTCTCGACCCACCCCTTGCCCTCGGCGGACCGCCGGTTGCAGGCTTGATACGAACCGATCCCGAGGACTTTGTTGTCGAGGAACGGCTCGGCTTCCTGCCATATGGCGGCACCGGCCATTACCTGCTGTTGGTCGAGAAGCGCGATGCCAACACGCTCTATGTCGCGAAGTGTCTCGCCAGGCTTGCCGGGCTTCCCGCAGGCGACATCGGCTTCGCGGGGCTCAAAGACCGACGTGCAGTCGCGCGGCAGTGGTTTTCCATTCCTGCTCGGAATATCCGACCCTCGGCCGCGGGGCTAGAAGGTGACGGATTCCGAGTGCTCGAAGCGCATCCACACTCACGAAAGCTGCGACGCGGTGCGCTTGCTGCCAATCGCTTCCGCCTGCGCGTGCGCGAACTCAGGGGAGATCTCACGACACTGATTGCGCGGTTGCAGACGATCGCTCTGCGCGGGGCGCCGAATTATTTCGGGCCGCAACGATTCGGACGCGACGGGGCGAATCTGCTGCGGGTGAACGACTGGATCGATTCCGGGCGCTTGCCGCGCGACCGCGCCGCCCGGGGCTTTCTCCTGTCGGCCGCCCGCTCGCTGGCATTCAATGCGGTGCTCGGCCGCCGCGTCGCCGAGGCAAGCTGGGACCACCTGCTGCCAGGCGAAATCGCGAGTCTCTCCGGCAGTTCGTCGGTGTTCCTGGTGGCAGCGGTCGACGAAGAGCTCGCGCGCCGCTGCCGCGAAGGTGACATTCATCCCAGTGGCCCGATGTGCGGGGAGGGGGACATGCAACCCGGGGGCGAGTGCGCAGCGATTGAACAAGGAGTTCTCGAGATGCTGGCGCCATTGCCGGAGCGCCTGGCCGGGTTCGTCGCCGGCGAACGGCGCGCCCTGGTATTGCGGCCGGCGGAGCTGCTGGGGAATGTAAGCGGCCAGGAGCTCGAACTTGGGTTTGAATTGCCGCGCGGCGCATTCGCGACCAGCCTGCTGCGCGAGGCAGTTTCGGCGACGGTGCCAGAATCGGAATCTGATTGACGAGGTCAGGGAACGAGCAGTACGTACAGGGCGCCGGTGCCGCCATCCGGCCGCCGCGCGGAACAGAATGCGGCTACGGCATCGTGCCGGCGCAGCCAGCGATTGACCGCGGTCTTCAGCACCGGCCCGCGATCACCGGAACCGCGCCCCTTGCCGTGCACGATGCGCACACATTGCAGGCCGCGATGGCTTGCTTCGGCCAGGAAATCAAGCATCGCGAGTCGCGCTTCGGCACGGGTCATGCCGTGCAGGTCCAGTTCATCGCGACGCGCGTACAGGCCACGCCGCAGGCGGCGCAGCGCCGATTCGGGGACACCATTGCGCCGGTAGGTCAGCTCCTCGCCGGTCTCGACCTCGAGATCGGCGGCATCGAGATCGAGCGATTCCGCGAGCACACGCGCCTCGTCGGCGCGGCGCAGAGCCGCACGCGCGGCCAGCTTCGGCCGCTGTGGTGCCGGCCGGGTCTGCCGGAGCGGGCGCACGTCACGCACGGCGGCGCGAAACAGTTTTCGTTCGTCTTCGTCGTTCATGCCAAGGCCCGCAGTGCGCTGGCGAGACCGCCGCTGCTTTCCAGTATAGTGCGGCCCGGTCGCCGGGTAGCGAGGTAGGCAGGCGAGGCCGTGAAGATCCTGCTTTCAAATGACGATGGCTACCGGGCCGAAGGACTGCGCTGCCTGAAGGAGGCGCTCGCGGATGTCGCGCCGCTGACACTGGTCGCTCCGGATCGTAATCGCAGCGGTGCCAGCCATTCGCTGACCCTAGATGTGCCGCTGCGCGTCCAACAGGCCGAGCCGGACACCTGGTATGTCATCAACGGCACACCGACCGACTGCGTGCACCTGGCAATCACCGGGCTTTTCGAGCATGAATTCGACATGGTCGTGTCGGGCGTCAATGACGGACCCAATCTCGGCGACGATGTCCTTTATTCCGGCACGGTGGCGGCCGCCATTGAAGGGCGCTTTCTTGGCCTGCCGACAATTGCCATGTCGCTGGTGTCAGTGACCGGCAATTGCACGCATTACCGTACTGCGGCGCGGATCGCGCGCGAACTCGTGCTGCGCCTGCTCGCGAAGCCGCTGCATCGCTCCATGATCCTCAATGTCAATGTGCCTGACCTCCCATATGAGGAACTGCGGGGATTCGAAGTCACGCGCCTGGGCAATCGGCATCGCGCGGAGGCGGCGGTCAGCGGCCTCGATCCACGCGGCCGGCGGGTCTACTGGGTCGGCGCCGCGGGTTCCGAACAGGACGCGGGCCCTGGCACGGACTTTCATGCCGTTGCCAATGGCTTCGTCTCGGTCACGCCATTGCAAGTGGACCTGACACGCCACGCCGCACTCGACAGCCTCCGCGACTGGCTGCGGGAACCGGGATCATGAGCAACGAGCGGGAAGAGCCGACGCGCAGCGGAATAGGAATGACCTCGGCACGCACGCGCGAGCGCCTGATCCAGCGCCTCGTCGAGCAGGGAATCCGCGATCCACGGGTGCTCGACCGAATTCGCAATGTGCCGCGGCATCTGTTCGTGGACGAGGCGCTGTCGAGCCGCGCATACGAGGACACGGCCCTGCCGATCGGGCACGGCCAGACCATTTCACAGCCCTATGTCGTTGCGCGCATGACCGAAGCCGTGACGATCGGCGGCGTCCCGGACAAGGCGCTCGAGATCGGAACAGGCTGCGGCTACCAGACCGCCGTGTTGGCTCCGCTGGTCGGGCGGCTCTACAGCATCGAGCGTATCGAAGGCCTGCTCGACCGGGCCAGGGAAAGCCTGAAGGTACTGGGGATCCGGAATGTGCGCTTCAAGCATGCTGACGGCAATGCTGGATGGCAATCGCAGGCGCCATTCGATGCAATCCTGGTCGCTGCCGCAACGCATGCCGTGCCGCAGAAGCTGCTGGAACAACTCGGCGAGGGCGGCCGGCTCGTCGCGCCGGTCGGTCCTGAAGGCCGGCAGGAGCTCTTGCGCCTGACCCGGCGCGGCGATCAGTACCTTCGCGAACGACTTGGGCTTGTCAGCTTCGTGCCATTGCTGGGCGGTCTTTCCTGAGGTGGAGGGCGGCGCAAGGGTCGCAGTCGCGGTGCCCGGCCGTTTCCTCGTGCTGGCGACGGCACTCGCTCTCATGGCCTGTGCCGGCACGACGAAGAAACCGACCATACCGGATCACCACGTCGTGCGTGCCGGCGAGACTCTTTATTCCATCTCGATGCGCTACGGGCTCGACTATCACGATGTCGCGCGCTGGAATGGCATTGCTTCCGGCTATCGCATCGACGCAGGGCAACGAATCAGGCTGGATCCGCCACCCGGAGCGCGGGTCAGGCCGGCTCCAGCCGTCGCAGCAGCGCGCGACCCATCGCCACGGGCCTCGCCCGAAGATCCCGCGCATCGACCGCCACCCTGGGTGTGGCCTGTGCGGGGCGGGCGCGTGAGCGGAACTATCACGCAACCTTCCGGCGGACTGGGTCTGCGAATCGACGGTGAATTGAACCAGCCCGTATTCGCGGCAGCAGACGGCAAGATCGTCTATACCGGTAGCGGTCTGCGCGGCTACGGCCAGTTGATTATCATTACGCACGACCGCGGCTGGCTCTCGGCCTACGGCCACAATGCGCTGGTCAATGTGCAGGAGGGCGAAACGGTGCGCGCCGGACAGGCGATTGCCTCGATGGGTCTCGGGCCGGGTCAACAGGCGATGCTCTACTTTGAAATCCGCCTCGACGGCCAGCCACTCGACCCGCTCAAGCAGCTCCCGCGACGCTGACCCAGTTGGTGCCGGGTCGCAAGTTCGTAGTTGTTGTCTGCAAACCTGAGGGATAAGAACGCAGCGCCAACAACAACTACGAACTTGCGACCCGGCACCAATTAGACGGCACCAATTAGACGATCAGCGCGACGGCGACTTCGCGATATTCGGCGAGCAGCAGGTTGTAGGTGCGGCAGGCGGCGCCGGTGTCCATTACTTCCAGTCCGATGCCGTGCGAGGCAAACGAGGCAAACAATTCCGCTGGTGGCATGCGCTGCTTGGGACCGGTGCCGAGAATCACGACATCGGGAGTGAGTTCGAGCAGGCGCCCGAAATCGTGGATCGCCAGCTGCTCGACTGGTGCAGGCTTCCATTCCGCGATTACCGCGTCGCGCGTTGCGATCAGGCTCGAGCGAAACACGCGATCGCGCATGCGGATTTCACCTGCCGCATAGGCAGTGATCGCATTCGAGACGCTTCCTTCTTCGCGGTTGATTTGCATCGGCGTGCCCGATCCAAATATAGCCAATCCTCTCGAGGCGTGCCGCTATCATGACCGGCGATGAAGCGAGAGCCCCGTGAGCGCGGCGCAGCACCCGTGATCAGGCGACGGGCGTCTGGGGCCGTCAATGCATTGCCGGAATCGCTCAATCCAGTGTTGCGTCGGGTCTATGCCGCGCGTGGGATAAGCCATGCCGATGAGCTGACACTCGAGCTCAGGCATCTGCTGCCCGTGTCAACGCTCGACGGAATCGGGCCTGCCACCGAATTGCTCGCGGATCACCTGCAGCGTGGCTCGCGCATCCTCGTGGTGGGCGATTTCGATGCGGACGGGGCCACGAGCACTGCGCTCGTGTTGCGTCAGCTGCAGCGCCTCGGTCACGACAAATCGGATTTCCGTGTGCCGGACCGCATGCGGCATGGGTACGGACTGACCCCGGTCCTGGTCGCGGACCTTGCCGGCGAGCGTGCCGACCTGCTCATTACGGTGGACAACGGCGTTTCGGCATTCGCTGGTATCGAGGCCGCGCAGGCACTCGGAATGCAGGTGCTCGTCACCGATCACCATCTGCCCGGGCCAACCGTTCCGACCTGCGCTGCAATGGTGAACCCGAATCTGGCGGACGCGAAGTTCGGCAGCCGGGCGCTCGCCGGAGTGGGTGTCGCTTTCTACCTGATGGCGTCGTTGACCCGGGAACTGGAAACGCGGCGCGGCTGCCGGCTTCCAGCCGTCGCCGATTTCCTCGACCTGGTTGCGCTTGGCACTGTCGCCGACCTGGTGCCGCTGGATCGCAACAACCGGATCCTGGTGCAGGAAGGTTTGAAACGCCTGCGGGCCAGATCGGCGGCACCCGGACTCATGGCCCTGGCGCGCGTCGCAGGCTGTCGCCTGGAAGAACTGTCTGCGCGTCATCTGGGCCACCAGATCGCGCCGCGGCTGAACGCCGCGGGCCGCATTGACGACATGTCGGTCGGTATCCGCTGCCTGCTGACCGATGATTGGGCTCTGGCGCTCACAAACGCAAAGGAACTGGACCGGCTCAATCATGAGCGCCGTGAAATGGAATTGCGCATGCGGGATGAAGCCGCGACTGCTGTGCGCCGACTGCACCTGCAGGAAGGCAGTTTGCCCATAGGCGTCGCGCTCTACGATCGGGGATGGCATGCAGGGATCGTGGGCCTGGTCGCGACCCGCATGAAAGACCGTGTCCATCGCCCGGTCGTCGCATTTGCACCGGCAGGGAATGGGGAGTTGCGCGGATCGGCGCGCTCGGTCGCGGGAGTGAACATCCGCGACGTGCTCGAGGCAATCGACACGCGATACCCGGGACTGATCGATCGCTTTGGCGGTCATGCGATGGCTGCGGGACTTACCCTGCACGAAGACCGCCTGCAGAAATTCACGGATGCATTTGGCGCAGAAGTCGGCCGGCACCTGAGCCGTGACCAGATGCTGGGTGTGCTGGAAACCGACGGCGAACTTGGGGCCGGTGAGTTGTCACTCGAGACGGCGCTCGCGCTCGAGGCGGGAGGACCCTGGGGACAGTCCTTTCCGGAGCCGCTATTCGACGGCGAATTCGTCGTGGTCGAAACGCGTGTGCTCGCCGGGCGCCATCTGAAGCTCTGGCTGCGGCCACAGCCTTCGTCGAAACCCGTCGAGGCAATCGCATTCGGTCATTTCGATGCGGACGGCTCGCTGCATCCGCCCGCGGGCTCGCGGGTGCGGCTTGCCTTTCGGTTGCAGTCGACGAGCTACGGCGGCACGACGCGGGTCGAAATGCTCTCGGAATACCTGCAAACCTGCGAATGACCGTCTGATAAGATTCGACCCGCATGGAAACTGCCGCAACCCGCCGCTTGATTGACGACCTTCGGCAGCGCCTTGACGCGCTGAGGGGGTACCTTTGAGTACGATCGTAAGCGTGAGCGGCTCGAAGAACTCGATCGCGAGCTGGGCAACGCGGCGATCTGGAGCAAACCCGAGCGGGCGCAGGAATTTGGCCGTGAACGCGCCAGGCTCACGTCCACGATCGGCGAACTCGACCAGATCGGGCGCGGCCTGACCGAGACGGCCGAGCTATTGGGGCTCGTCGACACCGAGAGCGACGAAGCGGGCTTTGCGGAGGTGGATCGCGACACCCGCCAGTTCGAGCAGCGTGTCAGGCAGCTCGAGTTGATGCGCATGTTTCCCGGCGAGATGGACCCGCGTGGCGCGTTTCTGGACATCCAGGCAGGGGCGGGCGGCACCGAAGCCCAGGACTGGGCGCAGATGCTGCTGCGCATGTATCTACGCTGGGCAGACGGGCGCGGATTCCACCCCGAAGTGATCGATCAGAGCCCTGGCGAGGTCGCTGGCATCAAGAGCGCTTCGATCCAGGTTGACGGACCCTATGCCTATGGCTGGCTGCGCACGGAAACCGGCGTGCATCGGCTGGTGCGGAAATCACCATTCGACTCGGGTAACCGGCGCCACACATCATTCGCATCGGTGTTCGTATCGCCGCTCGTTGACGATGAAATCAACATCGAGGTTAATCCAGCCGACATCGAGACGGACACCTACCGCGCAAGCGGTGCGGGCGGCCAGCACGTCAACAAGACGGATTCGGCCGTGCGCCTGCGGCATCTTCCGAGCGGCATCGTGGTGACCTGCCAGATGGAGCGCAGCCAGCACAAGAACCGCTCGACTGCCATGAAAATGCTGAAAGCCAAGCTTTATGAGCTCGAAGTCAACAAGCGCAACGCGGCGGCCCGCGTGCTGGAGGACCAGAAGACTGACGTCGGCTGGGGGCACCAGATCAGGTCCTATGTGCTCGACCAGTCGCGGATCAAGGACCTGCGCACCGGACACGAAACCGGCAATACGGCGGCGGTGCTCGACGGCAACCTTGATCCGTTCATGGAAGCGAGCCTCAAGCAGGGGCTGTAGGAATCTTGGAGCGGCGATGGAAGAGAAACCCGCAGCTGACGAGAATGCACTGATCGCGGAGCGGCGCGCGAAGCTTGCGCGGCTGCGCGAGGCCGGCGGCGCATTTCCGAATGACTTCCGGCGCGATGCGCTGGCGCACGACCTGCATGCGACCTACGGTGATCGCAGCGATGAGTGGCTGGTTGCTAACCCTGTGCGTGTGCGGGTCGCCGGCCGGATGATGTTCAAGCGACTTATGGGCAAGGCTTCATTCGCAAAGCTGCAGGACGGCGGCGGACAGATTCAACTCTACCTTCAGGCCGAGGTACTCGGCGCCTCGTACGAGGCGTTCAAATGCTGGGATGTCGGCGACATTGTCGGCGCACAGGGTGTTTTGATGCGGACCCGTGCGGGGGAACTTTCGGTGCGGGTCGAATCCGTCCGCTTGCTGGTCAAGTCACTGCGCCAGTTGCCGGACAAGTGGCATGGCCTCGCGGACACCGAGACGCGCTACCGGCAGCGCTATGTCGACCTGATCGTGAATGAAACGGCGCGCGAAGCTTGCGCGGCTGCGCGAGGCCGGCGGCGCATTTCCGAATGACTTCCGGCGCGATGCGCTGGCGCACG
>SHZN01000029.1 GCA_009692245.1 Gammaproteobacteria bacterium
GGAAGCTCCTTGCACGAGTCCCTCGCCAAGCACCCTCTTTATTTCGACGACCTCTACGTGAATCTCGTCGAGGCCGGCGAACAGGCGGGTGCGCTCGAAGCCCTGCTGGACAAGGTCGCGACCTACAAGGAAAAGACCGAAGCGCTCAAGAAGAAGATCAAGAAGGCGCTGTTCTACCCGGCCGCGGTGCTCGCAGTCGCCGTCATCGTGACGCTGATCCTGCTGCTGTTCGTGATCCCACAGTTCGAGTCGCTGTTCAAGGGATTTGGCGCGGACCTGCCCGCCTTCACGCGCATGGTCATCGCACTCTCGCGGTTCGTGCAGGCCCAGGGCTGGTGGATTGGCATCATTGCCGGCGGCACCATATTCACATTCGCCTACTTCAAAAAGCGCTCGCGGGCGATGCGTCACGTGCTGGATCGTATGATGCTGAAGCTGCCCATCCTCGGACCGATCCTGGTCAAGGCGGCGATCGCGCGTTATGCGCGCACGCTTTCGACGATGTTCTCGGCCGGTGTGCCGCTGGTCGAGGCCATGGAGTCGGTGGCCGGCGCGACCGGCAATAGCGTCTATGAGTTGGCCGTCATGCGAATGCGCGACGAAGTCGCGACCGGCCAGCGACTGCAACGCGCGATGGAGAACACCGCGCTCTTTCCGAACATGGTCGTGCAGATGATCGCGGTCGGCGAGGAGTCGGGCTCGCTCGACGAAATGTCTGCCAAGGTCGCAGACTTCTACGAGCTCGAAGTAGATTCCGCCGTCGACGGCCTGGCTTCCTTGCTCGAGCCGCTCATCATGGCAATCCTCGGCGTGCTGGTCGGCGGTCTCGTCATCGCGATGTATCTGCCGATCTTCAAGCTGGGCGCCGTGATCTGACCGGGCTGCCGGAGCCCTGGGCCATGCTGGCGGCGAATCCCGCCGTATTCGTGGCCGTCGCCGTATTCTTCGGCCTCGCGATCGGCAGCTTCCTGAATGTCGTGATCCACCGCCTGCCGCTGATGCTGGAGCGGCAATGGCGCGCGCAATGCGCCGAGATCACAGGTCACGCCGCCCGTCCCGAGGGCGAACCCATCAGCCTCTCCAAACCGCGCTCGCACTGCCCGTCCTGTTCCGCACAGATCCGCGCAATCCACAACATTCCGGTGCTAAGCTATCTGGCGCTGCGCGGCCGTTGTGCATCCTGCAACACAAAGATTTCGTTGCGCTATCCGCTGGTCGAGCTTGCGACTGCCATCGTGAGCGGCGTGGTCGCCTGGCACTTCGGCTTCGGTTGCCAGGCGGCGCTGGCGCTGGTGTTCAGCTGGTACCTGATCGCGATGACGGGAATCGACCTCGACCGGCAACTGCTGCCCGATGTGCTGACACTACCGCTCCTGTGGATTGGTCTGCTCGCGAGCCTGTGGTCAACAGCAGGCTTTACTTCTCCACAAGATGCGCTGATCGGCGCCGCCGCCGGATACATGATCCTGTGGAGCGTGTTCCAGATATTCAGGCTTGTCACTGGCAAGGAAGGCATGGGCTACGGTGACTTCAAACTGCTCGCGGCGATCGGCGCGTGGCTCGGCTGGCAGATGCTGCCACTCGTTCTTCTGCTGTCGGCCGTGGTTGGCGCCGCGGTGGGTATTACGCTGATCGTGACCAGGCGTCATGGACGCGAAGTGCCGATTCCCTTCGGGCCCTATCTCGCGGGCGCAAGCTGGATCGCGATGCTCTGGGGTCCGCTCGTCGTCGAGCGCTACCTGGGCATTGTGGGCCTTCACTGAGGGCGGCCCGGATGCTTCGCATCGGGCTCACCGGCGGGATCGCGAGCGGCAAGTCGACCGTCGCGGATCTCTTCGCGGGATTTGGCGCTACGGTCATCGACACGGACCGGATTGCCCGGGATGTGGTTGCCACTGGCAGGCCTGCGTTGAAGGCGCTCATAAAGGCGCTCGGACCCGAGATCCTGGGCCCGGACGGCAAGCTCGATCGCCATCGCCTGCGGACACGCATCTTCAAGGATGCCGTGACCCGCACAATCGTCGAGGAAATCCTGCACCCCGCCATCCTTGCGGAACTGAAGCAGCGGGCGGACGCTGCGGCGGGCCCGTATCAGGTCCTGGTGATCCCGCTGCTGGTCGAGGGTAGCCGCGGCGGCCTGGCGGACCGGGTGCTGGTCGTTGACTGTCTCAGGGAGCAGCAGATCGAGCGCCTGATGCACCGCGACGGCGAAACCCACAAAAACGCCGCTCGCGCACTCGCCGCCCAGGCCACGCGCGCGGAACGCCTGGCCGCGGCTGATGATGTCATCGTGAATGACGGGGATCCCGCGAAACTCGTCGAGCTGGTCGCCGGGCTCGACCGCGAATACCGCCGTCTGGCCGCGAAAAAATGAGGAATTGACATGGTGCTGAGCCGCAGTTCACAGGATGTGTTGTTTACGGGGCCGGAAGCGGTGCCGCAGAATAGGACCATGTTCGAGCCAGTCCCGGAATCCCGCGTCGATCCGGAACCCATCACCTACGAGCAGCCGCTCAACGAGCGGATGCGCGCATTCATGCGGCTCGAGTTCTTGTGGCAGCAGCTGTCCTACCACGCCGGTGTCCCGAATCCCTGGTCCAGCCGTTCCGCAGTCGCGGGATTGCTCGAGATCCTCGCGATCACCTCGCGCGGCGACGCGCGCGGCGACGTGCTGAAGGAACTCGAACGCCAGATGTCGGCGATGCGCGATTACCAGAATCGTCCCGGCGTGGACGGCGCGCGCCTGCGCTCGATACTCGCCGCATTGGTGCGGCGGCGCGAAGAACTGAATGCCGCGGGCGCGAACTTCATGCAGCGGCTGCGCGAGTCCGAATTCCTGAATGCGATCAAGCATCGCAGCGCGATTCCGGGTGGCACCTGCGAATTCGACCTGCCCGATTATTACCACTGGCTCAATCTCGAGCCGGACCTGCGCGAGAGCGATCTCGCGGACTGGCTGGTGACGATCCGCCCGCTGTGCGAATCGGTCTCGGAACTGCTGTGGATCACACGCGAGAATGCCGTGCCGCGTGATGAGCTTGCGCCGGGCGGCGTCTATCAGATCGTGTTCGAGCGCGACCGGCCGGTGCAACTCGTGCGTCTCACGCTGCCCGGCGGCTCGAGGCTCTACCCGGAAGTCAGCGGCAGCCACCATCGCTGCAGCCTGCGTTTCCTGCGCTGGAACAGCGTGCACAGCCGGCCCGTCCAGGCGACCGAGGACGTGCGTTTCACGCTGACGACCTGCTACTGATCGCGATGGCGTCCCTGGTCAATTGCCCGCAATGCAAGCGTCAGTGCGAATGGGACAGCAATCCCTGGCGCCCGTTCTGCAGCGAACGCTGCAAGCTGATCGACCTGGGTGCCTGGCTTGAGGAAAAGCACGCAATTCCGGGCGAATCCGTGGAGATCCCCGACGCAGACAGTGACGGGGAATCGCTGAAACACTGAAGCACAAAGACAAGAAGGGGACCTCCCTTTTTCCTCATAAAGTTCCGGAGGAAAAAGGGAGGGCCCCCTCTTGTCTTGTGCCTAACTGCCTCCCTGCATTCCGAGGTGCTTCACGAGGAAGGCCCACTGGTTCGCCCAATCCTCTATTTGCATCCAGGCCGGCTTGCCGGCTCCGTGGCCGGCGCGCGTTTCGATTCGAACGAGCACGGGGTTTGGGCAGTCATGTTGGGCGTATTGAAGTGCCGCCGTGAACTTGAAGCTGTGCCAGGGCACGACGCGATCGTCATGATCCGCAGTCGTCACGAGCGTCGGCGGATAGCAGCGGTCCTGCCTGAGGTTCTGCACCGGAGAATAAGCCAGCAAGGCGCGGAACTGGTCTGGGTCCTCGACCGTGCCGAAGTCGCTCGACCAGCCATAGGCATTCGCGCTCGCCAGATGATAGCGCAGCATGTCCATCACGCCGACACCCGGCAATGCCGCGCCAAACAGTTCCGGCCGCTGCGCCATCACGGCGCCGACCAGCAGGCCGCCATTGCTGCGTCCGTGGATTGCGAGCCGCGCAGACGAGGTATAGCGATTGGCGATCAGCCATTCCGCGGCCGAGATGAAATCGTCGAATACATTCTGCTTGTGTATCTTGGTGCCGGCTCCGTGCCACTCGGCGCCGTATTCGCCGCCGCCACGCAGGTTGGCGACTGCATAGATGCCGCCGCGTTCGAGCCAGGCCGCGTAAACCGGGCTGTAGACTGGCGTCAGTGATACGTCAAAGCCGCCATAGCCGTACAGCAGCGTCGGGTTGTCGCCATTCATCACCGTGTCACGCCGCCGCGTGATGAACATCGGGATGCGAGTGCCGTCCTTGCTCGCGTAGAAGACCTGCTCGGTCAGGTAGGGGCTTGCATCGAATGGCACTTTCGGACGCCTGAATGGCTGGACTACGTCCTGCGCCACGTCGTAGCGATAGAGCGCAAGTGGCGTCAGGTAATCCGTGTAGGCGAAGAAGGTCTCGTTTTCCTTCGGCGCGTCCGGGAAGCCGGTCACCGTGCCGAGACCCGGCAGGCGGATCTCGCCGCGCAGGCTGCCGTCCATGCGATAGACCCGCAGCCGTGAGCGCGCGTCCTCGAGGTAATTGGCGATCACGTGACCGCCGGCCAGGCTCGCCTGATAGAGCCTCGCCGCCGCCTCCGGGACGATTTCGACGGGCTCCGGCTTCGCCGAATCGATCGCGATCACGCGGCCGCGCGGCGCGCCCTGGGTCGTCTTGAAGTACAGGCGGTCGCCGACCGCGCCGAGGAAATCGTAGAGCCCATCCCACTTGTCCAGGATCCGCATGACGGGCGCATCGGGCTTCGACAGGTCGCGCAGGTGGATCGCGTTTGAGTCGAAACCGTACGAGATAACCAGCACCAGCCAGCGCCCGTCCTCCGATACCAGCGCATAGGGATTGTGGCGCGGGTTTTCCGGTGTCGAATAGACGGCTTCATCTACCGCCTGCTCCGTGCCGAGGCGGTGGCGGTAGACGGTGACCTGCTGTTGATCATCGGCCCTGCGGTCGGCACCCTTCGGATAGCGCGAGTAGTAGAAAGCACTCGCGTCCGGCATCCAGGACACGCCCGTGAACTTGGTGTCGCGGATCAGGTCCGGCAGGTCGCGAGCCGTATCGACCTCCCGCACATGCCAGGTGTCCCAGTCGGTGCCACCATCGGCAACCGCGTAGGCGACATAGCGTCCATCGGGACTGATCGAGTAGTCCGCGAGCGCCGCGGTCGCATCCTTGGAAAGCGTGTTGGGATCGATCAGCGGATGCGGCGTCGCATCCGCCGTCGGCGCCCAGTAAAGGACACCCTGATTCTGCTGGCCGCTCTTTTCGACGTAGAAGTAGCGACCGCCACGCTTGACCGGCACGCGTACCTTTTCGTCGAGCCAACTGTAGCCGTACTGCTCATAGTCCCAGAGCTCGGTCAGCCGTCTGCGGATTGCTTCGCGCGCCGGGATCGCGTCGAGATAGGGTTGCGAAATCGCATTCTCTGCGGCGACCCAGGCCGCGACATCCGGTCCTGGTGTTTCCATCCACCGGTACGGGTCGGCAACCTGCGTGCCGTGAAGCTCATCAACGACCTGCCCCCGCACGGCAGCCGGGTATTGCATGGCCGACGGATCGTGGGCCGCGCTCATGGTCGGCCAGGTCGCCAGGATGGCCAGGGCAAAACCGGATATAACATGGATGCGCACCGTGTTTACACTCCACGCGAGTCGGGCGGGCGAAGTCTAACAAAGCCTCGCTATAGTAAGTCCCATCTGCGACAGGACGGAGCACCGATGCGTTCATTCGTGATTGGCATCATGGCGAGTCTCGCCTTGACCGCCGCCGCTGGCGCGCGCGACCTGACGGTCGAACGCCTGTTCGATGCGCCCGACCTGCAGGGCCCCTCGCTACGCCAGCCGCGATTTTCGCCGGACGGCACGCTCGTGTCCTATTTGCGGGGCAAGGACGACGATCCGCAGGTCTACGATCTGTGGGCCTATGACATCGCCACGGCCCAGCATCGCCTGCTGGTCGATTCGCGCAGTCTCGCGCCATCCGGGGAGACGCTGTCGGCCGAGGAAGAAGCCCGCCGCGAGCGCCAGCGCACCGCGGCGCTGCGCGGCATCGTCGAGTATCAGTGGGCGCCGGATTCGCATGCGCTCCTGTTTCCGCTCGGCGGCGACCTGTATCACTACGATCTTTCGAAACCCACGAATGAGACCGTGCGGCGCCTGACAACGACCGGTTCCTACGAGACCGACCCGCAGTATTCGCCGAAGGGCCACTATGTCAGCTTCATCCGCGACCAGGATCTCTACGCCGTCGAAGTCGCCACGGGCGCGGAACGGCGGCTCACGACCGGCGGCGGCGGACTCATCAGCAATGGCGTCGCCGAGTTCATCGCGCAGGAAGAGATGAATCGAAACACCGGGTACTGGTGGTCAGCCGATGAGAGTCACATCGCATTCGCGCGCGTGGACGAATCTCCCGTAGCCGAACTCGAGCGATTTGAGGTCCAGGCCGGGGGTTTTCGCGTGCTGAGCCAGCGTTACCCCGCAGCCGGCGCCGCGAATGCGGACGTCCGCCTCGGTGTGCTCGCGCTCGATACCGGCGAGATCGCCTGGGCGGATCTAGGCCTCACCGATCACTACCTCGCGCGCGTGAACTGGTTTCCGGAGGGCGACCAGATCCTGGTCCAGCGTCAGGCACGCAACCAGAAACGCCTCGACCTGCTGGGCTTCCCGGTCACGGGTGGCAGCGGGCGGCTCCTGTTCTCGGAAACAAGCGACACCTGGGTTGACCTGCACGACGATCTTTATTTCCTGCCGCGCCGCAAGGAGCTGCTGTGGGCATCGCAGAGGACCGGACACAATCACTTGTACCGTTACGGCTATGACGGCAGGCCAAAGGGCGCCGTCACGGCCGGCGACTGGGATGTCATCGGCGAGTGGCAGGCACCCGCCGTGCGCGGCATCGATGAAAAACGCGGCCGCGTCTATTTCATGGCGACGCTGAAGACACCGCTCGAACGGCAACTGTATGTCGCCAGTCTTGATGCGGGAAGCCAGCGCGCGCCGCGGCCGCTCACGTCACAGGACGGCTGGCACAACATCACGATGTCGCAGGACGCGCAGCGCTATCTGCAGGTCTACAGCGATCCACTGCAGCCGCCACAGCTTTCGCTGCACGACGCAACTGGTAAGCGGCGTGCCTGGCTCATCGAGAACCGGCTCGACGACCAGCACCCCTACGCGCCCTATCTCGACCGGCATGTAAAACCGGAATTTGGCACGCTGCCGGCCGTTGACGGCACGCCGCTCTACTGGCAGTTGTACAAGCCCGCTGGTTTCGAACCGGGCCGCCGCTACCCGGCGATTCTGCTGGTCTACGGCGGGCCGACGGTGCAGACCGTAACGCGCCACTGGGGCGAGCGGCGCGGCGGCCAGACCGCGCAACTTTTCACGCAGCGCGGGTATGTCGTCTTCGCGATCGACAATCGCGGCTCGGACGGCCGCGGCCAGGCCTTCACGGCCGCGCTGTACCGGCACCTGGCTGGCGTCGAGGTCGTGGATCAGCTGAAGGGCGTCGAATGGCTTAAACAACAGCCATTCGTGGACGCGTCGCGCGTCGGCGTCTTTGGCTGGAGTTATGGCGGTTACATGACGCTGATGCTGATGATGCAGTCACCAGGCAGCTTTGCGGCCGGTGTTGCCGGTGCCCCGGTGACCGACTGGCGGCTATATGACACGCATTACACCGAGCACTATCTCGGCATGCCGGATGAGAATGTCGAGGGCTACCGGCAGTCGAATGCGCTGACTTACGCGGGAGCGCTGCGCGACCGGCTGCTGGTGATGCATGGCATGGCCGACGACAATGTGCTGTTCACGCACACGACACTGCTGATCAAGGAACTGGTCGCCGCCGGACGGACATTCGAAGTGATGCCCTACCCGGGCAGCAAGCATGGGGCACTAAGCTTCAAGGAAACCGGCATCCACGGCTGGAACACGATCCTGGATTTCTTCGACCGCCAATTGGGTGCCCAATTGGGTGCCGGGTCGCAAGTCCGCAGTGCTCCATGACCGCACGACACCTGCCGATTTGCGACCCGGCACCAACTACGCGGCACCAACTACACGCTAGGCCTCTGCCATCTTGGTCGTGACCATTGCGCAGCCGTGCGCGCCGGCCACCTGCAGCTGCTCGAGGCGGCGCGCATCCGGGTACCAGCCTGCGAATACCGGGATACCGGCGACCGCGCAGAGATGCTCGAGTTCGCGATGCTGCAGGGGTCCGCGCTGCGGCGCGACTACCAGGAAATGCGCGCCCTCGCCGATCGCCTCGAGCGCGCCGGCCTCGTCCTCACAGACCACGCCGACCAGGAACGCGCCCTCGCGGTCCACATCCAGATTCTGCCCGCGCCGGCGCAGCACGGCGCCGTCAGCACCGGCCGCGGCGGCGATGCGAATCGCCTCGACACCATCGCCCAGTGCAAAAACGCGGTGGCCCGCGGCGCGCGCTGCGTACGAGCGCGGCGTCCAGCTGCGTGGCCGGCTACTCCGTGACGTGCCAGAAAATTGTCTGGGCTTCGCTGCCGCCAAGCGCCACAAGCTGGGCGGGACCCGAAATGACACTGGCAAGCTGCGGGAGGCGTAATGCCGTCACGATGGCGCGATCGGCCTCCAACAGGTTGTGACCAGGCAACTCGTCGGATTTCACCCAGGCCAGGGCCTGCGAATCGAGGCCTTTCGGCGTGCCCGCGTATTCAATGACGCGCCAGAAGTCGAGCAGCACGCGGCGATCGGGGTAGTTGTGGTACAGCCGTATCAGGGGACGGGCGGAGTGAACGGCGACGCCGAGCTCCTCGGCGAGTTCGCGCTTCAGGCCCTCCAGCCGATCCTCGCCGAAACCAAGCTTGCCGCCCGGGAATTCCCAGCGTCCGGCCATGTGGCGGCCGCGCGGGCGCTGTGCGATCAGCACGCGGCCGGTGGCGTCGAACAACGCACCGGCGATGACGTGAAATTCCGGAAGATCCACCATCCCTGGTAATCCCGCTCCTGGACTGATTGTGCTCAACCGCCGGTTTGCTGTATCGCCCCGTGACAGTGCTTGTATTTCCTGCCCGATCCACAGGGGCAGATCTCATTGCGTCCGATCTTACGCTCGCCACGCACGAAGGGTGGCGCCGTTGCCGCGGGCGCCGCAGCCGCTGCGGCAGGCTCACGGCCAGCCACCCCGGGCGCCGGTCGCGCCTCGGCAGTGATTGCGGCTGGCTCAGCATGCTGCAACTGCATGCGGCTCTGAAGCCGACGGCCCCGCTCGGCTTCCTCGCGCTCAATTTCTTCCTCGGTGCGCACCTGCAGGCGCTGCAGCATCATCACCGTATCGCTGCGAATGCGTTCGAGCATCCCGGTGAACAGCGCGAAGGCCTCGCGCTTGTATTCCTGCTTCGGATTTTTCTGCGCATAGGCGCGCAGGTAGATTCCCTGGCGCAGGTAATCCATCCCCGCCAGGTGCTCGCGCCAGTGGCCATCGAGCTGCTGAAGCATGACTGCGCGCTCCAGGTGGCGCATGACCGGCTCGCCGACCTGCGTGACTTTCGCTTCATAGGCCGCCTCGATCGCATCTAGGAGTCTTGCAGTCGCCTCATGACCCTGCCGCTCCGGGTTCTCCGCGAGCCAGGCCACGAGACCGGTGCGGACAGCGAAATCACGCTCGGCGGCCTGCTCAAGCCCAGCAATGTCCCATTGCTCTTCGACGCTCTCGGCCGGGATGTACTGAACAACGATGTTGTGCACGACCTCGGCACGTACGTCGCGGATGACCCCCGCAATGTCGTCCGTGGACATGATCTCGGTGCGCTGGCGATAGATGACCTTGCGCTGGTCATTGGCGACGTCGTCGTACTCGAGGAGGTTCTTGCGCGCGTCGAAATTGTGCGATTCCACCTTGCGCTGCGCGTTCTCGATCTGGCGCGACAGCATCCGGCTCTCGATGGCCTCGCCTTCGCGCATGCCAACTGTGCGCAGCAACGACTTGGTGCGCTCCGGGTCGCCGAAGATGCGCATCAGGTTGTCCTCAAGCGATAGATAGAATCGGCTTGAGCCAGGATCTCCCTGGCGACCCGACCGGCCGCGCAGCTGGTTGTCGATACGCCGCGATTCATGGCGCTCGGTGCCGACGATGTGCAGGCCGCCCGCCGCGATGACATTCGCGTGCAATTGCTGCCACTCGCCCTCCAGCTCGCGGGCGTGCGCCTCGAGTTGCGCCGGCTCGAGTGTTGCGTCCTTGCGCAGCTGCTCGATCTGCTTCTGCACGTTGCCGCCCAGCACGATGTCGGTGCCGCGGCCGGCCATGTTGGTGGCGATCGTCACGCTCGCGGGCCGCCCGGCCTGCGCGATGATCATCGCCTCGCGCTCGTGCTGCTTGGCATTAAGCACCTGGTGGGGAATGCTGGCCTCGCGCAGGAGCCCGGAGAGCAGTTCGGAGGTCTCGATCGAGGCCGTGCCGACCAGGGCCGGCTGCCCGCGCGTCACGCAGTCGCGGATGTCCTCGATGATTGCCGCAAATTTGTCCTTCTGGTTCAGGTAGACGAGATCCGGCTGGTCCTTGCGGATCATCGGCTTGTGGGTCGGCACGACGACGACCTCGAGCCCGTAGATCTGCTGGAATTCGAAGGCCTCGGTGTCCGCCGTGCCGGTCATGCCGGCAAGCTTCTTGTAGAGACGGAAGTAATTCTGGAACGTGATCGACGCGATGGTCTGGTTTTCCTCGCGGATCCGCACGCCTTCCTTGGCTTCAACGGCCTGGTGCAGGCCATCCGACCAGCGCCGGCCCGGCATCGTGCGGCCGGTGAACTCGTCGACGATGATGACCTCGCCGCCGCGCACGATGTACTCGACATCTTTGTTGTAAAGCACATGCGCGCGCATCGCCGCATTCAGGTGGTGCATCAGCCGGATGCTGGCCGGATCGTAGAGACTGTCGCCCGGGCGCAGCAGGCCTGCCTGCTGCATCAGTTCCTCGGCTTTCTCGAATCCTGTCTCAGACAGGTGCACCTGGCGCGTCTTCTCGTCCGCGAAGAATTCGCCCTCGCCTTCCTCCGTCGCCTGGCGCTTGAAGCGCGGCACCAGCTCGTTGATCTTGACGTAAAGTTCGGTGCTTTCCTCGGCCGGTCCGGAGATGATCAGTGGCGTACGCGCCTCGTCGATCAGGATCGAGTCCACTTCGTCGACGATCGCGTAATGCTGGCCGCGCTGGACGCGGTCCTCGAGGCGGAACGCCAGGTTGTCGCGCAGGTAGTCGAATCCGAATTCATTGTTGGTGCCGTAGGTCACGTCGCAGGCGTAGGCGGCGCGTTTGTCGGCGGGCTGCTGGCCGCTCGTGATGACCCCAACAGTCAGACCGAGGAAGCGGTAGATCGGGCCCATCCACTCGGCGTCGCGCTGGGCGAGGTATTCGTTGACCGTGACGACGTGCACGCCGTTGCCGGTGAGCGCATTCAGGTAGACGGGCAATGTCGCGACCAGGGTCTTGCCCTCGCCGGTACGCATCTCCGAGATCTTTCCCTCATGTAGCACCATGCCGCCGATCAGCTGCACGTCGAAAGGGCGCAATCCGATCGAGCGCGCCGCGGCTTCGCGCACCGTCGCGAACGCCTCCGGCAGCACGTCGTCGATCGAGTCGCCCGCGGCGAGGCGCGCACGCAACATTGCGGTCTGCGCCAGCAGCTGGCTGTCGCCCATCGCGCTGAGCGCATCGGCATAGCCATTCGCCGCGGCCACGCGACGATCGTACTGACGCAGCAGGCGCTGGTTACGGCTGCCGAAGATCCGCGTAAAGATTTTCAACACGCGCCTGGGACCTCGAACCGGGAGGGTCAGTCGGGACAGGTTCCAACTGGAGCCACCGGAAAAAACCGGCAGTTTACTACGACTTGCCCCGCGGGAATTCGTTCAGGGGCGTTGTCAGCGGCGGACGAAGGACATCGGATTGACCGGGCGGCCATCACGCAGCACTTCGAAGTGCAGATGGGTTCCGGTCGAGCGGCCCGTAGAGCCCATCAGCGCAATCGGATCGCCGCGCTTCACCGTCTGTCCCGCCTCCATCAGCAATTTTGCATTGTGGGCATAGCGGGTGACGTAACCATTGCCATGCGTGATCTCGATCAGGCGGCCGTAACCGCCGTCGACACCCGCATGACTGACGATACCATCGGCGACCGCGAGCACACGCGTGCCGGGCGTGCCCGCGAAGTCGAGCCCCTGATGCAGGGCATTGCGGCCATCGAAGGGATCCGTGCGTTGACCATACAGTGAGGAGATATACCCAGATTCGACCGGGCGACCACCCGGCACGATCTGCCGCGCGAGCTCGCGGGTCAGGATCAGGTTCTCCAATGCGGTCAGCTGGCGGCCGCGATCGTCGATCGCCTCGCCCACAGAATCGAGCATGTCCTCAAGTGCCGGCACGATCGGGCCTGCGCCCGCTTCCGTTCGTGGCCCGCCGACCGCGGGCGGATGGTCGAAATCGAACTCGCCGCGATCAAGCTTCGCGACCTCGGTCAGCTGGCGGCCCAGCGCATCGAGGCGGATCAGCTGTGCCTGCATCCTGCCGACCCGGGTCGCGAGCGCAGCGACCTGATCGTCGATGACCGCGCGAGTCTTCTCGAGCGTCGCGCGCTGCGTTGCGAGGTCCTCATTCCAGCGCGCCACCGTGAATTCGCCGAGTGGGCCGGTGCTGCCATAGCGGCCGCCGGCGACAAAGGCGCCGGCAAGCAGCGCCAGGAGTGCGATAGCACCGATGGATATCAATAGCGGGCGCCAGCGAAAATGCTTCACGCTGCCGAGCAAGGCCGGACCACTGGGCGTCATTCTTTGCAAAGACTGTGCGGCTCCCTTCACACCGGCCGGCGGTTACTATGTCGTCGGCGCGTCACCAACTGGGCGCGCCATGATTTCCGGTCGTGGGGCCCCTGCGGGGACCCCCTAAGCGGCGCAAAGTGCCAAAAAAAGCCTTGAAACTCAAGTACTTTCGTAATCCGGTGGCTGCCTGGCGCGGTCATCCATGAAAAACCTGACGTCTGTCAGTGACTTGCTGGCGCACGGCCAGGGAATGCTCAGGCGGCTGCGCGAGGGCACGCTCGAGGCCGACCGGACACTCAGGGCGCTCAAGCGGCTGCTGCCGCCCGAGCTCGCGCAGGAGGTCTGGGGCGCCGTCATGCGGGATGGGACCCTGACCGTGCTGGTGCATTCGGCCGCCTGGGGTACTCGCTTGCGCTACCAGGCGCCACGCTTCAAGGACGCGCTGGCCGCGGAACTCGGCACCGCGATCGAACGAGTGGTCGTGAAGGTGCGCTCGGGTCGCGCCTGATCAGGCGGTTGCGTTCGCGGTACCGGCAAATGAGATCGGCGCCGTGCCGTCCTCGCTGAAGGTGACTTCTTCCCAGGCTGTGGCGTCGGCGAGCATCGTGCGCAGCAGCAGGTTGTTGAGCGCATGGCCTGACTTGAAGCCGGTGAACTCGCCAATCAGCGAATGACCCAGCAGGTACAGGTCGCCGATCGCGTCGAGGATCTTGTGGCGCACGAATTCGTCTTCGTAACGCAAGCCGTCCTCATTCAGGATCCGGTAATCGTCGAGGACGATCGCGTTGTCCAGCGTTCCGCCGAGCGCGAGATTGCGGGCCCGCAGGTACTCGAGGTCACGCATGAAGCCGAAAGTGCGCGCGCGGCTGACTTCACGCATGAATGTCGTGGTCGAGAAATCCATCGTCGCACGCTGCGCGTGGCGGCGAAATACCGGATGGTCGAACTCGATCTCGAAGTTGACGCGGAAACCCTCGTGGGGATCGAAGCGCGCCCACTTGTCACCGTCCTTGACCTCGATGCAACGCCGCACGCGCACGAAGCGCTTCGCTGCGCTCTGCGCTTCGATGCCTGCAGACTGGACCAGGAACACGAAGGGGCCCGCGCTGCCATCCATGATCGGCACTTCGCCGGCGGTTAGTTCGATGAAGCAGTTGTCGATGCCGAGCCCGGCGAGCGCAGACAGCAGATGCTCGACGGTCGAAACGCCTGCGGTACCGATCGCAAGTGTCGTTCCGAGATTGGTCTCCGTCACGTTGGTCGCGCGCGCCGGGATGTCGACGGGCGGATCGAGATCGATGCGCCGGAACACAATGCCGGTGTTGGGTGGCGCGGGCCTGAGCACCATCAGGACCTTGCGGCCTGAGTGCAGCCCGATGCCGCTCGCGCGTATCGAATTACGTAAGGTTCTTTGCAGGACCATCGGTTGCCTTGGAGCTGAAATCTAGCACATCACCCGATTCGACAAGCCGCCGGCCAGCGGAGAAAGACCGGCGGCTGTCGTCGCGGATTCATGACGGAGGATCGCGGCCGCTGGCAGCACGCGCGCGCTCGGCGCGTCGGCCCGTCGCCGAACGTCGCGTCCGTAGCCGCATGCGCGCGGCCCGCAGGCCTCGCCCTACGTTGGGCCGGATCACTGCGGTCAGTCAGCCTGACGCCGCAGGAATGCCGGGATGTCGAGCACGTCCTCCGAGGTGAAAGCGCTCCGGAGGCCATCGCCGACCGCGCGCTGCGTCTGTCGCTGGATCGCCGGCCGGTCGAGGTGGCTGTAGTCGGGCGCTGCCGCCCTGCCACGGCCACTGACCAGCTTGACGTCGCCAGTGCGCCGGACCAATCCCGCCGTTGTGATCGGCGCCGCGACCGGTGCCGCACCCTTGACCTGGACGCGGCCGAGACCGGTCGCAACCACGGTGACGCGCAATTCGCCATCCAGCGCCGGGTCGATCACGGTGCCGACCACGACGGTCGCATCGTCGGCCGCGAACTGCTTGACGGTGTTGCCGACCTCCTCGAACTCGCCGATCGACAGGTCGAGCCCCGCGGTGACATTGACGAGGATGCCGTGCGCACCCGCCAGGTTGATGTCCTCGAGCAGTGGGCTCGAGATGGCCATCTCGGCGGCCGCGCGTGCGCGATTTTCACCGGTGCCGACACCGGAGCCCATCATCGCGAGCCCGGTCTCGGACATCACGGTACGTACGTCGGCAAAATCGACATTGATCAAGCCCGGCCGCGTGATCAGCTCGGCGATGCCCTGTACCGCACCCTGCAGCACTTCATTGGCGCGCTTGAAGGCTTCGAGCAGCGTCGTCGAACCGCCCAGCACCGACAGCAGCTTCTGATTCGGGATCGTGATCAGTGAATCGACGTGCCGCGACAGCTCGGTGATGCCGTTGTCGGCGATCGACTGGCGCTTGCCGCCCTCCATCGTGAATGGCTTGGTCACGACGGCCACCGTCAATATCCCAAGCTCCCGCGCAACCTGCGCAACCACCGGCGCCGCCCCGGTGCCCGTGCCGCCACCCATGCCGGCCGTGATAAACAGCATGTCGCAGCCCTCAATCAGCTCGATGATCCGGTCTCGATCCTCCATCGCCGCCTGCCGGCCGACCTCCGGATTGGCGCCGGCGCCAAGGCCCTTGGTGATGTTGCATCCAATCTGCAACGAAATCTTGACCTGCGAATGCTTCAGTGCCTGGGCATCAGTGTTCACGCAAATGAACTCGACGCCTTCGATGCCACTCTTCGCCATGTGCGACACGGCATTGCCGCCGCCTCCGCCCACGCCGATCACCTTGATGACAGCCGTCTGGCTGTATGAATCCATCAGTTCAAACATTTCCGCTCCTCCGCTAAAAATATCCCTGGAACCATGATTTCATTCGCTCAACTACCGACTTGACTCCGTCACCGACAAGTTTCTGCGCCGGTTGGCCGAGATTCGCGCGGCCATAAAGCAGGAGACCCACGCCGGTCGCGTGGATCGGATTGCGCACGACATCGCCGAGTCCGGTCACGCCCTGCGGGCTGCCCAGCCGGACCGGCATGTGGAAGATTTCCTCGGCCAGCTCGACCGCGCCTTCCATTTTTGCGCTGCCGCCGGTCAGCACGACACCGGCCGCGATCGCCTCCTCGAATCCGG
>SHZN01000030.1 GCA_009692245.1 Gammaproteobacteria bacterium
AGCGATCGAGATCGATCCGGTCGGCGCGCAGACGGATCTGCCAGAACTGCGGGACGATGCTGCCGCTCCACTGCGTTTCGTCCAGCCAGCCCCCGGACAGGTCCAGTTGCAGGGCACCCTGATCGAGCCGGCCCTTCGCGACGAATTCCATCGACTTGAAGGCTTCCGGATCCGCTGTCGCAGGCAACGGGCTGCCAAATGCGGCCGCCGCGGAGCGCGGCGAGAACGGCGAGGTCGCCAGCGTGAATGCCATGCTCGTTCCACGATCGCTAACCATCGCCTGCAACCCGAATTCGCTGCGGATGCCGGCGAGCGTCATTGTTCCAGCCTTGATTTCGGCAACGCCCGATTTCCCATCAAGGCTTGCGACTCCGATACCGCCGGTGAGTTCAATACCCGCCAGTGGCAATGGATCGCCACCCAGCCACCCCTTGAACGTGAGGTCCTGGCCCAGGTAACGGCTGGCATCCGGCTCGATCTGTCCGCGTCCCTGCAGCGAAAGATGCAGGGTGCTGCCGTCGCTGACGCCTGCCAGCTGCAGCTCGAAGAGAAAATCCGTGGCCGGCGCGATGGAATCGGCGGCGGCGCCGATCGCCGTCAGGCGAAAACTCAAGTCTGCGGCGGCGTCGTAGAATTCGAGCGCGCCGCGCTGCAGTTCGAACTTTCCGATGGACCAGCGCGACTCCCCTTCCCCGCCCAGTTCCGAGAGTCGTTCAATGAGCGCGGAAAAATTGTCCGAGCCGTCAGCGATGAACTCGGGCCGGATCGTCAAGTCTGCGATCGCGATCGAGCGCAATGCCGGATCACCGCCGAATGCGGCGCCCCAGGTCAGCGCGACGCGGGCGCTGCCGAGTTCGATCAGCGGATCTGCCCCGAAGCCGGGCGGCTGCGCGATCTGGAGTCCGCCGATTTCCAGTAAGGGCGTCGGCAGGATGCCGATCGAGAGACCTTCGACGGTGACCGGCAGGCCGGTCACCTTGCTGAGATAATTGCCGGCCGCCCGATGTGCCGCATCGGTGCGTGGACCGACCCACAGGATTGCCAGCGCGAGCAGCAGGACGGCCGTGATTGCGGCCAGGGTCAACGCGGCGGGTTTTTTTCTGAAGCGCATGAATCCGGGGGTTCGGTGGAACCCCCGGATTCTAGCTCAGTGATCGCAGATCGTGATGTCGCCGCTCAGCGAGTTGATGCTGACACGGGCGCCGCCGCTGCCCTGCGTGAAGCTCAGTTCGCTACCCGGGCCATAGCGGCTCTTGTCGCGGGCCTTTTGGCCGAAGCAGTTGTCGATGTCACCGCTGAACGATTCCATGTCGAACTCGGCATTGACCGGCGGCTTCGTCGTCAACTTGATTTCGCCGCTGACCGTTTCCATCTCGACGCGGGCATTTGGCACCAACTCGGCGTGGGCGTCGATGTCGCCAGAAATCGACCTGGCACTCAGCCGCTCGGCGGCCGCCAGGTTGATCGTGAGACCGCCGCTGACGCTCGCAACCGTTACAGCAGCCTTGCCGCCGGTGCCATTGATCGTGCCGTCGCCGCTGACAGTGCTCAACTTGACCGGAGCGTCGTAGGCCTGGGTGCGGACTTCACCGCTGACGGACTCGAGGCGCTGCTCCCCGAGGACCCCCGCGACCGTAATGTCGGCGCTGACGGTTTCCGCCGAAATGCGCGCACCTTTCGGGATCTTGAGCGTCAGGATCGCGTCCGTTGATCCCTTGTAGTGATCATCCGGCCTGACGACCTTGATTCGCACCTGCCGCTCGGTCACCTCAAATTCGAGCTTGTCCTTGTCGCTCTCGAGCATCGCAGTCAACTCGACCTCATTGCGGTCCCATGCCGTCACGTCGATGCGGCCTTCGACATTAGATACGTCAATCGCCGCGTCCGCAGCGACGGTCGCACTCTTGCTCAGGTTCTGGGCGGCATCAGCGAGCGGCGCCGCTGCGAGCAGCGCGGCCGCGACAGCAAGGGAAATGGGATATTCATGTCAAGCCCTCCTCGTCAGGGCGTCACCGGAGGTGACGACCTTCGAATAGATTTGCAGTTCTTCCTGGTAGGTGCTGAGCAGCAAGCCATTCAGCAGGCCACAGGTCGCGCGGCGGCGCGATCTCCTGCGGCAGATTGGAGGCCTTCTCCAGCAACGGATCCTTCTCCGGTCCGCGTCCAATCAGCTGCGACCTTCATATCCAGGCAGGCTGCGCCATGCGCTCACGAATGTGTCCCGATAGAGCCCTTCAAAGGCAGCCACATCGCCATTCCTGGCGCACGCGACCCGCTCGGACTCATCGCTCATGGCATCCCTGGCCAGTTCAGTCACCGCGCCCCCTTGAACTTCCATGCACTTAGAGTGGTCCGGGCCATGAAAGGTTGGAATACATACAGTAGTACAATCCGGGTGCCGAGCCGCCTGGGGAAACCATTGCCATTTGCGACGATCACCGGCTGGGGCAAGTGCATGCCACCAGCCGTCCTTTCCAACGCCGATATCGCGACTTTTCTGGACACCGACGACGAGTGGATCCGGTCGCGCACCGGGATCCACGAACGACGCGTTTCGCATGTGTCACTGGGTGAGTTGGGCTACATATCCGCCTGCCGGGCGCTGGCGGCGGCCGGACTGACTGCTGGGGATCTCGACCTGATCGTGTTCGGCACCTGCAGCATGGACGAACAGGTTCCAAACATGGCGTCCTGGGTACAGAAGCGCCTGGGCGCCAGTGGTTCGGGCGCGATGGACATCAATACTGCGTGCACGAGCTTCCTGTACGGCCTGACGACCGCGAGCTCGATGATCAAGACCGGCGTCGTGTGCAATGCGCTCGTGATTGGCGGCGAGCTGGCCTCGCCGATGATGGACTGGACCAACCGCAATGTCTCGGTGCTGTTCGGTGACGGCTGCGCCGCAGTGGTACTGCAGGCAACCTCGCGCGAGGAAGGCGTGATGGCCGACCGGCTCGGTTGCTATGGAGATGTGCGCGGCGTCCTGCAGGTTCACGGCATGGGCACGCGCTATGCGAATAAGGGCTGGGTGCTGGGCGATACCGAATGGGTCTTCGATGGCCAGGAGATCTTCAAGCGCGCCGTCGTCGGCATGAGCAAGGCCTGCGAGGCCGTCCTGTCCTTGCGCGGGCTCGGTCCCGACGATGTGCATCTGGTCGTGCCGCACCAGGCCAACCTGCGGATCATCGAGGCAGTCGTCAAGCGCGCGGGCATTCCAATGGAGCGTTGCTTCGTCAATATCCATCGCTACGGCAACATGTCGGCTGCAACCGTTCCGGTCGCCCTGGTCGAGGCGCTGGAGGAAGGGTGCGTACTGCCTGGCTGCAACCTGCTGTTGACCGGTTTCGGCGCGGGTCTTTCGTGGTCAGCGCATATGCTGCGCTGGGGCGAGCGCACCGTGCCGCTGGGCCAGAGCGACGTCCAGCTGCCGCCTTGCGAAAAAACCGCGCTCGAGATGGTGCAGGGCTACATGGCCGCGAAGCGCGGCTCCAAACTCCAGGAAGGCTGACCAGCTCCAGATAAAGCCCGACGAATACCTCAGCCGCCCCGGCGACATTTTCCCGCCAGTCACGCGCGGCGGCCTCGTCGGCGCCATCGCTGACGTACTTTGCGCAGACAAAGTCCGCACCCTCGATCCGGCAGACCTTTGCGAGTGCCGAAGGTGACGACCAGCGGCTGCGCAAGATCCGCACACCGATATTGCGCAAGCCGCCGGGCGAGTGCGGCAGCCGCATTGACCTTGCCAACACCCGTGTACAGCACCGGAATCCCCTGCCGCTCGAATCGCCCGGCGCCTTCTGCCACCAACGCCATGACGACAATCACTGCGGGCAGCTCATCAACCATAGCGGATGACCGACCGGATCGGCTGGCCCTGCCAGCGGAATCCGGGTGAGAGGCCGAGGTCAATCAGCACGCCGACCAGGTCGACTCGAAACCCGGCATCCACGGCAAGCATCGCCGATGCCGACAGCGTGCCACCCGTCGCGAGCACATCGTCGATCACAAGCAGCCGGCCCTTGCCGCGCTGCATCTCGAGCACACCGGATCCGTATTCGAGTTCATAACTGCGATCGACGACCGGCGGCGGCAGCTTGCCTTTCTTGCGGATCGGCACAAAGCCTTTGCGTCGCCGCTCGGCCAGTGCCGCGGCCAGGATGAAGCCACGCGACTCGACGCCAGCCACCGCGTCGGTCGCGGCCCATTCAGTGGCGCTGAACAGCCCATCCAGCGCTTCCATGGCCTGGCCGAAGTGCGACCGAAGCAGCGGCGTTATGTCGCGAAACAGGATGCCCGGTTTCGGGAAATCGGGGACATCGATCACATGGCGGGACAATGGGTGCATTGGATCCTCGTCAACGCTGCCGGGGGCGGGCCGTTCTTCTCTGGGAACGCCACAAATCGTGTGCGATTCGGGCAGGAGAAACAATATGTTGAGGCAGATAGTGATTATGGCCGCTTTGGCGGCGATATCGGTTCCGGCCCTGGCCGGCACGCCACGGCTCGATGCGCGGGAACACAACCAGCGCCATCGCATCGTCCAGGGGGTCCGTTCGGGCGAGCTGACTCGTCCCGAGACGCGCCGCCTGGTCGCCGGCGAACGCCGCCTGCACCGGCATGAGCGCTATGCCAGGTCGGATGGCACCGTCACGCCGGGCGAGCGCGCCAGGCTGGAACGCAATGCCGATCGCATGAGTCAGCGTATTTATCGCCAGAAGCACGACCCGCAGTCGCGCTAGGCGCGGTGCGGGTTCAGCTTGCGCCCGCGATCGCCGCGGCGGTGCGCTCCCGGATGAATTCGCCCATTTCGCTAATCGCCCGGTCGCCCGCCGCGAGGCCGCGCATCGCCGGGAACACATGCGGCATGTCGTGCCAGATCCGCAATTCGGACTCGGGTACGCGTGCGGCGAAACGCACGGAATCATCGAGCAGCAGCTCGGAACTGCCGACCATGAGCAGGGCCGGCGGCAGGCCGGCCAGATCGCCGAATAATGGTGACAGGCGCGGATCCCGCGGATCGACGCCCGCGCCATAGTAAGGTGCAAAACTATTCACGCTCGATGCGCGGAACAACGGATCCAGACCGTTGTTGCGCTGGATCGAAGCACCACTGAAGGTCCAGTCGAGCACGGGCGAAAGCAATACGAGACCGGCTGCCTGCGGCATTCCCTCGTCGCGCGCGCGCATCGCCGTGACGACGGCCAGATTACCGCCGGCCGAATCACCGGCGATGACGATCCGGCCAGGGTCAATGCCGGACGAGAGCAGGAAGTTCCAGGCGGCGTAACAATCCTCGACTGCGGCCGGAAACGGATTCTCGGGCGCGAGGCGATAGTCCACCATCAACCCTCTAGCTCCGCCCGCACGGCCGATCGCCGCGAGCAATGGATCATGGATGGCGCGCGACTCAACCATGAATGCGCCGCCGTGCAGGTACAGGATCACGCTTCCCGTGGCGATATCGGATGGCTCGATCCACCGCGCGCGGCAGGCGCCGACCGCAATTGGCTCCGAGGTTGTGTAACTTTCGCGACGCGCAATCAGTGGCGCGATGCACGCGGTTATACGCCGCATCTGGGCCGGCGTCGGATGGCGCGCGAACGCCGCGCGCGCCACGTGCAACATCCGTCGGAGCAGGAATCGCCGCATCGCATCACGCATGACGCTCATCCTACCCGCAGCCGCGGGTCCGGTGCGATACTTGCGCCATGGGCCGGATATTCGAAGTCCGCAAGCATGCGATGTTCGCGCGGTGGAACCGCATGGCGAAGCAATTCGCGCGAATCGGCAAGGACATCACCATTGCGGTCAAGTCGGGCGGCTCTGATCCGGCCAACAACCCCACACTGCGCCGGGTGATCCAGAACGGGCGCGCGATCAACATGCCGAAGGACCGGATCGATGCCGCTATCCGCCGTGCCTCGGGCCAGGGGGCCGCGGACTACCAGCAGGTGCTGTACGAGGGCTATGCCCCGCACGGTGTCGCGGTGCTCGTCGAAACCGCGACCGACAACCCGACCCGCACGGTCGCCGGCGTGCGCAATATCTTCAGCAAGCACGGCGGCAATCTTGCGAGCAATGGCAGCGTCAGCTTCCTGTTCCGGCGCATGGGTGTATTCCGCCTCGACCCCGCCGGCATGGACCAGGATGCACTCGAACTCGACCTGATCGACCACGGGCTCGAGGAGATGGGTGAGAGTATCGGCGAGAAAGGCGAGCCGCAACTGGTCGTACGCTGCGACTTCGAAAATTTCGGCCAGCTGCAGAAGCGGCTCGAGGAACGCAAGATCGTGCCGCTATCCGCCGAGCAGGAATACATCTGCACGACGCCAACCGAGTTGCCGGAAACGCAGGCAAACGAAGCGCTCGAACTGATCGACCTGCTTGAGCAGGATGCAGACGTGCAGAAGGTCTACCACACCCTGGTCTGAGAAGGACGGAATGTCTTTGCCGCCACGCTTCGCACGCTGGTTCGGATGCTGCCTGATGCTCGGTTGGGCAAGTTGTACTCTTGCGGCCGAGGACCCGGCGCGTGTCGTTCCGCAGATCGTTGCCCATTGCGGGTCGAGTGCAGACCGGCCGGAGAACACGATCGCCAGCGCCCAGCGGGCAATCGAGGCCGGAGCGACCGTTGTCGAAGTCGATGTGCGGACGACGAGGGACGGGGTCCTGGTGCTGTCGCACGACGCGACCCTGGAGCGCATGACCGACGGGCGCGGCAGGATCAATGACAGGACGCTGGCCGAGATCCAGCAGCTCGATGCCGGAACAAAGTTCAGCCCGAAGTTCGCCGGTGAGCGGGTTCCGACGCTTGAACAAGTGCTCGCGCACTGCCGGGACAAGATCGACGTGCAGTTCGACCTGAAGGAAAGCAGCGAGCCGTACTACCAGAGAATCGTTGAGGCCATTCGGACGGTTGGCGACACAAGACGTATCATCCTCTCCGTGCGCAGCCTGAAACAGGCGAAGCGGTTTCGCAACCTGCTGCCAGATGTCCGCCAGCTGGGATTGATCGAGAAGCCGGGCGAAATCGAGGCTTACGCGGCAGCCGGTGTAGAGATGATTCGCCTGTGGCCGAAGTGGTTGACCGACGAGTCGCTTGTCGGGCGCGTGCGTCAGGCCAATGTGAAGCTGCAGATCAGTGAGGCCGACGGCGCACAGGACGAGATTGCCCAACTACTGAAACACCGGCCGGAATCGCTGTCGACCGATGACCCCGCCCGCCTGAGCGCCACGCTCGCGGTGCTAGCCGGGCGATGAGCTGAGGCGTCATCCGCGCGCTGCCCAGAGCGCTTGTTCCCTCTATACTGATTAGAGCCTGGGCCAGGAACCAGACGACCATGCGCATGAAACTTGAAGCCCTCGCCGTAATCGCCTGTCTGTTCTCCGGGGTCGCCTGGCCACAGAACGCACTCGTCCTTCAGTCCGACTTCGGCACGCTGGACGGCGCCGTCGCGGCGATGAAGGGCGTCGCGGTCGGCGTGTCACCCGAAATCCGGATCTACGACCTGACGCACGAGGTACCCGCATTCAATATCTGGGAGGCAGCCTTGCGTCTCGTGCAGGTCGCGGAGTACTGGCCGAGCGGCACCGTCTTCGTGTCGGTCGTGGACCCCGGCGTCGGCACGCATCGCAAGTCGATCGTGCTCAAGACGAACTCGGGTCACTACTTTGTGACACCCGACAACGGAACCCTGACCTTCGTGGCCACCCGCCTTGGGATCGCCGAGGTGCGCGAAATCGATGAGGCGGTGAACCGGCGCAAGAACTCGGAGAATAACTATACGTTTCACGGTCGCGACGTCTATGCCTATACGGGCGCGCGGCTTGCGTCGGGACGCATCAGCTTAGAGCAGGTCGGCCGCCTGCTGCCCGCTGAGGTGGTGACGATTCCGTACGAGAAGGCCCGCCATGAAGACGGCATCGTTTACGGAAACGTCCAGACGCATGACGGCACCTTTGGCAATCTCTGGACCAATGTCGACCGCGGGACCTTGGGGATGCTGCAGCTCAAGATCGGCGATCCGGTCAGGGTCACAATCCTGAAGGGCGCTGATGTCGTCCTCGCACTGACGGCACCCTATGTTCGGACCTTTGGCGAGGTGCCGGTTGGCGCCCCCCTGCTCTATCTCAACAGCCTGAATAATGTGTCGCTCGCCATCAATCAGGACAGTTTCGCGGCTCATTACCAGATCGAATCAGGTCATGAATGGAGCATCCGGCTTCGCCGTTGACCGGTCGTCTCGGGCCGCAATAGCCTCACCAGGTGTCCAGGCAACAACAAAAGGGCTGCAACATGGCCAGCAATCTGCGTCCAGCAAGTCAATCGCTACTCGGGCTTGCCGTCACCGGCTTGTGCCTGTCTCCTGCCGGAATCGCCCTCGCGGCCGACGATTCGGAAGCCCTGAAGGCAGTGGTGGTGGTCGGCACGCGCTTTGCCGGCCACAGTGCCGATGAAAGCCTGGCTCCGGTCGATGTCGTCACGACTGACGACATGCGTCAGTCGGCCGCGCTCCCGGGCGAGGTTGGCGCGGCCCTGCAATCGCTGGTCCCATCCTTCAATCTGCCGCGACAGTCGAACTCGGACTTCGCCGACCTCGTGCGGCCCGCACAGTTGCGGGGCCTGAGTCCGGACCAGACACTCGTACTGGTCAACGGCAAGCGACGGCATGGCACGGCGACGCTGACCACTGAATCGAAGCTCGGCAAGGGCACGAGCCCGGTCGATCTGAACACCATTCCGGAGGGCGCCATCGAGCGCATCGAGGTGCTGCGCGACGGTGCGGGCGCCCAGTACGGCTCTGATGCCATCGCCGGCGTCATCAATATTGTGCTGAAGAACGCTGCAGATGGCGGCGAGGCAACAATCACTGCCGGACAGAACCGCACCGATTTCAAGCCGACCGGCAAGAGCATCACGGATGGCGACACGCTTTTCGTGTCGACCAATGCCGGTTTCGGCATTGGCCAGGATGGCTTCCTGAATCTGACTGCCGAGTATCGCGACAGGGACCAGACACTGCGCTCGGGCCCCGATCAGATTCCGTTCTTCGAGAACCAGACGCCTCCCAATCTGGCCCTGCTCGGGACCCAGACACACAAGGCCGGCGACGGCCCGACCGAAGACATCAACCTGATGTACAACTCGGCCTTCGGCGTCGGTGATTCGGCCGAGTTTTATTCATTCGGCAGTTATTCGCATCGCGAGGGCGAAGGCGCGAACTTCTTCCGCTATCCCGACTCGTGGACGAATGTGCCGTCAATATTTCCGGACGGCTACATACCGGTGCTGGATGCAACCGTCGATGATTTTTCGCTGGCGGCCGGCGCCCGTGGATCGCTGGCGTCGGACTGGGCCTGGGACCTGAGCGCGGTTTACGGCTCCAACAACTTTGACCACAACATCACGAATTCGCTGAATCCATCTCTCGGCGCCGCGAGCCAGACCAGCTTCAATATCGAGGAGCTGAAGCTGACGCAGTGGGATGTCCGCTTCGACATGACGCGGCCTTTCGAGGTCGGCTGGTTTACGAACCCGCTGAATTTTGCCTGGGGTCTCGAGTACCGCCTGGAGGCGTACAAGACCAAGGCTGGCGATCTCGAGTCCTACCAACGCGGACCGGTCTCCGATGTGCCGGTCGGCACCGAGGCTGGCGCGGGCCTGCAGCCCGATGAAACCGTCGATGTCGACCGGAATGCCTTCAGCGCGTATGTGGATTTCGAGTCCGATATCACCGACAAGTTTCAGCTGGGCCTCGCCGGCCGCTTCGAGGACTACAGCGATTTTGGCAACTCGGTCAACGGCAAGCTCTCCGCTCGATACGAGTTCAGCCCGGTGTTTGCCGTCCGCGGTACGGTGGGCACGGGCTTCCGGGCGCCGTCGCTGACCCAGTCGTTCTTCCGCGGTTCCACGACGAGTTTTGGAGACCTTGGGCAACTCGAGCAGGTTCTCAATCTGCCGACCGATGACCCGATTGCCCAGTTACTCGGCGCACAAGACCTCAAGGCCGAGAAGTCAGTCAGCTACAACCTCGGCTTTGTCGTGCGGACGGATGCGGGATTTCGCCTGACGTTCGACTACTATCGAGTCAATATCGATAATCGCATCACCCTGTCGGAACGCATCGGCGGTGATGAAGTGACGGATTTCATCGATGACTCGCTCGGCATACCGGACGTGCAGAGTGTGCGTTTCTTCACCAACGCTGTCGATACCGAGACCAAGGGCTTCGACATCGTCGCAGAGTACGGATTCGACTTGTCGAACAGCAGCCTCACATTCAGTGCGGCATACAACAAGTCCGAGACCGACGTGATCCACGTCGATCCCAACCCGGCGGTACTGGATTCGCTCGACGTCGGCACCGTACTGTTCGGCGCAGAGGAACAGAACACCTTGGAGACTGCAGCGCCGGATGACAAGCTGATCCTGACCGGCCACTGGAGCAGCGAACGCTGGTCGATCCTGGGCCGGGCAACACGCTGGGGCGAGGCGAAGCGCGTATTCAGCTTTTATGAGCCCGGGCCCGAGCAAGTCTACGGCTCCGAGTGGGGAGTCGATCTGGACGTCGAGTATCAGGTAACCAAAGGACTGAAAGTTGCGCTCGGCGGTAACAACATATTTGACGAGTATCCGGATCTCTCGAGTTCCGACATCAACTACTTCGGCAACCTGCCCTACGACGTGCTGCAGCCCATTTCGTTCAACGGCGCTTTCTACTATCTGCGCGGTACCTACAGCTTCTAGCTGCAGGTTGCGGACATGCGGCGCCCGGCTCGCTAGAGCAACACGGGCTGGTTCGGCTGCTCGTCGCGATCCCCGCCGCGGCCGGGAAAATGTTTCCCGAGCAGCCTGCCGATCGCGGTGATCCCGGTCTCCGAGCCCTCAGCGAAGCGGCCGGCCCGGAAGTGATCTTCCATGCCGCGACACACGGCGTCCCATTCTGCCTGCGACACGCGCGCGGCAATCGCGCGATCCGCAATGATCTCGACGTCGTGGTCGGCCATCAATACGTAGACCAGCACGCCGTTGTTGCCCGCCGTGTCCCAGACCCCGAGCTGCCCGAACGCCTGCAGAGCGCGCTGCCGCGGTGTGAGCCCGTACCAGAGTTCGGGCAGGTCGAAGGCGGTCTCGATCGCGAATCGCAGTTCGCCCGCATGCTGTCCCTCGATCTGGCGCAAGGTCTTCTCGATGCGCGCCAGCACGACGCGCGTAAACCGGCGCCGGGTGCCCCAGTGAGTCGCGAACAGATGACGTAGCACGCGTGCGGCTTGCATGAGTTACCAGCGCCCCGACGCGCCGCCGCCGCCGAAACTGCCGCCGCCGCCACCGAAACCGCCGCCACCGCGGCCCATGCCACCCGTGCCAAACCCACCGCGACCCCAACCGCCCGATGTCCAGCCACCATGACCGGGACGGCTCGACCATCGGCCACCGCCTCCGAAGCCGAGCAGCAATGAAATGATGAGGGCGACGATCCCCACTCCGGCCGCGAGCCAGAGTATCGATGTCAGCCACCAGGCAATGCCCCCGGTAACGCCACCGGTCGCGACCGAGCCCAGAGCGCGACCGAACAGAGACCGCAGCACCGCCGAACCGACGAAGATGATGCCCAGCAGGAACGGCAGCATGTCGGCGAGGCGCTCCGTGCCGCCGCCCCAGTGCTGATCGGGTTCGGGCAGCGGTTCACCATCGACGACGCGGATCATCTGCTCGACACCGGCCGCGATGCCGCCGGCGAAATCGCCCTGCCGAAAGAGCGGCGTGATGGTGTCAGAAATAATCCGCTTGCTGACGAGGTCGGTGAGCGCGCCCTCGAGACCGCGGCCTACTTCGATGCGCATGGCCCGGTCGTCCTTCGCGACCAACAGCAGCGCGCCATCGTCCGGCTTCGCGCGCCCGAGCTGCCAGGCGTCGACGATGCGGATCGAGTACTGCTCGATTTCCTCGGGCTGTGTGCTCGGAACGATCAGAACCGCGATTTGCGCACCTTTTTTTGACTCGAATTCGGCGAGCCGCGATTCGAGTTGCGCCTGCTGGGTGGTCGTCAGCGTACCCGTGAGATCCGTGACTCGCGCCGCGAGCGCTGGGATGGGCTGCAGCGCCTGCGCCAGTGCGGCGCTCCCAGGCAGCGCCGCGAGCAGCAGCGCCGATGCCAGCGCAGCGAGGCGCAGCGCGGGGTGTTGGATCATCGCGGACGCTCTGGTTGCGATGTCAGTTGGTCGGCGCCGGCGTTTCAGCCGGAGCGGGCGGAGTCGTGCCGAAATCCACGGTCGGTGGATGGGCGATCTCGGCCTCGTTCTCGACTGTGAAGTTTGGCTTGACGTCGTAGCTGAACATCATCGCCGTCAGGTTGACCGGGAATTTCCGGATTGTGCCGTTGAATGCCTGCACCGATTCGATGTAGCGATTGCGCGCGACGGTAATGCGGTTTTCAGTGCCCTCGAGCTGCGCCTGCAGGTCGCGGAAATTCTGGTCCGATTTCAGTTCCGGGTAATTCTCGCTGATGGCGATCAGGCTCTTCAGCGCATTGGTGAGTTCGCCCTGCGCCGCCTGGAACTTCTTGAGCGCTTCAGGATCGTTGAGCACCTCCGGCGTCACCTGGATCGAGGTCGCGCGGGCGCGGGCCTCGGTAACGCCGATCAGCACCGTCTGTTCCTGTGCCGCGAAGCCCTTGACGGTATTCACGAGATTCGGGATCAGGTCCGCGCGCCGCTGATACTGGTTCACGACTTCGGACCAGGCGGCTTTCACGGCCTCGTCCTGGGTCTGGATCGTGTTGTAGCCGCAGCCGGAAAGGGCCAGGCTCAGCAGCGCGAGCAGGCCGGTAGCAAGTAAACGCATAAGATTCTCCGTTTCGTAAATTTGCTGGGCACCGGCGGGTCTAGGCCGCCTGCTTTGGTTCCAGTTTTCCGGCCCGCATCGCCCACGCCCGATTGACTGGGCTCTCCGGCTTCCATGACAGGCGTTCGGCAACGAATGTATCGGCAAGCACGCGATTGCCAAGCCGGATTGCGGCTTCGGTCAGCGTCCACGAGAACATGTCGCGCTGCGCGTGGCTGCCGCCGAAGCGATTCGCCTTCGCGCGCAGCGGCAACAGCAACTCGATCGCCTTCGAGTAATCGCCGCGACCGAAGGCAGCGAGGCCTTCACAGGCCGGCAGGCCGACCTCGCGGCTCATCATCGCATTGGTTCCAGTCCCGGCCGCGGCGCGCCTGACGGTTTCGATCTGCCGCTTCTGCGCCGAACCATTGCCGGCGCCGACGAAGGCCATCATCGCGTTCACGTCGTTAAAGGCGTAGTAGCCGTCGTCAACGCGAGATTCCCACTTCCCGCTGATGTCATTCCAGCGATCACCGACATCGTGGCCGAGCAGTGAAAGCCGCCACAGTAACGACGAACCGTCGAGAAGTTCAAGCGCCTGAGCAAAGCCTCCGGCCGAGATCTTTTCGTCGAACAGCGTCAGCGCAGAGGCCACGTCATTCGAATCAAGGTGGAACAACGCCTGGTGCCACCACAGATGGAACGCAAACATGCTGTTCGGGGCCCAGCCATCGGCGCCTTTCGCAAGGAAATCCGCGCCCTCAATGGCCCGGCCCTGCATTTCCAGGACATGCGTGACGGCGTGAACCGCCCAGCCGTCCTGCCGGTTCAGGGCCACCGCCTCGCGGCCCCGAGCTTCCGCCTGCGCGTAGTCGCCAGACTCTTCCAGCCCGAATGCATACATGCCTTCGATAAAGCCATAGCCGGGCACGCCTCGATTCCAGTGCGGCAGTACGCGTGCAATGCGATCGCGCAGCATGTGCGAATAGCCCAAGGAGAAATCGCTGAGATGCGCATATTGAAGCGCCAACAGGTCGCGCGGCCAGGCGATCGACGCGCGTCCCCAATGTTCCGCCGCCTTTTCCCATTCTCCATCGCGCCAGGCGCACACGGCGGCAATATGCGTCCGTTCGCGCTCGTTGGCCTTCGGCGCCAGCGCTTCGGCCGCCTGCACGCTCTTGATCATTTCCGGTGCAAAGGCCTTGTCGGTCGCGGTCGCCAGGGCGCCAGCGCGAAAAGCATGCGCCATCGCAAAATCCGGATGGTCGGCAATGATCTTGTCGACCTCGGCCAGCGGATCGGCCTGATAGGCGTGCAGCATGTCGCAGACGCGATCGAGGGAGTCGACCGCCGTCTGCACGCCGTATGAAACCGGATTGCCGCGCTTGTCGAATTTGCTCATATTCCACCCTCAGATTCAGCCCAAATATTACATGACCACCCCGCCTGATTTCCTGTATAGTCCGCGCGCCTAACCCTCCCCGGACCTCACACAATACTTATGAAATTCAATGACCTAGGGCTCGAGCCCGGGCTGCTTTCGGCTGTTGCCGACCGTGGCTACGACACGCCGACACCGATCCAGGTGGAGGCCATTCCGCCGGTGCTTGCCGGTCGCGACCTGCTGGGCGGCGCCCAGACCGGCACCGGCAAGACGGCGGCATTCGTGCTACCGCTGCTGCAGATCCTGCGCGCTGCCGCGGGCCGCGCGCCGCGCGTATTGATCCTGGCGCCGACACGCGAACTCGCGGCGCAGATCCTCGAGAGTATCCGGACCTATGGCGTACGCAAGAACCTGCGCGCGCTCGTGATCTTCGGCGGTGTTGGTGAACAACCGCAGATCGACAAACTGCGTTCGGGCTGCGACATCCTGGTCGCGACACCCGGCCGCCTGCTCGACCTCGCGAATCGCGGCTTCGTGGATTTTTCGCAAGTGAAGCACCTGGTGCTCGACGAAGCCGACCGCATGCTCGACATGGGCTTTATCCACGACATCAAGCGCATCATCAAGCTGCTGCCGGCGCAACGCCAGAATCTGATGTTCTCCGCGACCTACACGCCGGACATCCGCGTTCTCGCATCGCGGATTCTCAAGAATCCCGTCCAGGTCGAAGTGACGCCGCCAAACAGCACTGTGGATCGCGTCGTGCAGCGCGCATTTCGCGTCGCCAAGGACGACAAGCGGCACCTGCTCGTGCATCTTTTCCAGAATGGCGCCAATGGCGAAGGCCGCTGGCATCAGGCGCTAGTTTTCACGCGCACCAAGCACGGCGCGAATCGCCTGTCCGAGCAACTCGAGCGGGCCGGCATCCGCTCCGCTGCGATTCACGGCAACAAGAGCCAGGCCGCGCGCACGCGCGCACTCGCCGACTTCAAGGCCGGCAAGCTCACGGCGCTGGTTGCGACCGAAGTCGCCTCACGCGGGCTGGATATCCGGGAGCTGCCGCAGGTCGTGAACTACGACATGCCGCATGTCCCCGAGGATTACGTGCATCGCATCGGCCGCACGGCGCGCGCAGGCAACGACGGCCACGCGGTTTCACTGGTGTCCGAGGACGAAACGTCCTTGCTCAGGGACATCGAGAGGACCATGCGTCAGGCCGTGCCATTCGCGCCGACGCCAGCATTCGCACGCACCGTCCATGCAGAGCCCGTGCAACGCATGGAACACGCATCGCCTGCCCGGCGCGCTGCAAAACCAACGCGACACTTCCGGCCGCGTCGCGCTAGCTAAGTCATACGCTCGATCCGTTCGATCAATTGCGGCCGCTTCAGCCGGGCATCGCCGA
>SHZN01000031.1 GCA_009692245.1 Gammaproteobacteria bacterium
GCCGCGTGGCCGGCTGTTGCGCGAATACACCGTCCTGCTGGATCCGCCGGTCTACGCGCCACAAGCTGACCAGGCCGCGCCGGCGGCGATTGCTGCGCCAAGGGCTGAGTCTGCCCCGGCGCGGGCGATCGAGTCGCCGGCAGCAGCGCCAGCGAGCGAGCCGGCAGCTGCTGAATCCGGGTCATCGGCGGAAGCCCCGTCGGCGCAGGGCCAGTCGGCATACCGGGTTGAGAGCGGCGATACCCTTTACAAGATCGCAGGGTCGATTGCGGCCGGCGATCGCTCGGCGACGCAGCGGATGATGATCGGGCTGTACCGCGCGAATCCGACAGCGTTCCACGGCAACATCAACGTGCTGCGCGCCGGAGCGATCCTGCGCGTGCCGACCGCGGACGAGCTTTCTGCAATCGGGGCCGGCGAGGCAGCTACCGAGGTCAGTAGCCAGATTTCCGCCTGGCGCGCCAGCGGTGGCGGTTCCGCCAGTGGTCGTCTGCGCCTGGTGACACCGACCGAGGGCGCGGCCGGCACCGGCGAACCGGTTGCCCGTGGTTCCGACGAATCGCAGGTCGATTCGCTCAAGCGCGACATCCAGGAACAGCGCCGGCTGCTGGAACTCAATAATCAGGAACTGGCCGAGCTGCAACGCAAGCTGGCCGTCCAGAAGCCGCCCGAAGTGGTGGTTCCGGTGGAACCAGAGAAACCGGCAGTGGATGAGACTGCGGTTGCGCCCGAGGACGACACGGGCGTTTCCGTTCCGCCGGCCGAAGAGGCCAGGGAACCCACGGTCGCCGCCAAGCCGAAGCCCGAGCCGGCTCCCGAAGCGGAAGGACCGTCATTCCTCGATAGCCTGACGGACAACTGGCTGTTCCTGCTCGGCGCCGCGGGCGTGGGGTTGCTCGGCTTATTCGGTTACGGCTATTACCGCCGCCGGCGTGATCAGGATGTCGACGATACGTTGAAGGGCTTCGAGATTTCGGCGACCGCGCCGGTGCCCTCCGAGACCATGCGCCTGCGCGCGCTTGCGGTCGGTGAAGAACGCCAGGGCAGCGGGACCCAGGAGATCGAGCGACTTGACGAAGGAGACTTCGTCGTCGAGGAGCGGGAGCGCCCCATTGCGCGTCCGAAGCCCGAGGCCGCGCCGTCGATCAGCCCGGAAGAGACGATCAGTACCGAAGCGGCGCTCGATCTCGACCAGGCTGACCCGCTGGCCGAAGCCGATTTCCACATGGCCTATGGCCTGTATGACCAGGCCTGCGACCTGATCAGGCTGGCGCTGAAGCAACAGCCTGACCGCAATGACCTCAAGCTGAAACTCGCCGAGATTCATTTCGTGGCCGGCGACACGCAGGCGTTCCTGACGGTCGCGCGTGACCTGCACAAGTCCCTCGGCGCGGGTGGCGATTGGGACCGCATCGTCATCATGGGCCGGCAGCTCGCGCCCGACGAAGCGATGTTTGCCGGCGGCATACAGTCCACCGGTGTCGATATCAGCCTGGAAGGCGGCGACAACCGGGTCGATCTCGACCTGCTGTCGGCGCCCGCGGGCGATGAAGGCATCGACCTCGCACGTGCCTACATGGACATGGGCGACCCTGACGGTGCCCGCAATATCCTCCAGGAAGTGCTGGCTGAAGGCAGTGCCTCACAGAAGCAGGAAGCCCGCCGGCTGAGCGACTCGCTGCCGGGAGCGTGAGCGCGGCGCGGCGACGCCTCGCCGTCGGCCTGGAGTACGACGGCGCGCGCTTTGCCGGCTGGCAGGTACAGCCAGGACTGTCGACGATCCAGGATCACGTCCAGCGCGCGCTGGCCAGTATTGCCGATCATCCCGTCGAGGCCACTTGCGCCGGCCGCACCGATGCGTCGGTTCATGCGAATGGCCAGGTCGCTCATTTCGACACAAGCTCCGATCGTCCGATGCGCGGCTGGGTACTCGGCTGCAATGGCGAGCTGCCACCGGAAATCGCGATGCTCTGGGCCGTCGAGACGGACGGCCAGTTTCATGCCCGGCATTCGGCGCTGGCGCGCAGCTATCGGTATTGCATCCTGCAGCGCGCCACGCGACCAGCCCTGCTGCGCGAGCGCGTCTGGTGGGTTCGTGCCCCACTGGACGCTGCGGCGATGCACGAGGCGGCCCAGCAGCTGCTCGGTGAGCATGATTTCTCGGCCTTCCGCTCGGCCGAATGCCAGTCGCAGACAACCCGGCGACGCGTCGACTCGATCAACATCGCGGCCGACGGGCCGCTGGTGACCATCGAGGTCACGGCCAATGCGTTCCTGCAGCACATGGTCCGCAACATCGTCGGGACATTGCTGCCGGTCGGAACTGGCGAGCAGAGGCCCGGGTGGATCGCGGGGGTGCTGGCAAGCCGTGACCGCGCACGCGCCGGCATCACCGCGCCTGCGCACGGCCTGTACCTCAGCCGCGTGCGCTATCCGCCGGACCTTGGGATACCCGAACTTGTCCCACTGCAACCATGGGCTATGATCGCCGGCCAGAGTCAGCGGGGGCCGACGTGACCTGGTTCGAGAAGATCATCCCGTCGCGGATCCAGACCGAGCGGCGCACGCGCTCGGTCCCGGAAGGCCTGTGGATGAAGTGCCCGGCCTGCGACTCGGTGCTGTACCGGCCCGAGGTCGAGCGCAATCTCCAAGTTTGCCCGAAGTGCGCCCACCACATGCGTGTTGGCGCGCGCGACCGCCTGACGAGGTTCCTGGACCCCGATACCGTGACCGAGATCGGCGCCGAGGTGACGCCCGAGGACCCGCTGCGCTTCCGCGACAGCAAGCGTTACCGCGATCGACTGATGGCCGCCCAAAAGACGATCGGCGAGCAGGACGCACTCGTGGCGATGGTCGGCACGCTCGATGGCATCGAGGTGGTCGCCTGCGCCTTCGAGTTCGCATTCATGGGTGGATCGATGGGTTCGGTGGTCGGCGAGCGCTTCGTACGGGCTGTCGAACACGCGATTGAGCACCGCATGCCGGTCGTCTGTTTCTCGGCGAGCGGTGGGGCGCGCATGCAGGAGGGACTGCTGTCGCTGATGCAGATGGCCAAGACGAGTGCATCGCTCGCAATACTGGCGCGGAATGGTCTGCCATTCATATCAGTGCAGACCGACCCGACCACCGGCGGCGTCTCCGCGAGCCTCGCCATGCTCGGCGACGTCAACATCGCGGAGCCGCGGGCGCTGATCGGGTTTGCCGGCCCGCGCGTGATCCAGCAGACGGTCCGCGAGACCTTGCCCGAGGGCTTCCAGCGCAGCGAGTTCCTGCTCGAGCATGGGGCCATCGACTTGATCGTCGACCGCCGTGACCTGCGTGACCGCATCGCGGGACTATTGCGCATGCTGCTGCGCCGGCCGCCGGTCTCCGGCTAGCATCAGGTGCGATTCGATTCCGTCGCGGCCTGGCTGGAATGGCAACAGGTCGCTCATCCACTGCCGGTGGATCCGGGGCTTGAACGGGTCGGAGTCGTATTCCGGCGCCTCGGACTCGCGCGGCCACCCACCGTAATGATCATCGGTGGAACAAATGGCAAGGGTTCGGTCGCGGCCTACCTCGACTCGATTCTGGCTGCGGCGGGTTACGACGTGGGCCTCTTCATGTCGCCACACCTCATCCGCTACCACGAGCGCATCCGGATTCGCGGCCGTGAGATTCCGGACGACCTATTGATGATGGCATTTGACCGCATCGAAGCGGCTCGCGCGGACGTCTCGCTGTCATTCTTCGAATGGAACGCATTGGCGGCGTTGGTCGCCTTCGCGCACGAACGCGTCGATGCGGCCGTGCTTGAAGTCGGCATGGGTGGGCGGCTCGATGCGGTCAATCTTCTGGACGCCGATGTCGCCGCCGTCGTCTCGGTAGGTCTCGATCATCGCGAATGGCTTGGCGACACGATCGAGCAGATCGGCATCGAGAAAGCAGGCATCTTCCGGCCGGGGCGAGCGGCGATTTTCGGTTCAAGAAACATGCCGCAGAGCGTGGGGCGCGTCGCTGCGGGATGCGGTGCGCGCTTGAGGCGCATCGGCTCGGATTTCGATTTCGTCGAGCGTCAGGATGGCTGGGACTACCTGGGTCTTGGTTCACGACGCCGCGAATTGCCGCTGCCGGCGCTCGCCGGCAGCATGCAACTTGTGAACGCCTCCACGGCGCTTGCGGTGCTGGAGGCCGCGGAGCCTGGAATTCTGGTTCCGGATGAAGCCGTGCGGACGGGTCTCGCACGTGTCCGGCTCCCTGGCCGATTCCAGATCGTCAGCAGGGACCGGGAGTGGATCCTGGACGTTGCCCACAACCCGGATGCGGCGCGCGCGCTTGCCACGAGTCTCGCGGCACGCCAGACACGCGGCCGCACTGTCGCTGTCTGCGGCATCCTGGCCGACAAGGACATCGACGGTATTGTGTCGGCGCTCCAGGGCCAGGTGCAGGAGTGGATCGCTGTCAGGCTCGAAGGGCCGCGATCGTTGCCGCAGTCCGAGCTCGCTGCACGAATTGCACTGCGAACCGGCGTGCCGGTTGCGCCGGCCGACAGCGTCGTTTCCGGATGCGAGCATGCGGCCGCCGCCTGCGGGCATGGCGACCGGATTCTCGTGTTCGGTTCATTTCACACAGTCGGTCCCGCCCTCATGCATCTCGGTCTACAATTCGAGGGCAATGAACGTCAAGATTCGTGAACGACTGATCGGCGCACTGGTACTCGTGGCACTGATCGTATTGTTGGTGCCCGCGCTGCTGAAAGGGCCGGGAATCGCAAGCAAGCAGCCGCTATCAGCGGAGACAAAGAGCGTCGAGATCATTCTGGATGGCGCGGCAGAGCTGGCGGAAAGCGAAAGACTGGTACCGGAACCTGAAATCGCCCAGGCCAGGCCGGAAGTCCCGCTGCCTGCGGAGCCGAAATCCGCCGAGCCAACGTCGACGCCCGCCGATACCGCGACAGCAAAGCCGGAATCGCCAGGCATGCCGCCGGCGACTGGGCAAGTTAAGTCTGCAGCCTCCCAGCAACCGGCCTGGGCCGTGCAGCTTGGCGCATTTTCCAGTCGCAGCAAGGCCGATAGACTGGTCGTCAGGCTCCGCTCACGCGGCTATTCGGCATTCGTGCTCGAGTACCGGGCGGGCGGGCAATTACTGCACCGGGTCCGCGTCGGACCGGAACAGGATCGCGCACGCGCCGTCGCCATCGCCGAGCGACTGCGCAATGATGGATTCCAGCCGGTGGTCGCGCCGCATCCGTGAAACGCATCCGGCGGTTTTCGCGATGTTCGGCTAGAATGCCGCTCGCCCCGCTGGAGCCACGGCCCGATGAATGGCGCTGACCATCTCTTTACAGCAATCCTCCTGATTTCGCTGGTCCTGGGCAGCCTGCGCGGATTTATCCGCGAAATCATCTCGCTGCTGTCCTGGCTGATCGGCCTGTGGCTCGCCTGGCATTTCGCCTACCTGCTCTATCCCTGGCTGGGCGGCGCGCTCGCGGAACCGGGCGTACGCGAATGGGCCGGCCGGGCGATCGTACTGTTCGTGATATTGCTGATTGGCTCGGCAGTCGGGGCCATTACCGCACACTTCGTCCAGCGTGCCGCGGGTCTTGCCGTGATGGACCGAATCGTCGGAGGGCTGTTCGGGACGGCGCGCGCAGTGGTCATGATCGGACTGCTGGTGATCAGCGGACGGGCGGTCGATCTTGATCTGGAGCCCTGGTGGCAGAAGACGAAATCCATGCCGGTGGCCGAAGCCGTCGCCAACTGGCTAGAGCGTTATGCCGAGCCGGCTTCCGCTGACCTGCTGGAACGGGCCGCCAAAACCCCGGGGAGCTGAAGCCATGTGCGGCATCGTCGGCATGGTCGGCACCGGCCCGGTCAACCAGAGAATCTATGACGCGCTGACGGTGCTGCAGCACCGCGGTCAGGACGCGGCGGGCATCATGACAATGGACGACCACGCGCTGTTTTCCCGCAAGGACAACGGCCTGGTGCGCGACGTGTTTCGCGAGCGTGACATGCGCCTGCTCATCGGTCATGCAGGTATCGGCCATGTGCGTTACCCGACCGCCGGCTGCGACAGCGCCGACGAGGCCCAGCCTTTCTACGTCAATGCGCCGTTCGGCATCGGCGTCGGCCACAACGGCAACCTGACGAATGCCGACGAGCTGACGTGCACGATGGTCGCGGAAGACCGCCGCCACCTCAACACGCGCTCAGATTCCGAAGTGCTCTTAAACGTGTTTGCAAGCGAATTGCAGCGCTCGACCGCGGCGCGACCGGCGGCTTCCGATGTCTTCCGGGCGCTTGAAGCCGTATTTCGCCGTTGCCGCGGTGGCTACGCGGTAGTTGCGCTGATCGTCGGCCACGGAATCATCGGGTTTCGCGATGCGCACGGCATCCGGCCACTGGTGCTCGGGCGGCGCGAGACGCCGCGCGGGCCGGAATGGATGCTGGCATCCGAGAGTGTCGCGCTCGACATGCTCGATTTCGACCTGGTCCGCGATGTCGGTCCCGGCGAGGCCATCTTCATTGACCTGCAGGGGAGGATGCACGCGAGGCAATGCACGCCCGCGGCGCAGCACACACCCTGCATATTCGAGTACGTCTATTTCGCGCGACCCGACTCGATCATCGACAACATCTCGGTGCACAAGGCACGCATGCGAATGGGCGAGAAGCTGGCGGACAAGATTTCGCGCCTGCGGCCCGATCATGACATCGACGTGGTCATTCCGATTCCCGACACCAGTCGTACCAGCGCGGCGCAGCTGGCGCTTTCGCTCGGCGTGAAGTATCGCGAAGGCTTCGTCAAGAACCGCTACATTGGGCGGACCTTCATCATGCCGGGGCAGGAGCAGCGGCAGAAATCCGTGCGCAGCAAGCTCAATGCAATCGACCTGGAGTTCCGCGGGCGCAATGTACTGCTGGTCGATGACTCGATCGTGCGTGGCACGACCTCGGCGCAGCTGATCGATCTGGCCCGCGAAGCCGGGGCCCGCAAGGTATATTTCGCCTCGGCGGCCCCGCCGGTGCGGTTCCCGAATGTCTATGGCATCGATATGCCGGTCGCAACCGAATTGGTAGCCGCGGGACACAGCGAAGACGAGGTGGCGAGAATCATCGGCGCGGACTGGCTGATGTACCAGGACCTGGACGACCTGGTCGTCGCCTGCCGCCATGACCATGCGCGCATCACGGACTTCGACACTTCCTGCTTCTCTGGGCATTACGTCACCGGCGACGTCACGACCGAGTACCTCGCGCGCCTCGAGCGCGATCGTTCGGACGGGGCGCGCGCGCAGCGCCTGCTCGATCTGCAGGGCGGTCGCGCCGCGCGCGCCGTCTGACCGTCGCGCCGATGAGCGGCGCGCAGAACGACCAGCGCCGCAAGCTCCTGCTGCATCTCTATTGTGCTGCGCTCGCCGCCGTGGACGGTCGCCGGCGGGTGCGTGCGGTACTTGCCGCGGACCGGGGCGAACGGTCCGTCAGCATCCTGGCCGTCGGCAAGGCGGCATCGGCGATGATGCTGGGTGCGCTCGATGCGCTGGGTGCGCGCATCGCACGCGGGCTCGTGGTTGCGCCGGAAGACGCTCTTGCACATGAATTGCGCGCGTACCCGCACGTCAGCTGCCTGGCCGGCGATCATCCGGTCCCAGGCGAGCGGAGTCTTGCGGCAGGCAGCGCAGCACTTGCATTTGCGAGCGCGACTCCAGCTGGCAGCCGCGTGCTGCTGCTGGTCTCGGGCGGGGCGTCGGCGCTACTAGAGGTACTGGCGCCGGGCGTCACGCTTGCAAAGTTGCAGCGGCTCAACGAATGGGCTCATTACGAAGCCGTCGACATCGTAGCACTGAATGCGCGTCGGGCCTCGCTTTCGCTCATCAAGGCGGGCCGCCTGCCGGCATTATTTCGCGATTCAGAAGTCGAAGGCCTGATGATCTCGGACGTGCCGGGCGATGATCCGGCGGTCGTTGGATCAGGTCTGCTGGCAACTTCGTGCCGGGTCACGCTGGTCGGCTGTCTTGACGATGCACTGGACGCGGCAATCCGTGCTGCGCGCACGCGCGGGCTCGATCCGTGGCGGGCGCCTGCGCGGCTCTCGGGCGATGCTGCGACGGCCGCCCGCGACGCCTGCCATGAATTCGCCGTATGCAGCTCCAATCTCCTTCTCTGGGGCGGAGAGACGGTCGTGCGGCTTCCGGCCCGTCCGGGGCGTGGCGGTCGTTGCCAGCACTTTGCGCTCGCGGCGGCGCAGCAGATTGCCGGTCACCCGGAACTCGTTGTACTCGCCGCGGGAACCGATGGCCGCGATGGCGCAAGCGAAGATGCCGGCGCAATCGTCGATGGGGACACGCTCGCGCGCGCGCGCGACGCAGGCTTCGACGCCGCACAAAGCCTCGCGGCTGCGGACAGCGGTAGCCTGCTCGAAGCCGCGGGGGACCTGATCTATACCGGCCCGACTGGCACGAATGTCGGCGACCTCGTGATGGCCCTCAGGCTAAAATGAAGGCATGACGGCCCGGGTTCTGATCATCGACGATCAGGGTGTCTATCGGCGCCTGTTCGCGCATCACGTGTCGACCGGCTTCGATTCGCCGAGCATCGCCGAATATGATCCCGTGGCGCTTGGCAAGCTGCCGTCCGATTTTTCCGGAAGCGCCTACGACGCTGTGCTCCTCGGCGATGCGCCGGGCGAAGTGGATTGACTGGCATGGTTGCGTGACATGTCACGCCGCAATGGCTGTCCACCTGTCATCTACCTGATGTCCGAGCCGACTCCCGAATCGGAAGAAGCCGCCCTCGCGGCCGGTGCGCATGCCTGCCTGTCGAAAGCCAGGATCGACCATGTGAGGCTGATTGCGGCGCTGCGCGGGGCACAGTCCCGGCGGGGCCAGCAGCAGCCACCGAAACCGCGCGTGGATGATTCACCGCGCGCGACGCGCTGTGGCGACGCGACGATCCGCGGCTACCGGCTCGTCAACCAGATTGCAGAGAACCCCGTGTCTTCCGTGTACCTGGCGCAAAGCGAACGAAGCGGCGAGCAGGTGGTGCTGAAGGTATTGCGGCAGCCGCCAGACGATGGTGCAGGCGCCAAGACATTTGACCGCTTCCTGCGCGAGTACCAGATTGCCGCCGATATAAAACACCCAAATGTCGCCCGGGTCCATGACTTCGGCGTCAGTGACGACCATGCATTCATCGCGATGGAATACTTTCCGCTGGGCGACCTGCGGACCAGCATCAAGAGCGTCATCCAGCCGCTGCAGGCCCTGATATTCCTGCGGCAGATGGCCGAGGCCCTCGTGGTCCTGCACGGCGCGGGCGTACTGCACCGCGACCTGAAGCCCGGCAATGTCATGCTGCGCGACGAGAATTCCGTCGCACTGATCGACTACGGGCTGTCGAAGCAGATCGAACTCGACGCGGCGATCACCGGCGGCGTGGAGATATTCGGCACGCCATACTACATGAGCCCGGAACAGGGCCATGGCAAGGACACGGACGAGCGCAGCGACATCTACAGCCTCGGAATCATTTTCTACGAGATGCTGATGCGCCGTAAGCCGTATGTCGCAGGCACGCCGATGCAGGTGATCTACAAGCACGCGCACTCGCCATTGCCCGAGTTGCCTGGCGAGCTCAAGCATATGGAAGGCATTCTCTACAACTGCATCGCCAAGGAGCCGGCGCGCCGTTACGCGACCGCGGAACGGCTCGTGGATGTGGCGAAGGAGTTCGAGAGGGACGAGCTCGAGCGCGAATCGGCAGGGCGCTAGGTCAGAATCTGTTCACACCGGGCACGGCAGCAAGTGGTACCCGGTCGAGTCCCAGCGAAGCACGCTCGAGGTCGCATGCCAGGCGCCGAGCACGATGCGCGTGTATTCGACGCCCTCGATGTCGAATCGGTGCAGCGCGGGCCGGTGCGTATGGCCATGAATCATCGTGCACACGCAGGCTGCACGCATCAGCGTCTCGACGGCGGCCTGATTCACGTCCGTGATGTATGCGCCCGCAGCGGCCAGGTGCTTGCGGCTGCCTGCGCGGGCCTCGGTGGCGAGCCGCCTGCGGCTTGCCAGTGGCAAGGCCGTAAAGCCGCGCCGCACATCGGGATCGCGCACCAGCGCGCGCAGCCGCTGGTAGGCGCCATCGTCCACGCAAAGTCCGTCACCATGACTCAGGAGCACGCGCTGCGCACCGATGGTCGCGATCACCGGATCATCGAGTAGAGTTGCCCCTGTTTCCGCGCAGAATCGCTCCCCGAGCAGGAAGTCCCGATTGCCGTGCATCAGGAACAGGAGGGTGCCGCGGGCCGTGATGGAGGCAAGCTTTGCTACCACGTCGCGATGGGCGGGCTCCGGGTCGTCATCGCCGAGCCAGGCCTCGAAAATGTCACCGAGCAGATAGAGCGCTGCTGCGCCCTGAATAGGCCCCGCGAGAAACCGGAGAAAGCGGTCTGCGATTTCCGGCGTGGCCGGATCCAGGTGCAGATCCGAAGCGAACCACGTACTCACTCGGGCTTGTCGGTCTCGATGACCCAGGCGCGCTGGATGACCGGCCGCCCGATCGGGACACCCATGCCAAAATTGTCCAGGGTTTCGGTCGGCAAGTAAGCAATGCGGTCGACGACGTCCATCCCCTCGACGACCCTGCCAAAGACTGCATATCCCCAGCGGCTGGGCAGGGGATCGAGACCGGCGTTGTCGATCACGTTGATGTAGAACTGTGACGAGCCGGAATGAGGGTTCTCTTCCCGTGCAAGGCCGACCGTGCCGCGGCGATTCGACAGGCCATTGCCGCTTTCGTTGGGTATCGTTGCGTGCGCCTTGCGCTCTGCCAGGCTGGCGTCGTATCCGCCACCCTGCACCACGAAGTTCGCGATCACCCGGTGGAAAACCGTGCCGTCGTAATAGCCATCGCGCACGTAGCGCAGGAAGTTCTCGGCGGACAGCGGCGCGCGCACCGTGTCCAGCTCCAGCACGAAGGTGCCCTGCGTGGTCTCGACCTTGACCCGTGGCGCCAGCGAGCTCGAAGTCTGGGCGCCAGACATGACGGGTATCAGGGCGAGCAGCAGGATGGCGGCGCGGTGTGGCATTGCATGATTCATCGCGGGGATATTAGCGCACCCCGGTGCGTGAGACGCCGGGTCCGATCCCGTAGACTGTGCCGTCGATGGACCCCAAGATCGTCACGCGTTTTGCACCCAGCCCGACCGGCGCCTTGCACCTCGGCAATGCGCGGACGGCGCTATTCAGCTTCCTGATGGCTCGCGCGGCCGGTGGGCGCTTCCTGCTGCGGGTCGAAGACACCAACCGCGATCGCAGTAGCGATGCCTTCATGAGCTCTCAGCTGTCGGATCTCGCCTGGCTGGGGCTGTCGTGGGACGCCGGGCCGGATCACGATGACGGTCGCGGTCCCTACCGGCAGTCCGAGCGCGAATCCATCTACGACGGGCTCTATCAAAAGCTCGAGCTCGAGGGACATGCCTACCCCTGCTTTTGCACGCCGCTCGAGCTCGACCTCGCCCGCCGTGCCAAGCTCGCCGCCGGCCAGCCGCCGAGGTATCCCGGCACTTGCCGCGAACTTGATACGGCCGCGCGCGCTGCGCGGGCCGCCGAAGGGCGCCAGCCGGCCTTGAGATTCCGGGTGCCGGACGCAGGCGTCATCGAATTCGAGGACCTGGTCCGCGGACTGCAGTCCATCGCCGCTGCCACGCTCGGCGATTTCGTGCTACGACGCGCCGACGGCGGGCCCATGTTCTTTTTCTGCAATGCCGTCGACGATTCCCTGATGGGCGTCACACAGGTGCTGCGTGGCGACGACCACCTGAGCAACACGCCACGCCAGTTGCTGCTGCTGCAGGCGCTCGAGCTGCCGGTGCCGCGTTATGGCCACCTGCCATTGCTGCTGGATGCGAGTGGCGCGCCCTTGTCCAAGCGCCGCGGCAGCACCACGATCGGCGAATTGCGCGCGTGCGGTTATCTCGCGGCCGCCGTCGGCAATTACCTGCTGCGCCTGGGACACACGGGGGCGCCGGATCCGTGGGTGGAACCCGTCGACTTCGCGCAGAACTTCAGGCTCGACCGCCTGGGTCGGGCGCCGGCGCATTTCGATGCCGCCCAGCTCGATCACTGGCAGCGCGAGGCCGTCAGGCGGCTGACTCCGGAGCAGGCCGTCCATTGGCTCGATGCAGAACTGCCGGCCGACTGGTCGGCCCAGGAGCGTCTGGAGCTTGCCGGCCTGCTACAGGGCAATCTGTTGTTTCCGGCGGATGCCGCGGATTGGCTCTCGGTGCTGCGGGGTGAGCTGCCGCCGCTCACTGCGGAGGACAGCACCGTACTCGCGGAGGCTGGGCCGGCCTTCTTCGAGGCCGCCCTCGCGGCTTATCACGAGGTAGGCGCTGATGTCGGGGCACTGGGGCGGGAGCTGAAGCAGCGCACCGGGCGCAAGGGCGCGGCGCTCTTCATGCCGCTGCGCATCGCCCTGACCGGAAGGCACGATGGGCCCGAACTCGCAGCCCTGCTGCCGGCGATTCCAGCAAGTTTGGTGCGGGCACGCCTCACCGGCGCAGCACGGGCCCACTGAGGCGCCTCCGATGCTCACGATCTACAACACGCTGACGGGACGCAAGGAGCCATTCCGTGAACTCGTCGCGGGGCGAGTCGGCATGTACGTCTGCGGGATGACCGTCTACGACCACATCCATGTCGGGCATGCGCGTTCGCAGATCGCATTCGACGTGGTGCGCCGCTGGCTGCAGGCCTGCGGCTACCAGGTCAACTACGTGCGAAATATCACCGACATTGACGACAAGATCATCAATCGCGCGCGTGAGCTGGGCGAGATGGTGGAGGCCCTGACGGCGCGCCACATCGAGTCGATGAACGAGGACTTCGCCGCGCTCGGAATCAGGCCTGCCGATCACGAGCCGCGCGCAACCCGATTCATTCCCGAAATCGTCGCGATGATTTCGACGCTGATTGCCAAAGGCAATGCGTACGTCGGTGAAAGCGGCGACGTGCTGTATTCCGTCTCGAGCTTCAAGGCCTACGGGCAGCTGTCGGGCAGGAAGCTCGCGGACCTGCGTGCCGGGTCGCGAGTCGAAGTGGACGAGAAGAAGCGCGATCCGCTCGATTTCGTGTTGTGGAAACGCGCCAAGCCCGGTGAACCGTCCTGGGATTCGCCCTGGGGCCTGGGCCGCCCCGGCTGGCACATCGAATGCTCGGCGATGGCGGTGGCGCTCCTCGGCGACTCTTTCGACATCCACGGCGGTGGCATGGACCTGAAGTTCCCGCATCACGAGAATGAACTGGCGCAGTCCTGCGCGGCCTGCGACACGCCATTCGTCCAAGTCTGGATGCACAACGGCTTTGTGCGCGTCAACGACGAAAAGATGTCGAAGTCGCTGGGCAATTTCTTCACCGTGCGCGAGGTGCTGCCGCGGCTGCGGCCGGAAGTGCTGCGCGCCTTCGTGCTGGCGAGCCATTACCGCGGACCGATCAACTACGGTGAGGACAATCTGCGCCAGGCCGATGCGGCGCTGCAGCGCCTGTACCTGGCGCTGCGCGATGTTCTACCTGCCGCCGGCTACGAGCCTGGGGAGGCGACCCGCCGCTTCACTGAAGCCATGAATGACGACTTCAGCACGCCCGAGGCGCTTGCTGCGATGCAGTCGCTCGCGCGCGAACTGAATGTCGTCAAGGCGGCGGGTGACGGCCCCGCGGCTTCCGCATATGCCGCAGAACTTCGCACGCTCGGTGCCATCCTCGGTCTGCTCGGGGAGCGGCCAGAAGTATGGCTGGCGACTCATTCGGAGTTGACGGGTGCTGCGGAGAGCGCTGCCGGCCGGCCGGAGCCCGCCGAGATCGATCGGCTCGTCGCTGCCCGCACCAAGTCGCGGCGCACGCGCAACTTTGCGGAATCCGACCGGATCCGCGACGAGCTGGCGGGCCACGGCGTCGTGCTCGAGGATGGCCCCACGGGCACGAGCTGGCGCTGGCAATAGCCGTCCGGTGGCCATAGGACCGCTATGCGGCTGCGGCCCGGTGGAAGTCGCCGATGGCCCCGACCAATACGGCGACCGCGTCGCGCTCGGCGGGCGTCAGGTGCGGATTCCAGACATCCGCGATGAGCACCACTCGCGTTCGCGTACCGCGATTCCAGGCCTCATGCTCGAACGTGTCGTCGAACACGACTCCCCGACCTTCGATCCAATGGTGCGTTTCGCCGCCCACCACCAGCGCGCAATTCTCCGGGACGATCAGCGGCAGGTGACAGACGAGGCGCGTGTTGGTCACGCCGCGGTGCGGGAGAATGTGCGTGCCCGGCGTCAGGACCGAGAACATGACTTCTGGGGCATGTTCCCGGACATGCATGAGCGGCAGCGCGGCGAGTGCGGCCGCAGTGTAAGGGCAGCGCCGGTGATTTTCGTCCCGCCGCGTACCATATCGATAGAAATAGAATCCGTCCCAACCCGGCGCGCCGTGAGATGCGCGCAAACCGGCTTGCTCTTCCGTGTCACTGGTGAAGACGCGTTCGCGGCCGTCCGCATGCGGCAAGACCTCATGCAGTTCATCGCGAATCGCTGCGGTCTGCCGCTCGAATTCTTCCAGCCATGGAAACAGCTCGCGCGCAAAATACGGTGTAGTGGGTACGCCCGGGAAGAAAAGAATTGACGGTTTCTGCCGCAGGTCGACAGGAACTTCCGGGCGATCACCAAGGTACGTCGCGAGAGTTTCCCTGACGCGGCCCAGGGCCGCTGCGCCGTGCCGCTCAGCTACGGGCTCCAGAACAGCCTCGAACAGGCACCGACGGCTGGCCTGCGCGAAGCGCACGGCGTGGCGCACGCGATCGAGAAGCGCCGGTGCGGTCGTGGACGCGTTGAGCCAATGCCCCTGCTTCTGCGCGTCCGCGATGGCCCGGAAATAGGCCAGCAGTGCTTCAGGCCCGCGGTTGAGCTTTTCGAGCGCGTGGCCGAGGTGCAGCCGCACCACCGGCCGCTGGGGATCCTGTTCGACCGCGTGTTGAAACGCCGCTCGTGCGCCCTCTAGATCTCCGGCTGCCTGCCGTGCAAAGCCCAGATTCATCTGGGTCGCCAGATCCTTCGGGTGATGGCGATTCGCTTGCTCCAGCAGTTCCAGGGCGCGCGCGACCCGCCCTAGACCCAGCGCGTGCAACGCCAGAAAGTTAAGGGCCTCAACCTGATCGGGAATCACGTCGAGCAGCTTTCGTAAGCTCCCCCGTCCTGGACACAGCGGATAATAGACTCTCCCGGCTTAACGGGAGCAGTCATGAAGAAGTCGAGGTTTACGGAATCGCAGATCATTTCGATCTTGAAGGAAGGGGAAGCCGGGGTCGGGATTGCTGAGTTGGCGC
>SHZN01000032.1 GCA_009692245.1 Gammaproteobacteria bacterium
CTTGCCCTGGCCGAGCAGCACATCCGCCTCGCGCAGCTTGTGGATGATCTCCTCGGAGGAGTATTTTCTCTGCGCCATGTCCCAGTCTCCTGTTCATGATGAATTTACATGATCAGAAACTGGACCAGGAATTTCAGGTCAGGCCACCGTAACCCGACGAGACGACCAGGCCGTCCTATGGAGTGCGGGCCGCTTCGGCTGCCGGCTGCTCCGGGGCGATGGTGATACGCAGCCTTCCATAGGGTGAGGCGGGCACAGCCGTATCGCCCCGTCTTTCGAGCCAGGCTAGAGCCGCGGGCGTCAGCAGATCGCCTTCACGACGGCTTTCAGGCGGGGCGCCGAGCACCGCGGCCGGTGTGAAAACAATGAGGTAGCGGGCGTTCTCCATGGCGGGATCGACGGGTACGGTCAGGGCAACGCCGGTTTCGCCACCCGGGGTCGCGAGTGCTGGCTCCAGGCGCAGATTGTCGAGACCCGACATGCGCAGGACGATGAATGTGTCGTCGAGCAATGCGACGACCGGATAGAAAACGCTTGTCTCACCCCCGCGGCCGGGATCGAAAAGACTCTTTACACGCATGCGATATGGCGTCGAAATCTGCGGCAATTCGAAGGCGGCGAATGGGCTCAGGCCGCTGTGGAATTCGAAGGCCGGACTCGCGCGACTCACGACTGCGTCCGCGAATCCGTGCTCCGGCAGCGGCAGATACGAAAACCTGGACGGATCGTCGCAGCAGGCTTTCGTTCTGGCGTAGAGCGCGAGACGCGCCTCGGGCCTCGCCGGGTAGGATTGCACAGGCGCCGCCGTGCAGCCGGCAAAGGCGGCCGACATCACGAGCGACAGGAGCAGTATTGACTCTTTCATCAGGGCAGAAGCTAGCATGAATCCGGCATCCGTCGCGGTGATCGGCGCGGGGCTTGCCGGAATCGCCTGCGCGCAGCGCCTTTCCGATGCCGGCTGGCAACTGCGGGTGTTCGAATCCCAGCGCGCACCCGGCGGGCGGATCGCGACGCGCCGCTTCGAGGCCGCGGCCTTCGATCATGGAGCGCAATATTTCAGCGTGCGCGAGCCGTCATTCCGCGCGGCAATCGAAAAAGCGAGATTGGCCGGGGGCGCTGAGCGCTGGCTGCCCCGCTGGCCCGGTGGTGAACAGGAACACGGCGATCTGTGGGTCGGATCGCCGGGCATGAATGCGCTGCCGCGATTCCTGTCGGAGGGACTCGACATCGAATATGGCGCGCGCATCACGCGTCTGAAACGCAAGCAGGGCGGCTGGACATTGATCGACGATCGCGGCGCGGGGCATCCGGATTTCGGATTTGTGGTGCTGGCACTGCCGGCACCGGAAGCGGCGGCGCTTGCGGCTTCACATACGCCGCTCGCGGAGCGCGTGCGCGCCGTGCCGATGGCGCCCTGCTGGGCGGCCATGGTCGCATTCGCGGGTCCGGTCGGGGACGTGCCGGATGCAAGCTTCACGGATGACGAAGTACTCCCCTGGTTTGCACGCAATGGCTCGAAGCCGGGACGCGATACCCCGGATGCCTGGGTGTTGCATGCCTCGGCCGAATACTCACGCCGGGAATTCGATGCACCGCCCGCGCGTGTCCAGAAGACCCTGCTGACACGCCTTTCAGGTCAGCTTGGGAAAAAACTGCCCGCGATCCTGCTGTCGGACACCCATCGTTGGCGCCATGCACGGGTCGAGGCGCCGCTTGGCGAGCCATATCTGCTTGATCGGACAGCCAACATCGGGTTCTGTGGCGACTGGTGCCTGGACGCGCGGGCCGAGGCAGCTTTCCTGTCGGGGGAAGCCGTCGGCATCGCGATTTCGCAGACGCGTCATTCGGACTCGTCCGGTAAGATGCGCGACAGTCGATGAGCAGCCGGCGCAATTCATGGGTATTTGTCGCTCCCCTGGCAATCCTGCTGGGGGCGTGCGCCGCGGATGCGCCGGCCAGGACGGAGTCCGAGAGCATGGCTATGCCTTCGCCGGTGCCGCCGATCGCCGCAGTGCGGCCACACGAGGTCGTGTCGCCGAATGGCACGCGGGTGGACGAGTACTACTGGCTGCGTGACGACACACGCACCAGCAAGGAAGTGCTTGCCTATCTCGAGGCCGAGAACGCCTACAAGGCGTCCATGACCGCGCACACCAAGGCACTCGAGGATCGCGTTTACGGCGAGATCATCGCACGCATCAAGCAGGACGATTCCAGCGTTCCATATCGCAAGCGCGGCTACTGGTACTACGCGCGTTTCGAGATCGGCAAGGAATACCCAATCTACGCGCGCAAGGCCGGCAATCTCGAGGCCGCCGAGCAGTTGATGCTGAACGCCAACGTGCTGGCCGAAGGTCACGGGTTCTACCAGGTCGGCGCAACCGCGATGGCGCCCAATGATCGGCTGCTTGCCTATGTCGAGGACATCGTCGGCCGGCGCCAGTACCGGTTGCGGGTCAAGGACCTCGAGACCGGAGAAACGCTGCCGGACGTCGTCGAAAACGTCGATCCGGCGCTCGCCTGGACCGCGGATAGTGCAAGTGTCCTGTACGTGGAAAAGCATCCGGAGACGCTGCTGGGCTATCGCGTGCGCCGCCACGTGCTCGGCACCGATCCTGCCGGCGATCCGCTCATCTATGAACAGGACGACGAGAGCTTCTACACGGAAGTCAAGAAGACCAAGGACGAACGTTACCTGCTGATCGTTGCAGAGAGCACGGTATCCACCGAAGTGCGTTATGCAGACGCCGCAGATCCCGATCTGAAGTTCCGCGTGTTCCTGCCGCGCGAGCGCGACCATGAGTATCAGGTGGATCCCCTCGATGGCCGCTGGATCATTCGCAGCAATTGGCAGGCGCCGAATTACCGGCTGCTGGAAGCGAAAGTCGGCGAGGAAGGTGATCGCGCCAACTGGCGCGAACTCATGGCACACCGCGACGACGCTTTCATTCACGGCTTCGACGTGTTCAAGGATTTCCTCGCGATCGAGGAACGTTCCGGGAGCTTGCGCAAGATCCGCATCCGGCCCTTGGATGGCAGCGCGGATTTTTTCATCGCGGCGGATGAGGCTGCCTACACGACCGAGCTCAGCCAGAACTCCGAGATCGACACGCACATCGTGCGCTACGAGTACACCTCGCTGACAACGCCGAACAGCACGTATGACTACGACATCCAGACCGGCGAGAAGCAGCTCATGAAGCGCGACCCGGTGCTGGGGGATTTCGAGACCACCAATTACCGCACCGAATTGCTGTGGGCGACGGCACGCGACGGCGCGAAGGTGCCCGTGTCGCTGGTCTATCGCGTGGGATTCAAGCGCGACGGTCACGCGCCGCTGCTGCAATACGGATACGGCTCCTACGGCCTTTCGATGGATCCGGAATTTGCCATTTCGCGCCTGTCATTGCTGGACCGCGGCTTCGTCTATGCCATCGCGCACATTCGCGGTGGCCAGGAAATGGGGCGCCGCTGGTACGATCAGGGCCGCCTTCTCAACAAGATCAACACCTTCACGGACTTCATCGACGTAACGCATTTCCTGGTGCAGGAAGGCTACGCGGACCCGAAGCGCGTGTCCGCGATGGGCGGCAGCGCGGGCGGCCTGCTGATGGGCGCCGTCGCCGACCTGGCGCCGGGCGACTATCGGGCGATCGTTGCCCAAGTGCCCTTCGTCGACGTCGTGACGTCGATGCTGGACGAAAGTATCCCGCTGACGACCAACGAGTTCGAGGAATGGGGCAATCCCAAGGAGAAGGCATCCTACGACTACATGCTGTCGTACTCGCCCTATGACAATGTCGCGAATCAGGACTACCCCGCGATTCTCGTGACCACCGGGTTTTGGGACAGCCAGGTGCAGTATTTCGAGCCTGCCAAATGGGTCGCGCGCCTGCGGGCGCGCAAGACCGGCACGAATCCGCTGCTGTTCCGCACGACGATTGAAGCAGGTCACGGCGGCAAGTCGGGCCGCTTCCAGCGCTACCGCGAGAGAGCCGAGGAATACACGTTCATCCTCGACCAGTCCGGCATCACGGAATAGTCAGTGAATCTGTCGCGCATCGAGCAGGTCGCGATCCCGGTCCGCGACCTTGCGCGCGCGACCGTCTTCTACCGCGAGCTGCTTGGCATGAAGTTGTTGTTCGAGGTTCCGCCGCAACTCGCGTTCTTTGATTGTGACGGGGTCCGGCTCGCGCTCTCGATCGCTTCCGACCCGATGTACGAGCCGCCAGGCTCGATCGTCTACTACCGCGTCGCTGACATCGACATGGCACATGCCGAACTCGAGCGGAGGGGCGTGGAATTCCTGCGCGGCCCGCACCTGATTGCTCGTCTTGATGCCATCGAGGTCTGGATGGCGTTCTTCGAGGACACCGAGGGCAACACGATCGCGATCACCAGCGAACGGCCGGTTGCGCGCACATGAGCTCGGAACCACGGGCGACGACGTTGCTAGGACGGATCGTCAATGTCCGGCCTGCCGAAACCGCTGGTCTCATTGCGGCGTTCGCCTTCAACTTCCTGGTGTTCACCGCCTACTACATCCTCCGCCCGCTGCGCGACAGCATGGGCGTGACCGGTGGCGTGCACGCGCTCGACGACCTGTTCTGGTTCACCTTTCTCGGCATGCTGCTTGCGGTTCCGTTGTTCGGCTGGATCAGCGGGAAGTACCTGCGCTCGATATTCCTGCCGTGGACCTACGTATTCTTCATCATCAACCTGCTGGCGTTCTGGGCCGTATTCACCGCCTTCGAGGATGATATCTGGCCGGCGCGCGTGTTCTTCGTCTGGCTGAGCGTGTTCAACCTTTTCGTCGTGTCGGTGTTCTGGAGCTTCATGGCCGACCTGTTCAACAAGGAACAGGCGGGGCGCATGTTCGCCTTCATTGCCGGGGGCGCCAGTACGGGCGCGGTCATCGGATCCGGTATCACCGCGTTCTTCGCCGAGGCGGTGGGCGACGTCAACCTGCTGCTGATATCCGCCGTGATGCTGGCGGGCACGCTCTTCCTGATGCGCTACCTGCTGCGCTGGACCGCGCGCCGCACAGATGATGGCGATCGCATCGTGGAGAGCCCGATCGGTGGCAATCCCTTCGCCGGCATCACGCTGGTGCTGCGCTCGCGATACCTGGCCGGCATTGCATTGTTCGTATTCCTGATGGCGGCGGTGACGACTTTCCTGTACCTGCAGCAGGCCGCGCTGCTGGAAATCCATTTCCCTGACGGTTCGGAACGCACGGCGTTTCTCGGCAAGATCGACTGCATCGTAAATCTGATTGCGCTGCTGTTGCAGTTGTTTGCGATCGGCCGGCTGACGGCGCGTCTCGGCGTAACGACGATGCTGATCGCCGTGCCGGTGGTCGTCGCGACCGGTTTTCTGTTGATCGCCGCCTCGCCGACGCTGGCGACGCTGGTCGCAGTGTATGTTGTACGCCGCGTCGGGCAGTACGCGGTGACGCGTCCGAGCCTGCATATCCTTTACACGACGATGGATCGCGCGTCGAAGTACAAGGCGAAGAACTTCAATGACACGGTGGTCTATCGCGGCAGCGACGCTGTGGTCGCCTCATTCCACGAGGCTGTCGTCAAGATGCTGTCGCTGGGGCTCGCGGGCATCGCCTGGCTGGGCGCGGGTGTCGCGGTCGTCTGGGCGATCATCGCGATCTTCCTGGGCCGCGCGCACGAGCGCACGGTTCCGGTCAAGCCGGCGGCGTGATCAATCCTTGAGTGCGAACCGCAAGCGTGCAGCGACGCGCTGATCGACGACGATGCCATTGACCACGTGCGGTTAGTAGCGCCAGCGCGCCACGGATTCGAGCGCCGCGCGATCGAAGACACCCATCGGTTCGGCCCCGCGGACAGTCGCATCGTGCGTACTGCCGTCGCGGGCGACAGTGAATTCGATGTCCACCCAGCCGGTGGTGCCTTGCGCGAGCGCCCTTGGCGGGTATTCGGGCGCAACGAAATGGGTGCGGTGCAGTTTGCTCTCCGGCAGCACGACTGGTGCCACGGGCTTCGGCGGTGAAGCGGCTGCGCGCGCCCTTGCGATCGCGGTGGCGACAGCGGCGACTTCGGTGGCCGGTGCGCCGGTGTCGTTGGCCGCTTTTAGCAGCGCTTCGGCGTCGCTTGAAGCGCCGGTCGCGGCGAGGCGCCGTGCTTCTGCGAGCGCCTTGCTTGCCAGCAGGGCGCTGGTTTCCGGCAGGCCCTCGTATCCGGGATCAGATGCTCGCAGCAGGTCCAGGTAATGCCGGGCGGAATCGGCCATCGGTTCGATCAGGTGGCCCTGGGCGATGCGCTGGTTCGCGAGCGTGAAGAGCCGCGCGCGGTCTTCGCGCACATTACCGAGCCGCGCGACTTCGAGCTCGGAACGTAGTTCGGCCACTTCCTGGCGATTGACGTCGAGCGCAACGGCCTGATGCACCCATTCGCCGGCTTCGTCGAGGCGGCCCTCGCTGATCGCTTTGCGCGCATTGCTCTGCAGCAACGCGGCGAGCGCGGCGACGCCCTGCTGCACGCCGGGATCCACCGGATCGATGCGCCGTGCCGAGAGGAGGTAGGCATGCGCACTGTCATTGCCGCCGACGAGTTGATTGCTGCGCATGCGCTCATTGGCGAGCAGCACCAGTCCTTGCACGCTGCTCGCGTCGCTGCGCGCGGATACAGGCGCGTGTGCAGGCGCGGATTGCGGCGTGGCTATTGGTGCCTCAGCTGCAGCTGCGGTACGTGGCGGCCTGCCGGAATTCGGGAAGCGCTCGAGTGCGCGCTCGAGCTGGGTCGTGAAGAATTCGAGACGCGGATGATCGGGCCGGGCCGCGCGCGCCGCATCCACGGCGCTCGCCAGGGCCGTAAGATCCTGGGCCATGAGGGCCTTCTCGGCCTGCGCCAGCAACTCGTCCACGACCCGATCGATGCCGCGCTGCGCCACGCGATTGTCCGGATCGCGCGCGAGCACTGCCCGGTAGAGTTCGAGCGCATTTTGTTCGGGCGGCTCGACGAGCTCGCCTCGCGAGAGTGCGATGCCGGCAGAATCCAGCAACTTCTGGACCGCGGAGTCCCGGCTTTCGTCCGCGGTCGTGGACTGCCCGTCATTGGTCGACATCATGTCGCCGATTTTTTCCCAGGGCTTCCAGGTGGCGAGCGCCAGCAAGATTAGGACGAGCGGAATCAGCAGCAGGCTGCGGCGGAGCCAGCGGCGCATCCCCGCGCTGTCGAGCTTGATCGAAGGCATTGTAAGTACCTTCAGCTTTACGGAGGTTGCACCGGTCCGCTGCGTGGCGGCCGGCATGTCGGCGCCCCTCTGCTGGCGGCGCAGTGTTGCATCCACGAAGTTGCGGATTCGATCCGCGGAGGCTGGCTTGTGCAGGAAACGGAAGATGATGCCCTGGGAGACCAGCTCCGCGAGTTGGGCCTCGTCATCGCGGCGGCCCGCCACAATGATCGCGAGGTCCGGGAACTGCTCATGAACCCTGGTGACGAACTCGCGCGTGTCGTTATCGGCAAGCGAAGAGTCGGCAAGCAGCACGGCATTGCCGGCCGTGACGATCAGGTCGGCCGCGTGAGCCGCATCATCGGCGCGCCAGACACGATGATTGCCGGCAAGTGAATCGCGCAGCAGGTCGACGGCACGGGATCCGCGGAAAGCACGATGACATTCGCGCCTGTGGACGGCGGCGACGCTGTCGCTCGCCCCTCATTGGGCTTTTCGACGCCGATATAGTCGATGTACACGGTACCCCGGACGTTACAAATCCGCGCAAAAACACCGCGACACGGGCCCGGAAGCCGGCGGCGTACTGGCTGTGTCAATCTTTGATAAAATCCGTCGTGGCGAACTAGACACAGGTCCAGTTTCCACCCTTGGTCGCGTGACGCAGTTCGAAAAAACTCATCACTTCCGGGACTTGCGGCAAATGCCTACCAATGCGCCCTCTGTGGGTCCCCGGGCGTTGCTTCAGTACCACAGCGGTTTCGCATTCTTCGGTTTTCACGGGAGTATGTGAATCTCGACAGCGGCCTGAGTGCCCCGTAAGGTGGGCCGGCCATCGGGGGGTGGGCACCGCATGCCGGGAGAACCGAGCATCAAGCATCAGATTGCGTTCGTTTCAAGCTTGCCGGCCGAGCACTACCACCAGCTCGAGGCGCTCCTGTTCTTCAATGAACGCCAGGACCGCGTTCGGCATGGCATCCAGACGGCCATCGACCGTTATGGCCCGCCCGAAATCGTGACCGACGGAAATTCGTTGCGTGTACGCGTCGCCGGCCCGTCCGAGGCCCAGTGCCTGTTCGCCATCGAGCGCGATGGCAAGGTTTCGCGCCCCGTGGGCGTGATCCTCTACGTGCGCGACAGCTTCGAGCGCATCACGGTGCTGCACCTGGTCGTCGCTGGCGCCTATGCCGCCGGCGGCCCGCGCGCCAAGTACAACCTGCTGCTGCGCTTGGTGCAGGCAGTCAAACGGGTCGCGCGCTGCACCTCCGGCATCCGTCATGTCGAGTTGCTCTATTCGCAGAACAGGCCGCGCGCCGCCTACGCTTGAACCGCCTGCGCGCGGTTATGATGTAACCGCACCCCGACGCAGGAGACCGAAATGATCCGCATTGTCCGTTCGCTGCTCGCAGCCGCATTGATGCTGTTCGCGACCGTGCCGGCCGTGGCTGCCTCGCGCGAGGAACTCGATGCAGCGGTCCGCGAAGCCGTCAACGAGTTGTACAAGCATTCAGTCGCGGCGAAAGAACTGGCTGGCAAGTCGGCCGGGATGCTGGTGTTCCCGCAAGTCATCAAGGGCGGGATCGGAATCGGTGGCGAGTACGGCGAGGGCGCACTGCAGGTCGGCGGGAATACGACGGCCTACTACAACATTGCCGCGGGCTCGATCGGATTCCAGCTCGGCGTGCAGCAGAAGAGCCAGGTGATCCTGTTCATGCATCAGCGCGAGCTCGACAATTTCAGGAAGAGCGAAGGTTGGAAGGCAGGCGTGGATGGCAGTGTCGCGCTTGCGACCCTCGGCGCTGGCGGGCAGGTCGACACCGAGACTTCGAAGAAGCCGATCATCGGCTTCATCTTTTCGAATAAGGGTCTGATGTACAACCTGACGTTCGAAGGCTCGAAGATCACAAAGATCGACAAGGACTAGTGCGGGCACCAAATCAATGTGGTCCGCCGGAGAGTCCGCCGGTGAGGACAAGTCGCATCGCGGATTCGACCGGCATGTCGAGTTGCGTGATGGCCGAGCGCGGCACGAGCACGGTGTAGCCGCCGATCTGGTAACTCATCGGAAAATAGACTGCGACCAGCGCGTCCTCGTGTTTCACGACGCCGAGTTCCGATGCATCATCGCGCGTAACGAAGCCGACGAGGCGAGCGTCGCCGAATCGGGCGAGCACCACGCGCTTCAGGTCACGGCGCTTGCCGTCCGCCGGCAACAGTTTCGTGAAATCGCGAATCGCGCCGTAGATCGTCTTGACAACGGGAATCCGGTCTAGAAATGTGTCCCAGGCCGCCAGCATCCTCCGTACCAGCAGGGCGTTAAGCAGGAAGCCTGCCGAAAGCAGCAGCAGGACGGCGGCGACAATACCCATGCCGGGGCGGTAATACTCGAGGGGGATCACGAGCGTGATGGCCTGCCGCAGCAGCGATTCGGTCGAACTCCCAAACCACCATAGCAGCCATAACGTCAGGCCGATCGGCATCACGACCACGAGACCACTTACGAGGGCGCTGCGAAGCTTGCGGAACATCGTCATCTCCGGGCGCGACTGGCTGCGCCAGGCTATAGAGGCGTGCATGATAACGGCCGGAGGACCCGAAATGCGGCTGGCTGGCATCGCACTTGGCGCTTTCCTTGTCGCCGCTTCCGCGGCTGCGCAACTCATCGATCGCGATGCGGTGTTTGCGCGCGCGCGTGAGGTCGCGGTAGCGACGCTTCCGGATGTCGAGGTCGCCGACCTTGCCCCGTTCCAGATCGCCTATGACCTGACACTGCTCGAAACCGGCAGCCCTGCCGGTGAATTCCAGGTGACGCTGCTGCTCAGGTCCTCGCGCGAGGTCGTTCCTGCGCTGGATATCATCTCGGCCGCACCCGACGCGGCAGCCGCTGCCAGGCTCGAAGATCTGCTGGCAGGCGCCGAATTCGCATTCCACTACCGGACAGTACGGGTCCGGTTCGCGGAACAGGGCGAAGCTGCGCCGGCTGCCGAATTTTCCACCCTGCTGCTGAACCGCGATCCCGAAGCCGGACCCACGGGAGTATTATCACCGTTGCCGTAAGAAGCGGATGCAATTGAAAGGCGCATGTCATGACCGTCGCAAAAGTCAGTGAAATCAGCGCAACCTCGGACAAGAGCTTCGACGACGCCATGCGCCAGGGCCTCGCGCGGGCGAACAAGACGCTCAAGAACATCACCGGCGCCTGGATCGCCGACCAGGAAGTCATGGTCGACAAGGGCAAGATCACCGGCTATCGGGTCCGCATGCGGATCACGTTCGTGCTGGTAGGTTGAACCGATGCGGTTCCTGGCCGTGCTTGCCATTCTCGCTTCAGCGTTCGCGGGCGTGGCCTCGGCCGAAGATCCGTCTGGCATTGAGCCGCAGGCCCTGAGCGAGCGCATGGAATCCGGCGACACGGAATTGCTGGTGCTCAATGTGCGCAGCGTCGCCGAGTTCGACGAGGGCCACATCCCGGGAGCGATCAACATTCCGCACGACTCGCTCGGCTAGCGGATTGCGGAACTCGAACCAGCGGGCGAGCGCGATGTCGTCGTGTACTGCCGCAGCGGGCGGCGTGCGGCAATCGCGCTCGAGACCCTGAAGGGGGCCGGGTTCAGCCGGCTGTTCCACCTCGAAGGCGACTACTTGCGCTGGAGCGAGGAAGGCCGGCCCATCGTAAGTCCATCGGCGCGACCCTGAGTCGCGTGCGAGGCGGTCCGACGCAGTGCTGTCGCACACTGAAGAATTGATTCAGCGCACGTTCGCGTCGCTCCAGGATTTCTTGCGCCTGGAGGCGGCCGGCGGCCTGTTGCTGATGGGTACCGCCGTGCTTGCAATGCTGGTGGCGAACTCGCCGCTCGCTGGCGCGTACGACGCCTTATTCAACTTGCCACTGGAAATCCGCGCCGGCCCGCTCCACGTTGCGAAACCATTGCTCCTGTGGATCAACGACGGCCTGATGGCAGTGTTCTTCCTGCTGGTCGGGCTCGAGTTGAAGCGCGAGTTGCTGCAGGGGCACCTTTCCAGCCGGCGCGATGCGAGCCTGCCGGCCATCGCGGCGATCGGCGGCATGGCCGCGCCGGCGGCGATATATGCATGGCTGAACTGGGACGATCCGGCTGCGATGAGGGGCTGGGCCATCCCGTCCGCCACCGACATCGCTTTCGCACTCGGCGTCCTGCTGCTTGTTGGTAAGGGCGTACCTGCCACACTGAAGGCCTTCCTGCTGTCCGTCGCGATCTTCGATGATCTCGGCGCCATCATCATCATCGCAATCTTCTATGCGGCCGAACTGTCGCTTGTCGCGCTTTCGATTGCCGCCGGGCTCACGATCCTGCTCGCAATCCTGAATCGTTCGGGCGTCACCCATTCCGCGCCCTACCTGATCGTCGGAGCACTGCTGTGGATCGCGGTGCTGAAATCCGGCGTACACGCGACGCTTGCAGGAGTCCTGCTCGCAATGTTCATACCGCTGCGCGTATCGGCGCGCCAGGACGGCGAATCGCCACTGCACAGGCTGGAGCATGCCTTGCACCCCTGGGTCGCGTTTGGAGTGCTGCCGCTCTTCGCATTTGCCAATGCCGGCGTGCCGATGTCCAGCATTTCGGCTGCGCAGCTTCTGCATCCCGTCTCGCTCGGCATCATCGCCGGGCTATTCGTCGGCAAGCAGCTGGGGATCATGGCGGCCTGCTGGCTTGCCGCGCGCTTCGGGCTTGCAGCTCTGCCTCGCGACACTGGCTGGGGCCTGCTCTACGGCGTGTCGCTGCTTTGCGGCATTGGATTCACGATGAGCTTCTTCATCGCGTCACTCGCATTCGAGGCGAGCGGTGGCGACTACCAGGGGCTGGAGAGAATCGGAATCCTGGCGGGTTCGCTGATCGCGGGTGCGGCGGGCTACCTGGTGTTGCGGCTTCAATTGAGGACTCGGTGATCTATCGTGTGCTCGCCGACGCGTCCAGTTCCTGCACTGCCACGACGACGCACCCGGGCCCGCCATGCACGCCAAGCGCCGTGCCAAGCGGAATGACGGGCTGTACATCGGCGCCTATGAGGCCGGCGACGATTGCGTCGCGCACGAGTGCTGCGCCTTCCGGCGTGTTGGCGTGCCCGACGCCGATGCGCCAGCGTTTGCCGGGGTCGAGCCGCCGCCGCAGGAACCGGCCGAAGCGATGGTAGGGATTCGCGCGGCCGAACAGTACTCCGCCGATGCCGACGCTGCCGTCAGCATGTACGGCAAGTATCGGTGTCAACTGCAGCAGGTCCGCCAGCGTCTTGATCCAGCGCGGCACACGGCCACCGCGCACGGCGAATTCAAGCGTGACCAGGCAGCCCCAGGTACGCGTCCTGCGCCGGGCCGCGATTGCGGCATCGCGCACCTCATCGGCGTCGCCGCCCGCAGCCGCGACTTCCGCCGCGCGCATGACGACCAGTCCCTGGCCGAGCGCCGCGGTCCCGGAGTCGACCGCGACGATGCGCGCGTTGGTGCGCGCGCGTCCGGCCGCGGTCTCCGCGCTCTGGAATGTGCCGCTGACGCGAGCCGTCAGTCCGACATAGACGACGGCCCGGTAGTGCGAGCCAAGGAACTCGAAGGCACGCCGGAAATCTCCCGGCGGTAGCAGCGAGGTTTTTGGATGCTGCGGATTGGTCGCGAGTTCGTGGAAGAACTGCTCGGGTGAAAGGCTGATCTTGTCGAGATAGCTGTGCGCACCGAAGTGCACGCGCACCGGTACCATGTGGATGTCGAGTGCTTCCATCACCGAGTCCGGCAGGTCGGCCGCGGAGTCGGTGACGACGGCGACCTGCCTGCGCGATTCGTGATGCGCCATTTCCTGCTGGCGCTGCATGTCATCGGCTTTTTCCCTGCTGACCTCTCCAAAACGGGCCGCGAGCTCGAACAGGCGCTGTGGTTCATTCAGGTGCAGGTGCAGCCGGACCTTGCGATGTGTGCCGGCGACGACCAGGTTCGCGCCAAGTGTGGAAGCCTCTTCCCGCAATTTTCGCCGGTCGATGCCATCGCCAGTGATCATGCATTCCGTGCAGTAGCGGTACTCGAGGTCCTCTTCCTGGCCGGCTGCGGATGTCTCGTCATGGATAAGATCGATCGGCGCGTCGTCATCCGGCACGACGCCGGTGTCAAGGTAGCCGGACATGCCGGCGACCAGCTCGACGAAACCCATTGCACCCGCATCGACGACATTGGCACGGCGGAGAGTCTCGAGCTGGTCTCGTGTTGCTTCGAGCGAAGTCTGTGCGGTTGCGAGCGCCGCCCGGAAGAGCGAGGGGAAGTCACGCACGCCGTGCTCCCGGACTTCGCGTGCGACTGCGGCAGCGAAATCCGTCAGCACGGTCAGAATCGTGCCCTCGCGCGGCTCCGCCAGTGATTCGCGTGCATTGCTCGCGCCGCCGCTGACCGCATCCGCAAATCCTTCCACCGTCAACTCGGCAAGGTGACCGGCGCGATCGCCAAGCCCCAGCAGGAATTGCGCCAGGATCGCGCCCGAGTTGCCGCGCGCGCCATCGAGCGCGGCGTCGGCAATGCGCGTTAGGGTCTGCCCGGCATGCGCGTCCGGATTGCCGCGAAGCGTTGTGAGGACTGCCTGGAGCGTGAGCGCGAGATTGGTGCCAGTGTCGCCGTCCGGCACTGGAAACACGTTGATCTTGTTGATGACCTCTTCACGCGAGATCAGGCGATAGATGCCGGCGCGCAGCGCCGCGGACAAATCGGTGCCGCTCAGGACATGGGCGGGCAACGCAACTGCATTCATGCCGTGGGCAGGCTCGCCGGGCTACTGGCTGGGCAGCAGGAAACGCCGACCGTGGTAACTGAGCACGGCGCCTTCGCGGTTGATCTCCTCGACCGTCGGGCCCTCGACCAGTACGCCGCCGCGCTGGTAGCGCCGGCCATTGATGAACACGACGCGCTTCGCTGGATCATCCGAATAGATGTGCAGGTCGACCGAAAGCTCCGGCATGCCGGCGGTCACCTGCGCCGGCAGGTCGGCGATGGGTGGCGGCATGTCATCAGCGGGCCCCGGCGAATAGGTGACCGATGCGTCTGGCAACAACGTCGGATCCGGCGCGGGTGGCGGTAATGTGGCTTCCGGCATCACCTCTGGTTCGATCACTTGTGCATCGACGACAGGTGAATCCACGGCTGGCACGGTATCGGCGGGTGCCGGCGTTGACACGGCTGCCGCCGGCGTCGCGACAACGGGAGCCGTGGTCGAAGTCGTCTCGACCGCCGGCAGCGCACCGCTCGTGTCACGCAGCAGGAAGAAAAGCAGCACGCCGACATTGACGACCAGCAGCAACCCGATCGCGAGCAAGGCCCTGGGAAGGCGCCGGTCGTCACGCGCAACGGGCAACTCCGCGATACTGGGGCCGCTCTGGCGCTGGCGCTCGAGTTCGGATTTGCGCAATGCGTCGAGGATGAAGCTCATGCGCCGGCCTCCGTTCCGGTGTCAGCGAGTTTCGGCGTTCCGGGCGCTCCAAGCGCTGCGTCGAGTACGAGCTGGGTCTGCACGCCCGCGACGCCGTCCACGGAGAGTCGCCGGCCGCGCTGGAAATCCTCGACCAGGCGCTCGAGTTCGGAATCGAACAGGTCGCGCGATTGATCGGAGACCGGCAAGCCGCCGAGCTGCTCGAGCCCCTGGCGCAGCCAGCGCACGTCGTCGCCGCGCATTCCGGCGCGCAATGGCCGCAGTTCGCTCGCCTGCGGGCGCCACAGGATCAGGAATTCGCCAAACCAGTAATCGGTGAGTTCCGCGATCGGCACCTC